>JANYFM010000092.1 GCA_025362655.1 Hyphomicrobiales bacterium | reverse complement strand
TCGCCGCCGTCCGCTCGGGGCCGATGTTGTTTGCCACAGGGCCTTTCCCCACGACCTTTTCGCTCCATTCACCCCGCTTTCGCGCCTCTGCTTCCATGTCCTCAGGCGCCATTGGCTTGTCAGTAATCAGCAATTTGCCTGCGAGACCCTCCTGCTCGAAAATCAGATACCCAAGGCCCGGTTGGCCTTCGCCCTGCGCCCACGAGTTCATGCGGTCGCAGAAGGTGCGACGACCGCCCTTCGGAGCGGGGATAGCCCAGACCTGGTTCTTCGGCTGTTCCAGCAGGCGCGCGAAGACTTTGAAATTCGAGCCGCGGAAATGTTCGCTGACATCCTGCATGACGATGGGGTTGCGCAGGTCGGGCTTGTCCGACCCGTATTTGCGCATGGCCTCGGCATAGGGAATGCGCGGCCATTTTTGCGTAACTTTTTTGCCCGCCCCGAACTCCTCGAATATCCCTGTGATGACAGGCTCGACCGCGTCGAAAATATCCTCCTGGGTGACAAAGCTCATTTCGAGATCGAGCTGATAGAATTCGCCGGGAAGGCGGTCGGCGCGCGGGTCCTCGTCGCGGAAACACGGGGCGATCTGGAAATAGCGGTCGAAGCCCGCCATCATCAGCAATTGCTTGTACTGCTGGGGCGCCTGCGGCAGCGCATACATTTTGCCGGGATGGATGCGCGACGGCACGAGAAAATCGCGCGCGCCCTCGGGGCTTGACGCGGTGAGAATGGGCGTGGCGAATTCGTTGAAGCCGGCGCCCTTCATGCGCGAGCGCATGGAGTCCACCACTTTCACCCGCAGCATGATGTTGCGGTGCAGCCGCTCGCGGCGCAGATCGAGAAAGCGGTATTTAAGGCGCGTCTCCTCGGGATAATCCTGGTCGCCAAACACCGGCAGCGGCAATTCCGCCGCCTCGCCCAGAACCTCAATGCCCGTGACGTAAAGCTCGACCTGGCCGGTCGCCATGTCGGCATTTTCAGTGCCCGCCGGGCGCCGGCGCAATTTGCCGTCGAGCCGCACCACCCATTCCGAGCGAAGTTTCTCGGCGGTTTTAAAGCCCGGCGAATCCGGGTCAACGACGCATTGCGTCAGGCCGTAATGATCGCGCAGATCGATGAACAGCACGCCGCCGTGATCGCGGATGCGGTGGCACCAGCCGGAGAGGCGAACCTCCTCGCCGATCAGGGCCTCGGAGGGCTGGGCGCAGGTGTGGGATCGGTAGGCGTGCATGGCTAATCTCAAATCTCTTAGGTTTTGTGCCTCGCCGGCGGCGCGGCGCAAGGCGGCCGCCGCCGGATCGAAAGGGCGCGGAATGGCGCGTGTGTAGGGTAAAACGCCGGGTTGGGAAAGGGCGCCCGCGCGAACCCAAAGTCTATTCCGGCTGAATGCCGGCTTGGCGCATCAGCGGAATCCACTTCTCGGTTTCGCGCAGGATCAGCGCCCCAGCGTCTTCGGCGGAAACGTAAAACGGCTCGCCGCCCATGGCGCGGAACCGCTCCTGAAACACGGGAGACAATGCGGCATCGCGCACCGCGCCGCGCAACGCCTCCAGCACGGGCGCGGGCGTTCCGGCCGGGGCAAACAGGCCGAACCATGAGCTGCGCTCCAGCGTCAGGCCGGGAATGCCAGCCTCGGTCGTTGTGGGCGTATTGGGCAGGCGCGGGTTGCGCTGCGCGCCGTTGGTGGCGATCACTTTCACTGTGCCGCCTTCGATTTGCGGCACAGCGGTCGTCAGGGAATCGAAAAAAATATCGATGCGCCCGCCGATCATATCGGTATAAACCGGGCTCGCGCCGCGGTAGTTGATTTTATTGAATTCAACGCCCGCCAGATGCGCGTAAATCAGCGCCATCACATCCTGGCCCGTGCCCGGCCCCGCGGATCCCACGGTCATTTTGCCCGGCGCGGCTTTGGCGGCGGCGGTCACCTCCGAAATTGTCGAGGCGGGCAAATCCTTGCGCGCGACCAGCACATAGGGGTTGCCCCAGATAATGCCGATCGGCGTGAAATCTGTGGCCGCGTCGTAGCCGGGATTCAGATACACGCCCTTGTGCCAAACGAGGTTGCTCAGGCCGCCGATTATCAGCGTGTAGCCATCGCTGGGCTTTAGCGCGGCGCGCGTGCCGATGAGGCCACCGGCGCCAGCGATATTATTGACAATAAACGACCCCTTGAGCCGCTCGCCCAGTTCCTGCGCCAGCAGCCGCGCGGTCAGATCGAATCCGCCGCCCGGCGCTGTCCCGACGATGATTTTCACCGGGCGGTCGGGATAGGTTTGAGCCGGCGCCGGCGCGGCAAAAACGCAAAGCGGGAGGCTGGCGGCGGCGGCGCGCAAAATGCGGATCATCATGGAATACCCCTTGAAATCAGGCTTTCGTCAGCACCGCCCACATATTATCGCTGGTCGGCAACGCGTCGAAAAAACTTTGCCGCATGGTGAAACCCGTTTCCCGCGCCATTCGGCCGAGACTTGCCGGTGTGAAATAATTGACATGTTCCGGGTAGCGGAAGCCGCACCATCCATTGCCCATGACGCGGCGGTTGAGCGACGCGTAATTGGGCACTTTGACGACGACGAGACCGCCCTCCCCCAGCACGCGATGGCTCATCGCCAGCAGCGGTTTGGGCTCGCTCTCATGCTCCAGATAAGAGCGCAGGATCACCGCGTCCATGCTGCCGGCCTGAAAGGCGGCGAGGCCCTCAAGGCTTGAGAGGTTCAGGACATCGCCGCCGCGCCTCGCAAATTTTTCCTTCGCGACGCGCGCCAGAGCGGCGGAAATATCGATGCCGAAGGGGATGAAATCGCCGGCGGCCGTCTCGAGATAATGCCCCGCGCCGCAGCCGACATCGACGATGCGGGGCAGCTCCGTTTTGCCTTTAAAAGCCGCCCGCAGATAATCAAACGGCGTCTTCTTGGCGAATTTGGTGCGAAAACGGGTGGCGGCATCCAGCCGGGCGCGCAGAGGCTTGGCCTTGCGCTGGCGCGCCGTCTTGATATCGCTGGCATTCTCCCAGGCGAGATCGCCTGAGGCGAAAACGGAAGGATCGACCGCAACAGGCAGATAGACGAAGCCGCAGGCCGTGCAGCGCACGACGGAATGATCGGTGAATGTGTGGGCATCAACGCGCGCTGTTCCCCCGCAGCCGGGGCAGGCGCGGTCAACGAGTTTGAGAGCGGCGCGTGAGGGCATGGAGAATTTCAATCGTGAGAAATGCGAAGTCGCGCTTTGTCTACGCCCGCCCCCGCGAGTTGCCAAATTTTGCAGGCTGGCCAAATTTGGCGGCTGCGAAGGGAGCGG
>JANYFM010000057.1 GCA_025362655.1 Hyphomicrobiales bacterium | reverse complement strand
TGCCGCAGGAGAGCGGCACGCCGCGGTGCGGGCAGCGGTCCTCCAGCGCGTGCAGGGCCCCGTCGATGCCGCGCAAGAAAACCATCCG
Source organism: Hyphomicrobiales bacterium (assembly GCA_025362655.1). GTDB lineage: Bacteria > Pseudomonadota > Alphaproteobacteria > Rhizobiales > Beijerinckiaceae > Terripilifer. The sequence goes on along the minus strand of JANYFM010000057.1, from coordinate 6,577 downwards.
GTAGCCGCAGCGGCGCAGCGACACCGGCTTTTGCGCGATGAAACCGGACGGGCAGACCGCGTACCACTGATTGCGCGGGCCATTGGCAAGCAGGCTTTCAACGTCTATTTCGTTTGCGGCGCTCATCGGCGCTTCCTTTCCCGATCACGCGCCGAGGCGCTTCATTTCGCGCTCAAACAATTCCGGCGTCCACGCCGCGCCGCCGGGCGCGGGCACGCCGTTGTCATTGAGCTGCGCGCAGATCGCCGGCGGCTCATGCGCGCCGGCGGCATAGGCGCGCTCAATGCCGTCGCCCAGAATGTTTTCATAATCGTTGGGCTCGCGGTCCCGCGTCTGGTGCGGATTGAGATAGGGCCCGGTCATTATTGGCCTCCTTGCGCAACGCGCCCGGTGATCGCCGCGCGCACCGGAAGAAAATCGTAGGACGCAAAGCACTCGGTCCGGAACACGCCCCACGCGGAGCGCTCAAGCTCGACATTGACCGCCGCGAGACGCGCGGGCGGCACGCGCAAAATCACGATCTGTCCAAAACCCATCGCCACGTGCCACGACACGATATCAACGCCTTCAGGCGGAAAGCGCGTCCACCATTGCGCTTCTTTCAGCTTGCTCTGCACCGCGTCGAGATTGTTCGATTGATCGTGGCGCAAAAAGACCGTCAGCAAAATCGCCTCCGCGCCTTTGGTTCCGTCCGCAAAAGTGGCGCCCGCCGCCGTCATTCCGACTCTCCAAGCCGTTTTACATATGAAATAGCATTTCACATTTGCAACAGGCTATGCGCCCGTGTAGGAATTGTCAAAAGCAAAATCGCATGCCCGGTACCTTATGCAGTCCCCGATCGAGGAGCGCGCCATGAATGAACGTGTGATGCCGGAAATTCTTCCCGAGAACGTGAAAATTCCCGAAGGCAAATCCCTCGGCGAATGGCTGGAGACGCGCGTCGCCCGGTACAAAACCCGCGCGCTCGACTGGGATGCGCTGAAATTCCAAGCCGACTACGACCCCAAATACCGCCGCGCCCAGATGCGTTACATCGGCACCGGCGCCACCGGCGTCGCCCACGATTCCAACACCGTTCCCGCGGAAAACTTCACATTCTCGACGATGGTTCTGCCCGCCGGCTGCGAGGGCCCGCTGCATCTGCACACCGATTCGGAGGAGGTGTTCTTTGTCATGCGCGGCGAGCGCATCCGCATCATGATCGAGCATCTCGGCAAGAGCGAGGATTTCATCCTGTCGGACCGGGATCTTATCTCCGTGCCGCCGGGCGTCTATCGCGGCCTCGTCAATGAGGGCCGCGAGGAGGCGCTGATGTGCGTCATGATCGGCAGCACAAAGCCGGAGACGCCGAGCTATCCGGCGGATCACCCGCTGTCGAAAATCAAACGCAACAAAAGCTGATCCCGGGAGGGCGGGGATGGACCTCGGTTTGGCCGGCCGCGCGGCGGTCGTGACGGGCGGCACCTCGGGCATCGGGCTCGCCGCCGCCGGGCTTTTCCTCGCGGAGGGCGCGCGGGTGGCGATATGCGGCCGCGATGCCGGCCGGCTTGACGCCGCGGCGGGCGCGCTCGCCGCAAAACACGGCGCGGAAAACGTTCTCGCGCGCGTCTGCAATGTCACGTCAAACGCCGATGTTTCCGCTTTCGCGCGGGCGGTCGGCGAATGGGCCGGCACGCTCGATGTTCTCGTCAACAATGCCGGGGAGGGACGGATGTCCGCCTTCGCCGATACCACGGACGAGCAATGGCGCGCTGAGCTTGAGCTCAAATTCTTCAGCCAGATTTATCCCGTGCGCGCGTTCAAACCGCTGCTCGATAAGAGCGATGCCGCCGCCATCCTGTCTGTCAACTCGCTGCTCGCCTATCAGCCGGAGCCTTACATGGTTTGCACGTCGGCGGCGCGCGCGGGCGCGCAGAGCCTCGTGAAATCGCTGGCGAACGAGTTCGCGCCCGGCATTCGCGTTAACTCCGTGGTGCTCGGCCTGATTGATTCGGGTCAATGGGAGCGGCGCTTTCAGGCGCGGCCGGAAAAGGCCCAGAGCCGGGCGGAATGGATGACCGCGCTGGCCGCGACAAAGCACATACCCGCCGGGCGTCTCGGCTCTCCCGCCGAGGTTGCCCGCGCCATTGTCTTTTTGTGCTCGCCGGCGGCGGGTTTCATCACCGGCGCGTCGCTGGAGGTCTCCGGCGGAACGTCGCGCTATATTTGAGGTCAATGATGAGCGAAGCAGCGCAAATTCACGAGGCCGCCGGCGATCTCATCGCGCGCGCCCTGGCGGAGGCCGGTGTCAAATTCGCGTTTGGCGTCATCAGCATTCACAACATGCCCATTCTCGACGCCATCCTGCGCCAGGGCCGCATCACGTTCGTGCCCGCGCGCGGCGAGGCCGGCGCGATGAACATGGCGGACGCCTATGCGCGCGTGTCCCAATCCCTCGGCGTCGTCATCACCAGCACGGGCACGGCGGCGGGCAATGCGGCGGGCTCGCAGGCCGAGGCGCTGACGGCGGGCTCGCCCGTGCTGCACATAACCTCGCAGCTTGACACCATCTACATGGACCGGGACCGCGCCGCGATCCACGATGTGCCGCGCCAGCCTGATATGCTGAAGGCCGTCTCGAAAGCCTACTTCCGCATATGGGAGGCGCGCACGGCGGTGCCCGTTCTGCAGGCCGCCATATCCGCGGCTTTGTCCGCGCCGGCCGGGCCTGTGAGCCTTGAAATTCCTGTCGACGTGCAACGCATGACCGCCGCCGTTCCCCGCCTCATCGGCGCGCCGCCGCTGGCGGTGACGCGGCCCGGGCCCGCCCAGCTCGACGCGCTCGCGGCGATGGTTCTCAAAGCCAGGCGCCCGATGCTCTGGCTCGGCGGCGGGGCCAAAGGCGCGCGCGAAGCCGCGGGCGAACTCGTCGAGCGCGGGTTTTGCGCGGTCACAAGCGCCAACGGCCGCGCCGTCGCGCGCGAGGATCATCCGCGCAATCTCGGCGCTTACAACATGACGGCTCCCGCGCAGGCTGTTTATGACCGCTGCGATCTGATGATCGCCGTGGGCACGCGCCTGCGCGGCAATGAGACGCGCAACAACGCGCTGCGCCTCGGCGCGCCGCTCGTTCAAATAGACGCCGACGGCTCGCAGGGCGGGCGCAATTATCCCGTCGATCTCTTCGTTCACGGCGACGCGCGCCTCGCGCTGGAGGGACTGCTGGAGAGGCTGCCGGCAAAGCTCGGAGGCGACGCCGAATTTGCCGCCGGCGTGCTCGCCGCGAGAACCGCGGGCGAGGCGGCGGTGGCGCGGGGCCTTGGCCCCTATGCGCCGCTGGCGGACGCCATGCGCGATGCGGTTCATTCCCGCGCGCTGCCCTTCGTGCGCGATGTCACCATCGCCAATTCGACTTTCGGCAACCGCTATGTGCGCCTCGCCGCGCCGCATCTGGGCGTGCACGCGCTCGGCGGCGGAATCGGCCAGGGCATTGCGATGGCGGTCGGCGCGTCATTCGCGCTGCCGCATAAAAAGACGGTTGCGCTCGTCGGCGACGGCGGCGCAATGGTCAATATCGGCGAGCTCGCGACCGCCGTGGAGCAGAAGTCCAATATCGTGTTCGTGCTGATGAACGACAGGGCATACGGAGTCATCGCCAATATTCAGGATGCGCAATACGGCAACCGCCAAGCCTACAGCCGCCTGCACACGCCTGATTTCGGCCTGCTGGCGCGCGCCATGGGGCTTGCCCATGAGCGCATTTCCGAAATCTCCGCTTTCAAGGAACGTTTCGACGCGGCGCTGCAAACGCCGGGTCCGCTCATGCTCGAAATCGACATGCCCGCCATCGGCCCCTATGCCGAGCGTTTCGGCGGCCCGCCCGCCGGCGCGGCGGGAGGCAGCGCGTGATTCTCGGTCTGATCGGCTACGGATCGATCGCGCGCCAAACGCTCGGCGTGCTTGCTGAGAGACTGGACCGCCCGCTGAATGCGGCTGTGTGCCTTGCAAAATCCGGCGGCGCCGGGCGCGCCCAAGCGCTGCTGGATTCCTTTGGTCCCGCGCTGGCGGAGCGCCGTCTCGCGGTGGATAGCCTTGCGGCGTTTCTGGAGGCCGCGCCGGATTTCGCGGCGGAAGCGGCGGGGCATGCCGCGCTGGCCGCCCATGGCGCGGCGATCCTGGCTTCAGGGCGCGGGCTCATCGTGACCTCGGCGGGCGCGCTGGCGGACGATGGTTTGCGCGCGGCGCTCGATAACGCCGCGGCGGGCGGCGGCGCGCGCTATTGCCTTTGCGCGGGAGCCATCGGCGGGCTCGACATACTCGCCGCCGCCAGGCTCGCGGGCTTGAGCGAAGTCATCTACACCTCGCGCAAGCCGCCCGCCGCATGGCGCGGCACGCCGGCCGAATCGCGGATCAATTTAAATGCGATGGCGGAGGCGCTCTGCTTCTTTGAGGGCAGCGCGCGCGATGCGGCGCGCGATTATCCGCAGAACGCCAACGTGGCGGCGACGCTTGCGCTGCAAGGCCTCGGCTTTGAGCGAACCCGCGTGAAGCTGATCGCTGACCCCGCCGCGGCGCGCAACACGCACGAAATTCTTATCCGCTCCGCTTGCGCGGATATCACCCTGGCCATATCAGGCGCGCCCTCGCCCGATAATCCCAAGACCTCAATGACCACGGGATACGCGCTGGCCGCGCATATATTGGAAGAAATTAAATCCCGCGCGTGAACAGCTTCAAAACCGGACGCGCGGCATCAGGATCATATCCCACGGGCTCGGCATTTCGCCGCAGGGCACATGGATCAGCGCGGGCCGCCCGCCGTCGAACGCCTTGCGGATGGCGGCCTCAAGCTCCTGCGCATCGCGCGCGAAAAAGCCCGCCGCCCCGAAGGCTTCGGCCAGTTTGACGAAATCCGGGCTGGCGAGATCCGCCGCGATATGGCGGCCGCCGAAATGCTCCCGCTGGATGCGTTTGACGTTGCCGAACATCCTGTTGTCGAAGACAACGGTGACAACAGGCAGTTTGTGCAGCACCGCCGTCGCCAGTTCGCCGATCTGATAGAGCAGCCCGCCGTCGCCCGTCACCAGCAGCACCGGCCTGCCCGGGCATGCCGCCTGCGCGCCGAGCGCCGTGCCGAGTCCCCAGCCCAGCGCGTCCTGATAGCCCGGCGAGAGATAGCTGCGCGGTCTTTCCACATCGAAAATCAGCCGGCTGGCGAAACCGATCTGCGTGACCTCATCGACAAAAACTCCATCCGCCGGCAGCGCCGCCCGGATTGCCTTGATGAAGCCGGTCTGGGGCTCAAAGCTTTTCAGCCGCTCCGCCAGCCAGCGGCGGTGCCCGTCGATCTCCCCGGCGCGGGAGGCGCGGGGGCCATTATGCGCCGGCAGTTCCGCCAGCAGCGCGCGGCAATAGTCAGCGGCATCGCCGATCAGCGCGGCGGCTGCTTTTTTGAAACGGCCGGGCTCGTCGGGATCGATGTCGATGCGCACGACCTTCAGATCGTCCGCCGTGCCCCACGAGCCCTGTTGCATGTGCAGGCGCGTGCCGATGGCCAGCACCACATCCGCCTCCGCCCAAAGGCGGTGCGCGATGGGCAGATTCACGTTAAGGCGGTGCGATGCCGGCACGGCGCCCTTGCCGCGCCGGAAGGCGCAGGCGGGGGCCTCCAGCGCCTCCGCCAGCGCGGTGATTTCGGGGCCGGCTTCGAGCGCGCCCCCGCCAAGGATGATCAGCGGGCGCTTGGCGGCCCCCAGCAGTTTTGCAGCCGCCAGCACGGCCTTGGGATCGACCGGCGGATTGACGCGGGGCGCGGGGGCCGGCGCCGGAACAACCATGCCGCGCCGGCCCCATGCGTCCATGGCGCATTCGAGCAGCACAGGCCGCTGGCGTCCCGACGTTGCCGCTTCCAGCGCTTTGGAGACCAGCCCCGGCGCCTCGTGCGGGGCGCGGATGCGTTCGGCGAATTTGGTGAAATGGCGGGCAAGGCCAAGTTGATCTGGTATTTCGTGCAAATGCCCATGCCCGCGGTCGATATCGGCCTGTGGAATTTGTCCGGCGAGGCACAGCACCGGCGCGCCCGTGCCATAGGCCGTCAGGAGGGCCGCGCCGGCGTTCAGCAGGCCTGGGCCCGGCACGACCGCGCAGACCTGCGGCTTGCCCGTGGCGAGAGCCGCGCCCATAGCCATGTAGGCGGTCGCCTGCTCGTGACGCGGATGAATGACGCGCAGGCGCCCGCGCTGCCTGTGCATCGCGTCAAACAGCGGATCATTGTGCAGGCCGGGCAGGGCGTAAACCGTATTGATGCCATGGGTCAGAAGCGCATCGACGGTTGCCTCCGCCGTGGTCATTTCGGCGGCGGGCTTTGCGCCCGCGTGTATTGTCCGGCTCATGCGGCCGCATCCCGTGTTTGGCGCCCCCCGACGCTTCCGCCCGGCGCCTGGGATAAATCCGCCAATCGGCCGCCTCGGTCAATCGCCGGGGCGGGCGGGTGGCGCTTCACAATCCAGCCGGGTTTGCAATCCGGCCGCAGGATTACGATTTCAAAGGGATGCGGCGCCGCGCCTCCCGCTAGCGGATAGCGCCCTTGCGCGGCTCG
>JANYFM010000035.1 GCA_025362655.1 Hyphomicrobiales bacterium | reverse complement strand
CCGCCGCCTTGGCGGCCGCTGTCATCAGCAGGGAAGAGCTTCGCTGCGCGGGACCGGAAGTCTTCCGCGCGCCGCTTTTGAAATCGGCCATCTGCTGCGCGATATAAGCGGCGGGCAGGCCGGCGAGGCCGGCGTTTTCAGGGCCGCCGGTCCCTTCGGAGCGGTGACACGAGCCGCAGGCGCGCACGTCCGGTTTGCGCCCCGCTGACACAACAGCCGGCATCGGCGTGTGATCGCCGGGGTGCCAGTCCGGCGAGAAGAAAAGGTCGCGCGCCTGCGTCCAGTTGAAGGACGCGTCGCTCCCCGCGAGGCGCTGCGGTCCGTCAACGGCCGGAGGGACTTTGAAATCGGGATCCCAGGGGTAGGCCCAGGCGGGATAGGATTCGGTTGTCTGCGCGGCCGCGGGACAGCTTGCCAGAGCGAACAATGACAGAGCGCCCAAAACAATTTTAGCCGGTGTTTTCATGGCTCGTCTCCCTCGTGGTCCGGCGCCGCCAGCCGCAACCCGGTCCCAGCATGGCCTGAGCGGCGGCGGAATACAATTGCATTTCAGAGCGGGAAGGGCGCTCTTTTCGGCGCGCGGGAAAACGGTTAAAGCCGGAGCGGGGCCACACCCGCCGGAGACCCATATGAAATCGCCCGTCCAACATTGTCTCCTCGCGGGTTTCGCGCTGGCGCTGGCGCATGGGGCGGCCCCGGCGCAAACCGCGGATGCGGATTTTTACCGCGGCAAGACCGTCCGCATCATCGTCGGCTATGGACCCGGCGGCGGCTATGACATTTATGCGCGGATGATCGCGCCCTATATCGGCAAGGCGCTCGGCGCTTCGATCATTATTGAGAACCAGCCGGGCGCGGGCGGCATCACCGCGCTCAACCGCATCATGACCGCGCCGCCGGACGGGCTCGTCTTCATGCTCGTCAATGGCCTCGGCGCGGGATTTTCCCAGCTCACGGATCAGCCCGGCGTGCGCTTTGATTTGGGCAAGCTCTCGCATCTGGGCACGGTCAGCGCCTCTCCATGGGTGTGGCTGGTGGGACCGAATTCGCCGATTTCGACCCCGCAACAGGCGCTGGACGCGAAGCGCCGTTTTATGTGGTCGGGCAGCGGCCCGATCGACGGCCTGTCGGACGGCGCCGCCTTCACCTGCGAGGCCCTGCGTCTCGATTGCCGCATTGTCATGGGCTATCCCGGCTCCAACGAGGCGGCGTTGGCGGTGACAAAGGGCGAGATGGATATGATTTATGTGTCCGATACATCCGCCAATAATTACGTCAAGGCCGGGCAGAACAAAGCGCTGGCGACGATGGGACGCGTCAAGTCGCGCTTTTTCCCGGAATTGCCGACGATTTTCGAGGCGGCGGCGCTCGATGCCGATCAGCAATGGGTTTTCGACCTTCATTCGACGGCGGAGAATCTCGGCCGCATTCTCGTTGCGCCCCCTGGCATGGCGCCGGACCGGCTGGCCATTCTGCGCGCCGCGGTCAAATCCGCGCTCAGCGATCCACAATTGATGGCGGAGGGCGAGAAAACCCAGCGCTACATCGATTTCATCGATGCGGAGCCGACGCGTAAGGCAACCGTAAGCGTCGTCACCGACATCACGCCCGCGCAGAAACAGCGCGTGCGCGAGATCATCTCGAAATCCGAGACGAAGTAACGCGGCGGAGACTTTCATGCGCGGGCTCATTCAAGCGGCGGCGGCGGTTCTGGCGTTGACATGCGCGCCGGGCGCCGCGCGGGCGCAGGCCGATTATCCCTCGCGTGTCGTGCGTATAATCGTCGCCTCGGCGCCCGGCGGCGGCACCGACAGCGTGGCGCGGCTGCTCGCCGGCCATCTCTCGCAATCGATGGGGCGGCAGTTCATCGTTGAGAACCGCGCCGGCGCCGGCAATGTGCGCGGCAGCGATCACGCGGCTCATTCCGCGCCCGACGGCTACACGCTGCTGGTCTCCGCCAGCACGCTGGCGATGAACCACGTGATGTTCAAAAAGCTTCCCTATGACGCCGCCCGCGATTTCGCGCCTATCACGCAGATGGTGTCGATACCCAATGTGCTGATTGTCGATCCCGCGCTGCCATTTCGCAGCCTTGGGGATTTCATCGCCGCCGCGAAAAAGGCGCCGCGCGCGCTGACCTACGGCTCCGCCGGCCTGGGCACCCAGCCGCATCTGGCCATGGAGCTGCTGCAATCCATGGCCGGCATTGAGCTGACGCATGTGCCCTACACCGGCGTCGGCCCGGCGCTGATCGATATTCTTGGCGGCCGCATCACCGGCATGTCGGTCAATTTTCTCTCGGCCAAGCCGCAGATCGACGCGGGCGCGCTGCGGGCGCTGGCGATCTCATCCGCGCGCCGCTCAATCTTCGCGCCTGATATTCCGACGATTGCGGAATCGGGCGTGCCGGGGTTCGAGGCGATCCAATGGTTCGGCCTGCTGGCGCCGGCGGGCACGCCGCCTGAGATTGTCGACAGGCTCTATCGCGAAGCGAAAAAAGTGCTGGAGGCGCCGTCCATGCGCGAGCGTTTGGCTCTGGAAGGCGCGGAAGCCGTCGGCGGCACGCCCGGCGAATTCGCGGCGCTTCTAAAAGCGGAAATGGCGAAATGGGGAGCGGTGGCGAAAGCGGCGGGGATTGAGCCGGAGTAGAGGGGCCCGCCCGTTCAACCCGCCTTCGTAAAGCGCCAATCGCCGCCGTCGTCTTTTGACGCGGCGCGCCCCCAGCGCCCCGACATCATCCTCAGTCCGGACAAAACCAGAGAGCCGCGGCCGGATGCGCCGCCTTCCTTCCAATTGACGTCCATGTCGGTGCGCACGATGGCCCCGTCGGCATTCTTGGTGTGGGTCATGGTGCCTTCGAGCTCGCCGCTGGTGAAGCCCGCCCGGGGATGTTTATACTGATACTTACCAGTGATGTGCTGAAGCCCCTTTCCCAATTCGTCCATCGTCCGCGCGCCGGTCACGTCCATCTCCGCGTTCACACCCGCGACTTCGCTTGTCGATCCATCCCTCCAGCTCATCGTTCCGGACCAACGGCCGGGAATGTTGTTCCTCATAAGCGTGTGGGTGATCCCGTTGTCGTACAAATTCAAATTACTCTGCTCGTTCCACTTGTCGCTCACGTACTTTCGAATGTCGAAAAGCAGCGAGGGACTGGCGGCGATCTCCTGGTAAAACTTCATGCCGGC
>JANYFM010000367.1 GCA_025362655.1 Hyphomicrobiales bacterium | reverse complement strand
GGGACGCGCCGGCCCGCGCGGATATGGAGCGTCTCGCTTTGCTGGAGGAGGACCTGCTGTTCGTGACCGCTCCGGACGCGCGGGCGGCCAAAGGGGCCATTTCGCTGACCGAAGCGCTGGCCCACGATCTCGTCATCGCCGGCGAGCGCGGCGCAATCCGCGCCATTGTCCAGGCGCAGGCGGGGCGTCTGTCGCTGACCATGCGCTTTGCATTCGAGGTTCACTCCCCCGGCGCCATGAAAGCGCTCGTCGCGCGCGGCGGCGGGGCGACGATCATGCCGTTCTCGCTGGCGCCCAAAGAACTCATGTCGGGAGAATTGACCGCCCGCCGCATCGACCGGCCCTCCATCACGCGAACGCTTTATCTGGTGCGGCCCGCCAAGCGCGCGCCGTTTTCCCGCGAAACCGAGATTGCCGCGTTTTGCGATACTGTCGCGGCGAAACTGCTGGCGGCCTGCGGCGAGCACGCCCGGTCGCTTCGGTGATCGGGCCGCCCCCGCCTGAATCCTTGGGCTGCCCCAAGGCGATTATCCTGGACGGCGCCAGGCATCCAGGTCATAAATAGGTTGGAAAAGCCGCGCCGCCGGGCCGGGTTCAGCGAGGAGCGCCTTCAATGGCCGAGCAATTCATCGGAAAATTATCCGAGTTCAGCGACGGCGACCGTCAGATTCTCCGCATCGGCGAGGATGAGATCGGCGTGTTCCGGCACGAAGGCGAATTCTACGCCTATTCGAATTTTTGCCTGCATCAGGGCGGCCCCGCCTGCGAGGGCCTGACCATCGCCAATGTTGAGGAGCGCCTGCGCCCCGACAAAACCTCGATGGGCCTGCATTTCACCAATGACATGAATTTTGTCTGCCCCTGGCACGGCTATGAATACGACATGAAAACCGGCTGCCACGTCAAGGACAAGAAAGTGAAGCTGCGCAAGTACGATGTCGTGACAAGGGGGAACGACGTTTATGTCGTCGCCTGAGCCGGCCAGGGTGAAGCGTTCAACCCCCGCGCCCCGCCGCGCGGCGGCTGCGAGCGATGCGGGCATGTCCGGTCAGGACAAGGCGAACTTCATCAAAGCGATGATGGATGGCGTGAAGCCGAAAGCCGCGGCGGGCGCCAAAACCAAACCCGCCGCCGTCAAACCGAAAAAAGTTGTTCTTCTGCGCAAAATCCCGGCTCCGGTCCGCGTCACGCGCCCGTCCAACCCGGCGTCGGACGAGGCGCTGGCGCTGGCGGCGGCGCTGGAGGCAAAGCTGGCGGCGGGCGATCTTGGCGCGCTGACGCCGCAAGCCGTGCAGGCGCTGATGCGGGCGCTGTGCAGGTTCTACAGCGCCAATGTCGGGGCTGGCGACAAATATCCGGTTGTCGAGGGGCGCATGTCCGTCACCGGAACGGATGCGATGATCGTCTGCGGCGCGCTGTTGAAAGCGGTGGATTTGCAGGTGTTTGAACTGGGCATGTGGCAAAGCTGGTCGGCGGTTTGAGTTGGCTGGGCGGCCATTTTGGAAACAGGAGTTGCGGGCATGGATCTTATAGCGGACCGCGGCCGGCGGGTGCCGGTGGAGGAGCTCAATACCACTAAACTGCTGGCGCACGCGGCGCGGCAGAAACGCGCCAAGGGATTTGACGACGTGCTGATCGTCGATGTCGATTCCCATCATTATGAAAACGAAAGTTTCGGCGAGATTCTCCCCTTTATGGAGAATGAGGTGCTGAAGCAGCTCGCCATCGCCTCGCGCGCCAAGGGCGGGCGCGGCAGCGTCGCGCCGAGCGGCTTTGGCTATCAGGACATGGGCGGCCGCGTCACCCGCTATCCGCTGCGCTCATCGGAGAAGACCGATGACAAGGGACCGCATCGCGACATTCAGCTTGGCGAGCGGTGGATGGATGCGATGGGCGTCGACTATTCCTGCCTCTTTCCGACCGGCATGCTGTCCATCGGCCTGCATCCGCAGAAGGAAATGGAGGTCGAGCTGTGCTGGGCCTACAACCGGTGGGTCACGGAGAAAGCTTTGCCCGAAAGCAACGGCCGCATGTTCAGCATGCTGTCGCTGCCGTTTTCCGATCCCGACGCCTGCCTGCGCATGGTTGAGACTTTCGGCCACCGCAAGGGAGTCGGCGGCTTCATGGTGACGACCGTGCGCCCCAAAATGGGTGTCTATGAAAACGCCTATATGAAAACCTACCGCGCCATCGAGGAGCGCGGCCTCGTCCTGTCGTTCCATTCGGGCCCGTCATGGGGCGACTCGACGTTCCAAAGCTGCAACCGCTTTTTGTCGGCGCACGCGCTGGGCTTCTCCTGGTACAACATCCTTCACTGCACCAACTGGGTGGTGAACGGCATGTGCGAGCGATTCCCGAAAATGCCGGTCATGTGGATAGAATCGGGATTGTCGTGGATTCCCTTTGTGATGCAGCGCATCGACCACGAATATATGCTGCGCCCCTCGGAGTGCCCGCTGCTGAAGCGCAAGCCGTCCGAATATATGCGCGAAATGTTCTATTCCGTGCAGCCCATGGAAATTCAGGACATGGACGCGCTGGAATGCACCTTCCGCATGATGGACGCGGAAAACTCGCTGCTCTACGCCTCCGATTATCCGCACTGGGATTTCGATCTGCCCTCGACGATCTGGGACCTGCCTTTCCTGTCGGACAAGGCCCGCCACAACATTCTCGGCGGCAATGCGCATAAATTGTTCAAACTGCCGCCGCGCAACGCGGGGCAGAAGGCGAATTTGATCAAATACGGCAATTACAAAGCGGGGTGAGGGCGCGCCTCACGCCGCGCCAAGCCTTGGTATCAGCCGCGCCGCGTTGCCGCGGTCGATAGCGCGCATATCCGCCTCGCTGAAGCCCAGTTTCAGCGCGGCCAGCTCTTTCGCGACATCGGCGCTGGAGCCGCCCGGCGGAAAATCCGTGCCGAACAGAATATTGGCGGAGCCCACCAGTTGCAGCAGCGAGGCGATGGCGCCGGCATTGGCCGCGCCCGCCGTGTCGTAATAAAATTTCTTCATCTCGGGGATCGCGCCCTGGGGCATTTTGTCTTTCATGGCGAGCGAGCCGCGGTGAATGCGGCCCGCCAGAAACGGCGCGGTGCCGCCGGCGTGCGACCAGATGTAGCGTATGTCCGGATAGCGCGCCGCCTGGCCGCTCCACATCAGGCTCATCAGCGCGCGGGTCGTGTCGGTGCCGTATTCCATGATCCCGGCCGGCATGCCCTTGATCAGATTCTTGCAGCAATTGGCGGCGGTCGGATGCACGTGGACCACGGCTTTGCGGCGGTTCAACTCGGCCATCACGGGCTCATAGGCGGGATCGCCGAACCAAGTGTCGCCGTAGCTCGTCATGAAATGCGCGCCGTCGCATTTGAGCGTGTCGAAGGCATATTCGATCTCTTTCAGCGCTGCATCCACATCCGGCAGCGGCAGCGCGCAGAAAAGTCCGAACCGCGAAGGGTGCTGCTGCACGAGCTTGGCGCCGAACTCGTTGCACTCGCGTGAAATGGCGCGCGTTGCCTCCTTGTCGCCGAACCAAAGGCCGGGATTGGTGATGGAAAGCATCGCGCTGGCAACGCCGCCCTGATCCATGTCCTCAAGCGATTTCGCGGGGGTCCAATTGGCGTTGGCGGGCTGAAGCAGCTCGCGGTTGCGGACCGCCGCGATCCATTGAGGCGGCGAGAAATGATGGTGGATATCGATGCGCCGCGGATTGGCCGCGGGCTGCGCGGCGGCGGACAGAGGATGGCCGGCGCCCAGCCCCAGAGCGGCAAGCCCGCCCGCGATAAAGCGCCGCCTTCCGCCGGGCGCGGCGGTGTCAGCGTCTATGTCCGCGCCGCAGCCGCAGCGGCCGAAATGGTGCGTGTGCGCGGGAACGGTCATGGATCACCTGGCAGCCGGATGGGGGAGGGCGCGTGCCGGACCCTGCGTCAGTATAACTGTTTCGCGGCGGGGGGACAGGGTGGATAAAGCCGATTGATTTTGCCGCGCGGCCATTGAATATGGCGGCTGGTCCCGGCGCTTCCGCGCGGGGCCGGAGCGGACGTGATGAGCAAAGCGCCTTGGCATTCCGCTGCAATCCCCGCCCTTGCGCTGGCATTGTCGGTCCCGGCTTTGGCGCAGGATTCCGCTGCGCAATTCTATCGCGGCAAAACGCTGTCCCTCGTCATCGCGTCGGCCGCCGGCGGCGGCTTTGACGCCTATGGCCGGCTCGTCGCGCGCCATATCGGCAATCACATTCCCGGCAATCCCGCGGTCGCCGCGCAAAACATGCCGGGCGCGGCGGGCGCCGCCGCCGCCTTCCATGTGATGGGCGCCGGCGCCAGGGACGGGACCGTGCTGGGCGCCATTCATCCAGGCAATATTCTGGAGCCGCTGCTCGGCGACAAGCGCAAAGTGCGTTACGATCCCGCGGCGTTTCAATATATCGGCAACGCCAACACGGACGTGTACGTGTGCGTTGTGCGCGCCGATGCTCCCGTTCGGACCTTTGAGGATGCGCTGTCGCGCGAAATGATTGTCGGCACATCGGGCGAGGCGGCGTCCACGCGCGATTTTCCGCTGCTGCTGAACCGCGTGCTCGGCGCGAAATTCAAAATCGTGCTCGGCTATTCCGGCAACCGCGAGGTGCAGCTCGCCATCGAGCGCGGCGAAATCCACGGCCAATGCGGCGCCGGCTGGGCGAGCGTGCTTGCGGCGCACCCGGATTGGTTTGAGAAGAAACTGGTGAAAGTTTTGGTGCAGGAGGCCAGCATCGGGCATCCGGTCCTCGATGCCTGGGGCGTGCCCAAATCTGTCGATTTCGCCAAAACCAAAGATCAGCGCGACGTGCTCGATCTCATTTACAGCCAGGAGCGTTTCGGCCGGCCTTATGTGATGGCCCCGGAAGTCCCTGGGGAACGCGTCGCCGCGATGCGCAATGCCTTTATGGAAACCTTCGCCGATCCAGCCTTTCTGGCCGACGCGCGCCGCCTGAATCTGGAGGTCGATGCCATGTCCGGCGATGCGCTTCAGGCGCTGGTGCGGCGGGTTTACGCCACCCCGCCGGACATTATCGAACGCGCGCGGGCGGCGACGGCGGCCGAATAATACCAAAGGTCATGAGCTTTGACTCATGACCTTTGGCAAGCGCGAACGCGCCTCAGCGGAAAGAATCCGTCGCCTCGACCAGCTTTCGCACCGTTCCCGGCTCGCTGGTGGCGTGCCCCGCGTCCGCCACGATTTCGAGGCGCGACCCCGGCCATTTCGTGTGCAGCTCGAACGCGGTCGAGGGCGGCGTCACCACGTCGTAGCGCCCCTGCACGATCACGCCCGGCAGACCCGCAAGCTTTTCAACATGGGCGAATATCTCGCCCTCCGGCAAAAACGTGTTGTTGATGAAATAATGCGCCTCAATGCGCGCCAACGCCAGGGTTTGATCGCCATGGCCGGGCGCATAGGACGCCCGCGGCGCGAGCGTCATCAGCGCGCCCTCCCAGCCACACCAGGCGCGCGCCGCGGCGATTTGCGGGTCCCGTTCGCCTGTCGTGAGCCGGCGGTGATAAGCGCCGATGAGATCGCCCCGCTCGTCCGGCGGAATGAAAGCTTCAAACGCCGCGAAAGCCTCCGGAAACAAAGCCGAGGCGCCGTGCCGGTACAGCCAGTCAATCTCGCGCCGCCGCGCGGTGAATACGCCGCGCAAAACCAGCGCGCTGACCCTCTCCCTGTGGCGCTGCGCATAGAGCAGCGCCAGGGTCGCGCCCCACGAGCCGCCAAGCAGCAGCCAGGTGTCGATGCGCAGATGTCCGCGCAACAGCTCGATGTCGGCCAGCAAATGCGCCGTCGTGTTGGCCTCCAAAGAGCCGAGCGGCTGCGAGCGCCCGCAGCCCCGCTGGTCAAACAGCACCATGCGGTAATGCGCGGGATCGAACAGCCGCCGGTGATCGCCGTAACAGCCGCCGCCCGGGCCGCCGTGCAGGAACAGCGCCGGCTTTCCCAGCGGATTGCCGCAGGTCTCCCAATAAATCCGGTGGCCGTCCCCGGCGTCCAGCATGCCGCTCTCATAGGGCGCCAGCGGCTCGTACAGCGCGGTGGGGCGGACGGGATCGCGCGATTGATTATCCATTCGCGTCAGCCCGCCCTGCCGAGCGCCGACGACACCGGGAACACCAGCGACTTGATGACCACAGGCACCGCGCCCGACGTTTCCAGCATGGCGCCGATATCGATGAAATCGAATTCTTTCAAAACAATCCCGTCGATGGAGACGATGGGGTTATTCAGTTTGGCTTCCTCCAGCGCGTGAATGCCGACGAGCCCGCCGATATCGCCGTCGCCGACGAGGATCAGCGGATGCCCGTTGGCCAAATGCGCTGACAGGCCGATCGTCACCCCTTTGCAGAAATCGTCGAGCCGGCGGAATGTCGCCGAACCGCCCCAGCGGTAGCATAGGGCGACCGCCTGTTCGCCATCGGCAAGATCAAGCCGGCGCAGCGCGGCGCGCACGCCCGCCGCGATGGCTTCGGGATCGAGCGCGTCGCCCTCCAGCGCCAGGTCCGGCGTGATGACGGGGACGTTGCGCTTCGGCAGCGTGTCCAGCGGCGACACGAATATCGTGCTGCCGCTGACTTGAATGGTGTATTGCGAGGCGCCGACGACGGTGGCGCGGATGCCCTCGTCGGGCCTCGCGATGCGCGGCCCCCAGGCGTCCACGCGCGTCTTGATTGCGCGCGCCAGCAGCGGGCCCAGATCGCCAAATCCTGACGCCTCACGCTTATAAATATATTCGGATACGCCGCCGGAAAAGGTCACAACGTCGGGAATGCGCTCATTGCGCAGCGGATCGAGCCGCAGCAGCGAGGCGGTTTGCGCGGACAGCGCGGCGGCGGAAATAGCCTCAAACAAACGATCCGCCATTCGCGCGGCCATCCGCTCCAGCGCCTCCGCGCCGGGGACCGAACCGATGGCAAGCTCAAGCCCGGCCTCGGCGGCAAAGCGGCGGCCCGCCTCCTCGAGCCGCGTGACTTTGCCGTCCGCATCGAAAGCCACGATGCGCGCGCCGACATCAATGGCGGTCATGTCCACGACCTCGCCGGCCTCGCAGACCGCGATTTTCGAGGTGCCGCCGCCGATATCAATGTTCATGACGCGGCAGGTCTCGCGGATGGACCGCGCGGCGGCGCCCGAGCCGAATGCGGCGAGCGTCGTCTCGAGGCCGTCGCCGGCCGATACCGATACGAATTTTCCGGCCTGCGCCGCGAACAGTTCGCCGATGGCGCGGGCGTTGGAGCGGCGCACCGCGACGCCGGTTAAAATCAGCGCGCCTGTGTCGATGGCGGCGGGGTCGAGAAGCGCCATATCGTATTGCCGCTCGATGAATTTTCCAAGCTTTGCCGCGTCGATGGTCATATCGTCCGCATAGGGCGTCAGCAGCACATCGGACTCGTGGACAATTTCACGCGAAGACACGATGTAGCGGTTGTCGAGCCTCTCCAGCACCAGCTTGGAGAAAACGAGATGCGAGGTCGAGGAGCCGATATCGACCCCGACGCTGACGAGGCGAATCTCGTCCTCTTCCTCAAGGCTGCGGCGGACGTTGGAAAAAAAGATGCGTCCGCCGGCGGGTTCATCAATCATGCCGGCCTTTCCTGTGTGCCGGTGTTTTGGCGATTGGAGCCGGGCTTGGCAAGGGGAGGGGCAAGGGATGGGCAATGGGCGGCAGTCAGAAGCCCGTGAACAGTGCCTCGAGTCCGGCGATAACCCGTTCGGGCGCAAGGTAAATGCTCCCGCTGCCTTCGGCGCGTTGCCTCCCCGCGCACAGCCTGCCGTATCGCCTTTTCAGCAATGCCCGGCATTTTGAGATTGAGCGGGCGCGCCTGTTCCGCGCCTGTTCAACCTTGACGGCTTTTCGATGCGCGGCTTTCATGCGCATAATTTACGCGCATGACGCCATGATCGGGAAGCC
>JANYFM010000359.1 GCA_025362655.1 Hyphomicrobiales bacterium | reverse complement strand
CGCCGCCAAAGCCGAGACCGATCTTGGTGAGCGCTCCCATGCCGATGCCGGCAATCCCCGAACGCGTGTCGGGGGGGAGCGGGGGATCAAATTGAATGCCATCCGCCGGTCCGCAAAATCGTTTGGGGCGGAAAGGGCGTGCACGTCGAGACGGACGCGGGCGCGCTGAGCGGGCGGTCGGCAATTGTCACGGTTTCCGCTGGTGTGCTGGCGGCGCAAAGCATTCAATTTGATCCCCCGCTCCCCCCCGACACGCGTTCGGGGATTGCCGGCATCGGCATGGGAGCGCTCACCAAGATCGGTCTCGGCTTTGGCGGCGAGCGGTTCGGCCTGCCCGCCAACAGCAATCTGTGGGAGACTTTGGGTTCCGGCGCGAGCTTCAATTTCGAATGTTTTCCCTTCGACCGCGACGTGGTGGTTGCCTATATCGGCGGCGATTACGCGCGCGGAGTGGTGGCGCTTGGCGAGCAGGGCGCGCTGGCGCTTGCGCTGGAGCGTTTCGCGGGGATGGCGGGAGCCGGCGCGCGCAAGGCCTTCACCGGCGGACGCCTGCACGCGTGGAGCGCCGACCCCTATGCGATGGGCTGCTATTCCCATGCTCTGCCGGGCCAGGCCGGGGCGCGCGCCAGCCTCGCAAAGCCCGTGGCGGAGAAGCTGTTTTTTGCGGGCGAGGCGACGGCGGCGGGCGACGACGGCAGCTTTGGCGCGGCGATGACGGCGGGCGGCGCCTTTCTGGCGGGCGAGGCGGCGGCGCGCGCGGCAGCGGCCTGAGCGGGCGGCATTGGCAATCGCGCGGGCTCCCGCTAAGCGTTTAGCGGTGATCACGCGGGCGCCTGACATTCTGGTTTTCGATTCCGGTCTCGGCGGCCTTACGGTGCTGGCGGAGGCGCAAAAACTGCGCGCCGGGGCGCGTTACCGCTACGCTGCCGACGATGCTGTTTTTCCTTATGGCGAGATGGCGGGCGAAAAGCTGGTGACGCGCGTCGGGCGGGTGCTGGCGCCGTTGATTGCGGCGCGCGCGCCGGATGTCCTCATCATCGCCTGTAACACGGCCTCCACGCTGGTCTTGCCGGTGCTGCGCGCGGCCCACCCGGATATTCCCATCGTCGGAACCGTGCCCGCCATCAAGCCGGCGGCGCAGGCGTCGCGCTCCCGCATGATTTCCGTGCTGGCGACGCCGGGAACCGCGGCGCGGGATTATACGCGCGGGCTGATCGAGAGTTTCGCCGGGCATTGCCGGGTGACGCTCGTCGGCTCGCCAAACCTGGCGGGACTGGCTGAAGTGTTTATGCGCGGCGGCGGGGCGGATGAGGCGGCCATCGCGCGTGAAATCGCGCCTTGTTTCGTCGAGCGGGACGGGCGCCGCACCGATCATATCGTGCTCGCCTGCACGCATTATCCGCTGCTGCTGGATATATTCCGCCGCCTTGCGCCGTGGGAGGTGGAATGGGTCGATTCCGCGCCGGCCATCGCGCGGCGGGCGGACGCGCTGTTGCACGGGGGCGGGATTGCGGCGGGCGCGGGCGCGCCGCAAGGGCCGGGCGAGGCCTGGTTCACCAGCGGCCATGCGCCGGATGCCGCGTTGCTTCGCCTGCTGGCGCGGTTTAACCTGGTCCCGCCGCGCGCCGTGGCGCCTCTGTTTCCGCTGAAGGATTAAATCATGCCGCGCAACGCTGGTTTCATTCTTGCCACGCGCCCCTCGCGCGAACAGCCGGCGGGGCCGCATAATTTCCGGCTTGTGGAAAGCGAAACCGGCGAGCTTGCCGAGGGCGAGGTTCTCGTGCGCAACCATTTTCTCTCGCTCGATCCCTACATGCGCGGGCGCATGAATGACGCGCCCT
Source organism: Hyphomicrobiales bacterium (assembly GCA_025362655.1). Taxonomy (GTDB): domain Bacteria; phylum Pseudomonadota; class Alphaproteobacteria; order Rhizobiales; family Beijerinckiaceae; genus Terripilifer. The sequence goes on along the minus strand of JANYFM010000359.1, from coordinate 2,087 downwards.
CCTATGCGGCGCCGCAGGCATTGGGAGAGGTGATGACCGGCGGCACAGTGGGCGAGGTCGTGGCGACACGCAACGCGCGCCACGGGCTTGGCGAATTCGTTTCCCTGACCGGCGGATGGCAGCTCCACAGCAAAAGCAACGGCCGTGATCTGCGCAAGATCGACGTGAAGGCGCTGCGCGCGGGAATGCAAATCCAGGCGTATCTCGGCGCGCTCGGCATGCCCGGCGTGACCGCTTGGCATGGACTCAACAAGATCATCGCGCCAAAGTCCGGCGAGACGGTTGTGGTGTCGGCGGCGACGGGGGCGGTGGGATCGATTGCCGGGCAGCTCGCAAAAATCGCCGGCGTCCGTGTTGTCGGGATCGCCGGCGGAGCGGAGAAATGCGCCTATGCGCGGGATGAATTGGGCTTCGATGAATGCGTCGATCACCGCTCGCCCGATTTTGCCGGCGATATGAAGGCGGCGCTGCCCAAAGGCATTGACGGATTGTTTGAGAACGTCGGCGCGGCGCCTTTCGCGCAATCGATGCGGCGGCTCAATCCTTTCGCCCGGATCGCCATCTGCGGGCTGGTCGCGTCGGGCTATGACGGCACGCCGACGGCGCTGCCCGACGTGCGCGTGCTGTTGGAAAAGCGCGCGTCGATGACCGGCTTTATCGTCAGCGATCATCTGGACGAATGGCCGCAGGCCCTGCGCGAGCTTGGCGAACAGGCGCGGGCGGGCCGGCTTAAATGGCGCGAGAGCATTGCCGAGGGCTTGGAGGCCGCGCCGGCGGCATTCTTCTCGATGCTGAAGGGCGGCAATTTCGGCAAGCAGCTTGTGAAGCTCATATAGGCGCGCGCGCCGCCGTTTTGCCGCGCCGGCTTTGTGTGGCAGATTCCGCGCGATCGGGAGGGGCGGATGGGACAATCGCGAACCGCGGTTTTGGGCGCGCTTGCGGGGCTTGCGGGGCTTGCGGCGCTTGCGGCGTTTGCGGCGGCGCCCGCCGCGGCGCAGACGTGGCCGGAACGCCCGGTGAAATTCATTGTCGCTTTCGGCGCGGGCGGCACCATCGACGCCATCACGCGGATTTTTTCCGAGAAGCTTTCAGAGCGCTGGAAACAGGGCGTTATTGTTGAAAACCGCCCTGGCGCCGCGGGCAATATAGGCGCTGTCGCGGCGGCGCGCTCGGCGCCCGATGGCTATACGCTGCACATGGGGGGACAGCCTTTGTCCGCCAATGTGACGCTGGCGCCGGCGGCGAATTTCGATCCAGCGAAGGATTTGGACCCGGTTGTTTTCATCGGCCATGCGCAGGACGTGCTGATGGCCGGCAAAGACTCGCGCTTTGCCTCCGTCGGGCAAATTCTCGCCGAGGCGAAGGCAAAGCCTGGCGCGCTGACCTACGCCTCGCTGGGCATCGGCAGCAGCGGCCATCTGGCAAGCGTGCTGCTGGCGGATTTGACGGGAATGTGGGCGCGCCATGTTCCCTTCAGCAACATCGGGCAAATGCAGGCTGACGTTTCCGCCGGGCGCGTCGATTTCTGGATTTCGACGCTGGGCGGACAGCTTGGTGTCATCAAGGGCGGCAATCTGCGCGCCCTCGCGGTCTCGGGCGCGGCGCGCGCGCGGGAATTGCCTGACGCGCCGACGTTTCAGGAGCTGGGGATCGCGCTCGTCGAGCCATCCTCGTGGTTTGGCGTTTTCGCCCCGAAAGGCGCGCCGAAAGACGCGCTCGCCCGCGTTAACGCCGACGTCAACGCGATCCTGCAAACGCCGGATATGCGGGACCGCCTTGCGGCGCTCGGCATAAACCCCGCCGGCGGGCCGCCGGAATTTCTTGGCGGCGTGCTGGCCGCCGACACGCTGAAATGGCTCGCCGTGTCGAAGAGCCCCGCCTACAGCGCGGAATAGGCGGAGCGATGCGCGGCGGCGGATTATCGATTGCGGGCCGCGCTCTCGCGGCGGCCATGGCGCTAACCGGCGCGGCGCGGGCGCAGAGCGTTGAAGAGTTTTACAGCCGCACGCCGCTGTCGGTTTATGTTGGCTCGGGCGCCGGCGGCGGGTTCGACGAAATCGCGCGCGTTTTTGCGCCGCATCTGGCGC
>JANYFM010000353.1 GCA_025362655.1 Hyphomicrobiales bacterium | reverse complement strand
CGAGGAGCCCAAACTGCTGGCGGGCGGCATGACGCTGCTGCCGACGCTGAAAAACCGCCTTGCGCAGCCAAGCGATCTCATTGATCTTCAGGACATTGCCGGCCTCAATGGCATCTCCGTTGAGGGCGGGGAAATCGTCATCGGCGCCATGACAACCCATGCGGCGGTTGCCGGATCGGCGGAAATTCAAAAGCGGCTTCCCGCGCTGGCGGCTCTGGCGGCGGGCATCGGCGACCCCGCCGTGCGTCATCGCGGCACCATCGGCGGCTCGGTCGCCAATGCCGATCCGGCGGCGGATTATCCCGCCGCAATTGTCGGCCTGCATGCGGTGATTGAAACCAATTCCCGCAAAATTCCGGGGGATGAATTTTTCACCGGCCTGTTCGAGACAGCGCTGAAACCGGGCGAAATCATCACCGCCGTGCGCTTTAAGATCCCCGAACGCGCGCATTATATGAAATTCCGGCATCCCGCCTCCGGCTACGCGGTTGTGGGCGTGATGGTGGCGCAGAACGGGGGCAAGGTCCGCGTTGCCGTGACGGGCGCCGGCCCCAGCGTGTTCCGCGTCGCCGCGATGGAGGAGGCGCTGGCGAAAAGTTTCGCGCCGGCCGCCGTGGCGGGCATAAAAGTGCCGGCCGGCGATTTGCTCGGCGACATCCATTGCAGCGCCGAATACCGCGCGCATCTTGTCACCGTTTATGCGCGCCGCTGCGTTGAGGCGCTGGCGAAGTAAGCCTGCCGGCGCGCGCGAAAAAAATAACAGGGGGAATGAGCATCCATGGGTGAGTTTGCGGTTGGCCAGCCCGTCCCGCGCTTCGAGGACCCGCGACTGCTGAAAGGCGGCGGCAATTATATCGATGACCTGAGCTTTCCCAACATGGTCTTCGGCCATGTGCTGCGCTCCCCGCACCCGCATGCGAAAATCCTGGGGATTGACACGGCGGCCGCGCAAAAAGCGCCGGGCGTCGCGGGAATTTTCACCGGCGATGACTGGCTGAAATCAGGCTTTGGCGATCTGCCGCGCGCCGAAGGCCGCAAGAAGCGCGACGGCTCGCCGATGTACCGGCCGCATTTTCCCGCGCTCGCCAAAGACCGCGCGCGCTATGTCGGCGATCCCGTGGCCTTCATCGTGGCGGGGACCGCCGCGCAGGCGCAGGACGCGGCGGAGCTTGTTGTTGTCGATTACGAGCCGCTGGACTGCGTGACGGATTTGGTGGAGGTCGCCAAGCCGGGATCGCCGCTCGTTTGGGACGACTGCGCCGATAATATCTGCTTCGTCCATCTTGAGGGCGATAAGGAGAAGACCGATGCGGCGATGGCGGCCGCTCCGATTGTTGTCAAAAAACGTTTCAAACTCAGCCGCGTCACAGCGGCCACCATGGAGACGCGCGGCTCCATCGGCATTTATGATTTCGCGGCGGACCGTTACACGATTCACACGACGCTTCAGCGCGCGCTGAATTTCCGCGAGGAGCTGGCGGAGACGCTGAATATCCCCGAAAGCCGGCTGCGGGTCGTCGCCGGCGATATCGGCGGCAGTTTCGGCATGAAGTCCGGCGTGTTCAACGAGGTGGGGCTTGTGCTGATGGCGTCAAAGGCGCTGCGCCGGCCGGTGAAATGGGTGGCGACGCGCGCGGAATCCTTCGTTGCCGACGCGCATGGGCGTGACAATGTGACCGATGGCGAGCTGGCGCTCGACAAAAGCGGCAGGTTTCTCGGACTGCGCGTGAAGACGCTCTATAATTGCGGCTCGTTCACGCAGCCCGGCACGGAGACCGGCGCGTACAGCAATCTGGGCACGCTGGCGGGCGTCTATATGACGCCGGCGATTCACGTCGATGTCACCGCTTATTACACCAACACCAATCCCATGCGCCCGTTCCGCGGAAACGGCAGGCCGGAGGCGGCTTTCGTTATCGAGCGGCTTGTTGATATCGCCGCCGACCGGCTCGGAATGGATCCGGCGGAAATCCGCCGTATCAATATGATTCCGTCCTCGGCGATGCCGTTTCAGACGGGCCTGTCGTTCAATTACGATTGCGGCGAGTTCGAGCCTGTGCTCGATCAGGCGCTGGAAATGGCCGATTATAAGGGCTTTGAAGCGCGCCGCGCGCAGGCCGCGGGGCGTGGAAAACTGCGCGGCATCGGTCTCTCCTACACGATTGAAAAGGCGGCCGCGCCGGGTTTTGAGGGCGCGGAAGTGCGCTTTGACCGTTCGGGATCGGTCACGGTTCTCGCGGGCTCGGTCACGCAGGGGCAGGGTCACGAGACCGTGTTCAAACAGATCGTCTCCGACCGCCTCGGCATTCACCCCGACGAGATTCATTATCTTCAGGGCGACACGGACCAGGTGTTTTTCGGCGAGGGCACGGGGGGATCGCGCACATCCGCGCTCGGGGCCTCCGCTGTGATGAGCGCGGCGAACAAGGTTGCGGCGAAGGCGGTGAAAATCG
>JANYFM010000351.1 GCA_025362655.1 Hyphomicrobiales bacterium | reverse complement strand
TCTACGATATGCAGCGCCAGAAGCTTGACGCGGAGCGCGCCGCCGACCGCAAATCGCAGGTCGGCTCGGGCGACCGTTCAGAGCGCATCCGCACGTATAATTTTCCGCAGGGGCGGCTTACCGATCACCGCATCGGCCTGACCCTCTACAAGCTCGATAAAATCATAACCGGCGAGGCGCTGGACGAGGTCGTCGACGCGCTGATGACCGAGCACCAAGCCTCACAAATGGCGGCGGGCGGGAACTGATCCCGGCCTTGCCGGCGAAACAATTGACGCGGCGGCGGGGCGGTGTCACCGCTGGATCGGCCTGAAAAGTTGGGGGACAGCGGCATGCTGCGGATTTACACGAGAGACGGTGACCGCATCACCGGGCAAGACATCACCGTCGGCGATGACGCGCCGCCGATCGAATTAAGCCCGCCGCCACCGTGGATCGATATGGTGGCTCCCGCGATTCCTGAAACACGATTTGTTGAGCGCATTCTGGGCATTTCCATACCCACCCGGGAGGAAATGCAGGAAATCGAAATGTCATCGCGCCTCTACAGCGAGAACGGCGCGGAATTCATGACGATCACGGCGCTCAGCCAGCTTGACACGGACAGCCCCGTGGGATCGCCGATCACATTCATTCTCAAGGGCGGCACGCTTGTCACCGTGCGCTACGAGGAGCCCAAACCGTTTCAAGCCTTTGCGGCGCGCGCGGCGCGCGCCGGCGGCGTGCCCTGCTCCGCCGGCGAGCAGATCATGCTGGGTCTCCTCGAGGCTCTCATCGACCGCGTGGCAGACGCGCTGGAGCGTGTCGGCTTGAAAATCGACGCGTTCTCGCATGAAATTTTCCGAAAGAAGGATCCGGCCGGCCGCGGCTCGCGCGCCCGGGATTTCGAAGGCATTATCGAGCAGATCGGCCGCGAGGGCGAATTGCTGGGCATGGTCCGCGAAAGCCTCATCAGCGTCACCCGGCTGCTGACATATCACACCGCGATGGAGGACGCCGACAAGAAAGCCTCGCGTGACGCGCGCGCCCGCCTGAAAACCATGCAGCGCGACGTCGCCTCCCTGAGCGAACATTCCACTTATCTCTCCGGCAAAATAAATTTCATGCTCGACTCGACGCTCGGCCTGATCAACTTGGAGCAAAATCAGATCATCAAAATCTTCTCGATCGCAGCGGTCTGCCTGATGCCGCCGACCCTCATCGCGTCAATTTACGGCATGAATTTCAAAAATATTCCGGAACTGGATTTTTTCTACGGCTATCCCGCCGCGCTGGCCGCGATGGCGGTGTCGGCCATCGTGCCCATCGTTTATTTCCGCCGCAAAGGCTGGCTTTAAATGGCCCCCGCGGATTGCGGCAGTCTCGCGGCGCGTATTCTTGCCGCGGCTGACGGGGGCCGCGAAATGCCGCCCATAACCGACGGCGATCCATCGTTCGGGCTGGACGCCGCCTATAAAGTCTCCGCGGAGGTCACAGCATTGAGACGGGCCCGCGGCGAAACGCCCGTTGGCTGGAAAATAGGTTTCACGAACCGGACGATATGGGATGAATACGGCGTGCATGCGCCAATCTGGGGCCCCATGTACGACACAACGGTTGCCGCCATTCCCGATGCCGCAAAGCCATATGCTTGGAGCCTGCGCCCGTTCACGCAGCCGCGCATCGAGCCGGAAATCATTTTCCACATGGGCGCCGCGCCATCATCAGACATGGATGAGCGCGCGCTTCTCGACGCGATTGACGCTGTCGCTCACGGGTTCGAAATTGTGCAGTCCATATTCCCGGACTGGATTTTCAAAGCGCCCGACACCGTCGCGGCCTTTGCTTTGCACGGCGCGTTCCGGCACGGGCCATTCACGGCGGTCCTTGACCGCGGCGATTGGTTCGCCCGCCTTGCGCAATTTGAAATTTGCCTGTCGCGGGACGGAGCCGATATCGACCGCGGCCGCGCGGAGAATGTTCTCGGCGGACCCCTGTCAGCCCTTCGACACTTCGTGCGCGGCCTTGAGGGCGATCCGCTCGGACGCAGGCTGAAAGCCGGCGATCTCGTCACCACGGGCACAGTGACGCGGGCGTTCCCCGTCCGCGCCGGCGAACGCTGGCAAACAGCGTTGACCGGCCTGCCCCTGCCCGGGTTGACCGTTGAGTTCGAATAGCGGCTGCGCGCGGATGAATTGAGCAGCGGGAAGCGCTGCTGGCCGCTGCGCCCCGCGGGGCTGGACGAAAGCGGAGCGGCGCGCGAACCGCCTTTGCCGCCCTTGCCCGCCGCGCCGCCTTCGCGCACACTTGCTCCGGACTTGCGGAGGAAGCGGAAAATGCGGCGCAGGCAATTTATTGGCGGGCTTGCAACGGGCGGGCTTGCAACGGGCCCGCTCGCAGGCGCGGGGCTGCTGGAAGTCACCATCGCTTCGGCGCAATCGGCTTGGCCCGCCAGAACCATCGCCATGATCGTGCCGTTTCCGCCGGGCGGGCAGGGCGATCTTGCGGCGCGGCCGGTTGCGGAGTTTCTACAGCGCGCGCTTGGCAAAGGCGTCATCGTCGAGACGCGCGCCGGCGCGGGCGGCAAAATCGGCAATGCCGCCGTGGCGCGCGCCGAACCCGACGGCCATACGCTGCTGGTGACGCTGTCTTCGCTCGCGGTTCTGCCGGAGGCGGACCGCCTGTTCGAGCGCGCCGTCGGCTATGAGGTGAGCGATTTCGCGCCCGTCGCGCGCATCCTCGCCGATCCCACATTGTTCGCCGTGCCCGCCTCGGCGCCGTGGAAAACCATCGGCGAATTTATCGAGGACGCGAAGAAGAGCCCGGAAACCATTCCCTATGGCTCGTCCGGCTCCTACGGCACTTTGCATGTGGCGATGGAAATGTTCGCGTCCGAAGCCGGCGTCAAACTGATTCACGTGCCCTTCACCGGCGCCGGGCCGGCGATGAACGCGCTGTTGCAGGGGTCGGTGAAAGCGCTCGCCTCCGCCCCCGGCATTCTAAAACCTCAATCAGACGCCGGAATGATCCGCGTGCTCGCCAATTGGGGCGCTGAGAGGGTCTCGACATTTCCGGACGTGAAGACCTTCAAGGAGCTGGGTTTCCCCAATGTTGAATTCTACATCTGGGCGGGGCTGTTCGCGCCCAAAGCGGTGCCCGAGCCCGTGATTGCGCGGCTGCGCGCGGAAATGCGACGGGCCATGATCGAC
>JANYFM010000318.1 GCA_025362655.1 Hyphomicrobiales bacterium | reverse complement strand
CCGCCGCGCGCCCAGGCCAAACTCGCGCGCGTCATCCGCGGCTCCGTTTTCGATGTTGCCGTCGATCTGCGCCGGGCCAGCCCCGCCTATGGCCGTTGGTGCGGCGCGCGCCTCACCGCGCAGGGCGGCGAGCAGATATTCGTGCCGCGCGGCTTTGCCCACGGCTTTTGCACACTGGAGCCGGACACAGAAGTTCTCTATAAAGTGGATGAGCTCTATGCGGCCGAATGCGAGGCCGGGCTGATGTGGGACGATCGGGTCCTCGCCATTGATTGGCCCGTGGCGCGCGACACGGCCATGGTGTCCGAAAAAGACGGGCGGCTGCCCGGCTTTTCCGGCTTCCAGTCGCCGTTCTGAGGCAAGCCGCCATGGCCCTGCGTTACCTCGTGACGGGCGGCGCCGGCTTCATCGGCTCCGCTGTGGCGCGTCATTTGATCGGCGCAACGCCCCACAGCGTCCTCGTCGCGGACAAGCTGACCTATGCGGGCAACCTGCGCAATCTCGCATCCATTGCCGGCGACCCGCGCTATGAATTCGCCAAAGCAGACATCTGCGATGGCGCCCGGATGCGCGCGCTGATGAATGATTTCCGCCCGGATATCGTCATGCACCTCGCGGCGGAAAGCCACGTCGACCGCTCCATCGATGGCCCTGCGGATTTTATTCAAACCAATATCGTCGGCACCTTCTCGCTTTTGCAGGCGGCGCTCGGCTATTGGCGCGGGCTTGCGCCGCCGCAGTCCGGCGCGTTTCGCTTCCACCACGTCTCGACCGATGAGGTGTTTGGCGCGCTCGGCGCTGAGGGCCGTTTCACGGAAGCAACGCCCTATGCGCCGACCTCGCCCTATTCCGCGTCGAAGGCCGCCTCGGATCATCTGGTCCAAGCCTGGGGCCATACCTATGGCCTGCCTATCGTGCTCTCCAATTGCTCCAACAATTACGGCCCGTATCATTTTCCAGAAAAACTGATTCCTTTGGCGGCGCTCAATGCCCTCGAGGGCAAGCCAATCCCAGTTTATGGCGCGGGCCTCAACGTGCGTGACTGGCTGCATGTGGAGGACCACGCCCGCGCGCTGCAATTGATTGCCGAACGCGGCAGGCCCGGCCAGAGCTACAACGTTGGCGGCAATGCCGAGCGCGCCAATATCGATGTGGCGCGTCAAATCTGCGCTCTCATCGACGAACTCGCGCCGGATGCGCGGCGCGGGCCCTGCGGGGGCCTGATCCGCTTTGTCGCCGACCGCCCAGGACACGATCTGCGCTACGCCATCGACGCGGGAAAAATGCGCGCGGAACTCGGCTGGGAGCCCCGCGAAACCTTCGACAGCGGCCTGCGAAAAACCGTCCAATGGTATCTCGACAACCGCGATTGGTGGCAGTCCATCCGCGCCGGCGTGTATGGCGGCGAGCGCTTGGGCGCGGCGGTTTGAGCGGGCCGCTGGCCCTGTTCGGCGCGGGCGGCCAGCTCGGCCGCGAACTTCTGGATCTCGCGCGGCTTCGCGGCGAGGCCATCGCGGGTTTCACGCGGGCGGAGGCGGATATTTGCGATGGCAATTCCGTGCGCGCCGCGCTGGAGCGCGCCAGGCCGCGCCTGATTGTCAACGCCGCCGGCTACACCGCCGTCGATAAAGCGGAGGCTGATGCGGCCGGGGCGGAGGCGGGCAACGCCGTTGGACCGCGCATTCTCGCGCTGGCCGCGCGCGACGCAGGCATTCCGCTGATTCACATATCGACCGACTATGTCTTTGATGGAAGCAAACAGGGCGCGTGGATTGAGAGCGATCCCGTCGCGCCGCTGAGCGTCTACGGCGCGAGCAAAGCGCGCGGCGAGGCTTTGGCGCGCGCCGCTTTGCCCGCGCATATCATCATCCGAGCTTCGTGGGTCTATGGGTTCCACGGCACGAACTTTCTCAAAACCATGCTGCGGCTGGCCGGCGAGCGCGATGAATTGCGCGTCGTCGCGGATCAGCGGGGCTGTCCGACCGCGGCCATCGATCTTGCGGAAGCGATCCTTGCCGCGGACCGCGCGGTTTGCGCGGGCGCGGAGCCCTGGGGCACCTATCATTTCGCCGGGCAGGGCGTCACGACCTGGCACGGCTTCGCGAGTGAAATCGTCGATGCCGCCGCGCTGATCACCCGCAAACGGCCGCTGGTGACGGCCATATCAACCGCTGACTTCCCGGCTCCCGCCCGGAGGCCCGCTAATTCGCAACTCGACAGCGGCGCTTTCGCGGCGCAATTTGGCTATCGCGCGGCGCCATGGCGGCAACGCGCGCGGGAAACGGTGTCGCGGCTGCTGCGCGGCGCCTGATTCGGTTTTGAAAATATTCGGAGACGGCGATGAAAGGGATCATTTTGGCGGGCGGCACGGGCTCGCGCCTGTTTCCGCTCACGACGGTGGTCTCCAAGCAGTTGCTGCCGGTCTACGACAAGCCGATGATTTATTACCCGCTCTCGACGCTGTTGCAGGCGCGCATCCGCGACATTCTCATCATCACCACGCCATCGGACGGGCCGTTGTTTGAACGTCTGCTTGGCGACGGCTCGCAGTTCGGCGTGCGGCTCTCCTATGCCGCGCAGGATCAGCCGCGCGGCCTTGCGGAGGCGTTCATCATCGGACGGGATTTTGTGGGCGGGGATTCTGTGGCGCTGGTGCTCGGCGACAATATTTATTACGGCCATAACCTCCCGGAAATGCTGTCGCGCGCCGCGCGCCGCAGAACCGGCGCGACGGTGTTCGGCTACGTCGTGGCCGATCCCGAGCGTTACGGCGTCGTCGAACTGGATAAGGAGGGCATGGCGCTTTCCATCGAGGAAAAGCCGGCAAAGCCCAAATCAAATCTGGCGATCACCGGTCTGTATTTCTATGACAACCGGGTGTTGGATATCGCCGCTAAAGTGCGCCCCTCCGCGCGCGGTGAACTGGAGATCACCGATGTCAACCGCGCCTATCTGGAGCTCGGCGAATTGCGCGTCGAGATGATGGACCGGGGCTTCGCCTGGCTCGACACCGGCACTCCCGACAGTTTGATCGCGGCGGGCCAGTTCGTTGAAATTTTGGAGCGCAGGCAGGGCTTGAAAATTTCCTGCCCTGAGGAAATCGCCTATCACTATGGCTTCATCGGCCGGGAACAATTGCTTGCGGCGGCCAAATTATACGGCAAGTCAGGTTACGGCGGCTATATCCAAGGCATCGCGGACCGGCAAAAGCTGTAACACCGCCGCGCAAAATCAGGAGCGCGCGAAGTCGATCAGCGGCCCCATGTTATTTCGGTCAGACCCGCGCTGCCCCATGAGAAGCGCCCGCTCGCAACGCTTCCCGGGTCACCGCCCAAAACCTAAACCCCGTAGTGCCCCCGGTACCATTCAACGAAGCCCCGCACCCCCGGCTCAATCGGCGCGCGGGGCGTGAAGCCGGTCAGACGCCGGAGAAGATCGGTATTCGCGGCGGTGTCTGTCATGTCCCCCGCCTGCATCGGCAATTCGCGCCGGATGGCCTTGTGTCCCGCCGCAGCCTCGATGGCAGCGATGTAATCGTCGAGCGCGACCGGCGCGCCGCCGGCGATGTTGACGACACGGCACGGCGCCCGCGGGGAGCAGCCATCGCCTCCCGGGGCCGGAGTCTGACCCGTCAGCCGCGCGAGGCTCTCGACGACATCGTCGATATGCGTGAAATCGCGGCGCATCCGGCCGCCGTTGTAGACATCGATGGGTTCGCCCGCGAGGATCGCTTTGGTGAATTTGAACAAAGCCATGTCAGGCCTGTACCAGGTTCCATAGACCGTGAAGAAGCGCATCAGCGTCACCGGCTGGGAAAAAAGATGCGCATAGGAGTGGGCGAGGTCCTCGGCCGCTTTCTTCGTCGCCGCATAAATCGACAGCGGGTGGTCGGCCCGGTCGCTCTCGCGGAACGGCGGCGTGTTGGAGCCATAGACAGAACTGGTCGATGCCAGCATCAGATGCCGGGCGGGGAAGGCGCGCAAGGCCTCCAGCAGATTGAATGTGCCGACAATGTTGGAGCCGATATAGCTGGCGGGCTCATCAAGACTGTAGCGCACCCCGGCCTGCGCCGCGAGGTGAATGACAATTTCGGGCCTCGCCTCGCGCGCCAGATGCTTCAGCGCGGCGGCGTCCTCCAGCATCAACTCATGGCCGGCAAACGATGCGTGTTCCGTCAAACGCTTGAACCGCGCGCGCTTCAGCGCCGGCTCATAATAAGGTGTGAAACCGTCGAGCCCCGTGACCTCGTGGCCATCGCGCAGCAGGCGCAGGGCCGTGTGCATGCCAATGAAGCCCGCCGCGCCCGTGATCAGAACCCGCATGTGTCAACCGCCCGGTTTCGACTGGCGTCCGGCGCCCCGTCTGAAGCTGGAAAACAGGGTCATTTTTGGAGTGGTGGTGAGCGCGATGGGACTCGAACCCATGACCCTCTGATTAAAAGTCAGATGCTCTACCAGCTGAGCTACGCGCTCCCTTCCGGGAGCGATTTGACTACAGGGGGGGCGGGCAGGGGTCAATAGTGCCGCGCCGCGCGCCCCCGCGGCTAAATTGCCCCGCGCTCCCGGCCTGTGTAACGTGGCCGCCACAGGCGCAGAAACGGACCCGCCGCGCGAAATGAGCGAACCCTCCCCATCCCGCGCGCCCGGCTCGCCTTTCTGGCGCTTTTCGCTGCGGCTTTATGGGCGGCCCGGCGTGCCCGCCGCCTGTATCGCTTTGCAGGAGGGCGCGGGCGCCGATGTCAACGTGCTGCTTTTTTGTCTGTTCGCGGCGCATTCAAGCCGTCGGCTCGATACTGACGATGTGCGGCAAATCGCGGCGGCCGCCGATCCCTGGAAGGCCGGCGTTGTCATGCCGCTGCGCGCCGCGCGGATGTCGTTGCGCGCGCCCGCCCTGATGATTGATTCGGACGGCGCGGCGGCGCTGCGCCGGAGCGTCAAGCAAATCGAGCTGGAGGCAGAGCGTCTCCAGCAGGAGGGGCTGTTCAAAGCCTTCGATTTCAGGACATTTGGCGGGCCCGCCTCCGAAGCCGGCGAAGCGGCCCGGCAAAACATGGCGGCGCTGGAGCAGACTCTGAACACCGTATTCGACCGCGGCGCGCTGGGCGCGATACTCGCGGCCTTTGATAAACCCGGGGATTGAAACCGTGAGCGAAAAAAGCAAACGCATCATCGTCGGCGTCAGCGGGGCCTCCGGCGTTGTCTACGGCGTTCGCGCGCTGGAGCTTTTGAGGAAAGCCGGCGTGGAAACCCATCTCGTCGTCTCGAAAGCCGCGGAATTGACGCTGGCTTATGAAAGCGATCTCAATCTCAAAGACCTGCGCGCCATGGCCGATCATTTTCATGCGGCGGGCGATATCGGCGCGTCGATATCGTCGGGCTCGTTCCGCACTTTGGGCATGCTCATCGCGCCCTGCTCCATCCGCACGATGAGCGAGATCGCCAGCGGCGTCACGGGTTCGCTGATGAGCCGGGCGGCGGATGTCGTGCTGAAAGAGCGCCGCCGCCTCGTGCTGGCGGTGCGCGAGACGCCGCTGCACACCGGGCATTTGCGCACCATGCTCCAGCTTTCCGAAATGGGCGCGGTGATCTGTCCGGTCGTGCCGGCTTTCTATAACAAGCCCAAGACCCTCGACGATATTATCAACCACACGGTGGGGCGGCTGCTCGATCTCTTTGATCTTGACGTCGGCGCTGTGAGGCGCTGGAAGACCGGCGGGTGATGCCGCTATCCCAAAAGGTTCATTGGAAAATTCGCGCGCTTCAGCACGCCGTCGCGCGCCTCTGAAACCATCCCCCGCACGCGCGGTCCATGCTCAGCACGACGCCGCCTTTGATGAGAATGCGCCGCGCGCGTCGTCGCAAGTGAAAGACGGCCGCAAGGCATTCGCGGTATCGCCGTCGCATTGCCGGCACATCGGCGTCTCCCTTTTTTGAATCGGGGGGTGTCGATCCCCGCTTTTTTCAAATGAGGCTTCAGCCGGTCGCGCAAGTCAAGCGCTTGCGCCGCAGGGACCGGCCCTGCATGATGCGCGCTTCCACTCCCCGCAAGGATACACGCATGACGATTGAGCTTCACACATGGGACACGCCGAACGGGCGCAAAATCAGCATAGC
>JANYFM010000299.1 GCA_025362655.1 Hyphomicrobiales bacterium | reverse complement strand
CGGCGCGGCCCCGGGTCCCGGCGACGATCTCAAACTGTTCGACGCGCAAGGCGGCCCGGCGCCGGCTTTCGCCCGCGTGCTCGCCAATATGGCCGGGGTCGAAATCGGCCCGCTGAAGGCCAATGACACGCTGGTTGAAACCGGCATCGGAACCGCGATGGCGGCAGTCGCACTGGCGGCGCAGGCGGCGGTGGTTCGCGCATTGGATGCGGAAAAACCCACAATCCGCTGATTCGTTTAATTTTCTCTCGCTGGCATGATGTCGAGCGCGATGGCGGGAGCCGCCGTTTGATCCTTCGCTTCCGCCGGCGGCAGACCCGCCACGGAAACGGTATCGACGGGAAGCGAAGCCAGCATCGCCGTGATCGCAAAATTCATCAGATACAAAAAGCGCGCCGGCGGCGCCTCGGGATCGATCAGGAACGCTGCGCCGGCATTGTCGCCGGTGACAATCTGCGCCGCGCGCGAGCCCTTGCCGTAGCCCATGAGATGAATCTGCCGGATGTTGCCGCCGGCCCGCGCAGGCTCCGCGCCGGGCTTCCTGCGGTACCCGGTGTCGCAACGGTCGAAATCACCATAACCGCAGGCGATCAAAGCGTCAGCGGGCAAGCCCGCGCCGAAGGTCACCGCCTCGATTTTGCGCAAAGCGCCGTTCGGCATTCCGTAGGCGATATCGACCGGCGCGCGCGAGGCCATTGCGGCGTTCAGCAGCGCCAGCATGCCGAGGCGCAGGACCGGCTCATCATTGCTGGGCAGATAGAATTGAAAACTATCGTCGCCCCGCCGGGCGCAGACCGCCAGTTCCGGCGGGCCGGTGATGGCCCCGCCAAGCGGGCGCACATCGGGGCCGTCGGCAACCGAAATCGCGGTGATCTCCATCCCTTTTAGAGCGTGCTGGACAACCGGATCATCGCAGGGCGGAAATTCGCTGATGCTCTCGCAGGGCGGCGGCACACAGGCGGCGGCGCGCGCGGCCTCCCTTTCAGGCGAGGGGGCCGGCGCCTGAGCCTGCGCTGCGCCAAGGCAAACCAGAAAGGCCGCGCAGGCGGGCAAAAGGCAGGACAGTCTCATCATGCGTAATCATCTCCGGCGCATCGCGGCATCATGCCAGCGGGTTGCCAGGGAACGGTTAAGGGAGACTGAAGAAGCCTCCAGTCCCAACGGGAAACGCACCCTGCGAAACCCCATTGCGATGCAAACAAAACCGGGCAGCCATTCGCGGCCGCTCAATCTCCAGCTCAACCGAACGGCGGGCGGCTATCGGGGCTGACCCAGCCGCGCGCGTTCGAGCCTGGCTTGCGCGGCCAGTTTGTTGTCGCTGTGCCGCTGTAGAAAAAGGTCCCACGCTTCCAGCGTGCCGGCGCGGCGCGCCGCGTTGAATTCGGCCTCGACGGCCAATTGCGGGTCTTGGGCGCGGGCGCCGGTATCGGACATGATCATGCGGTCTCCCGCGGGGACATTCCCGCCCAGCGCGCCGGCGGAACCCGCGGACGCAAGCAAAGCAATTGCCAGCCTTGCCATGGGATATCGAAGCCCCGCTGTCATATGCAAGATACCCTCAAAAATAGACCGCGCCAGCCCCGGAACCGAGCCGTTTTTCGTGGATGAAGTTGTTCCATTTCGGACTGTTTTGTGCAAATTGAAACTCACAGTTTGCACGTATAAGGAATCACAATGCCTGGATCATTGACCGTGGCGGCCACCGGAAACGCCAATATCGACGGCCTGTTGTCGGGTTCAAAATGGAACAAAACGCTTATCCCGGTGATCACTTTCAGTTTTCCGACCGTCGTCGGCGCATATAGCGACACAACCGGATACACCGAAGCGCTGGACCCCAGCCTAAGCGCGGTCTCCACGCAGATGAGAATCGCCAACCGCGACATTCTCGGCGGCCAGACGGGCTATACGCCGCTTTTCACCTATGGGTCCTACTCCTCTGTCATCAATTACAATTTCGCCGAAACCGCCTCGCCGACGAACGGCGCCGCCGACACCGCGATCATGCGCATCGCGCAATCCAACGGCAATGAAAACACCACGGGCCTCGCTTATTATCCGACGGACATCGAGCCCAGCCCGGCGGGAGATCCCAAAGGCGGCGACAGTTTTTACGCGATCAGCGGCTTTCGCGCGCCCACCCCTGGCGATTACGCATGGCTGACGGCGATCCACGAGCTTGGCCACGCCATGGGGCTGAAACACAGCCACGAGACCGGCGGCCCCGCGAACATCGCCCTGCCCGCCAGCCGCGACGGCATGGAATTCTCCATAATGAGCTACCGCAGCTTTATCGGCGGACCCTCCGCTGGCGGATACAGCAACGAAACCTATGGCTACGCGCAGACGCTGATGATGAATGACATCGCGGCGCTGCAATACATGTATGGCGCGAATTTCAGCACCTATGCCGGCAACACCCGTTATCGCTGGGACCCGGACACCGGCGAAATGTCCATCAGCGAAAACGGCGGCGCCTTTGTCGGCCAGGGCATGCCGGGGGGCCCCAACGCGCCGGCCAGCGCGAACCGTGTGTTCATGACGGTGTGGGATGGCAACGGCAATGACACCTACGACATGTCGAATTACACGACGGCGGTCGCGATCGATCTGCGCCCCGGCCAATGGAGCACGACCTCGGCGGCCCAGCTCGCCAACCTCGGCACGAATGGCGGCGCGCCGGTTATGGCCCGCGGCAATGTTTTCAACGCCCTGCAATTCAACGGCGACGCCCGCTCGCTTATCGACAACGCCATCGGCGGCGCCGGGAACGACACACTGACCGGCAATCTCATTGCCAACAGCCTCGCCGGCGGCGCAGGCAGCGACACGCTCGACGGCGGGGATTCGCTGAGCCTCACGGACCAGCAAAAAACCATCTACCGCCTCTACGGCGCGACGCTGGCGCGCGAGCCGGACGCCGGTGGCCTCGCTTATTTTATCGGGCTGCTCAGCAGCGGAACGCCGCTTGCAACAGTGGCCGGACAGTTCGTCGGCTCGCCCGAGTTCCAAAACACTTACGGCGCGCTCGATAACACGGCTTTCGTCACGCTGCTCTACCAAAACGTTCTGAAACGCGCCCCCGACGCGGGCGGCCTGAGCTTCTGGCTGGGCCAGCTTAACGGCATCCAAACCCGCTCGCAGGTGGTCAACGGATTTTCCGACAGTCCGGAATATCAGGGCAATACGGAATTCGCGACGCGGGGCTACGCGACGACGGTTCTCAACGGCGCGCTCTACGGCCAGGTGTTCCGCCTCTACGGCGCGACGCTGGGACGCGGGCCCGATCCCGGCGGCTTCGAATTTTGGGTCAACCAATTGGCGGGCGGCACATCGCTGGCGACAGCCACCGCGGGCTTCGTCGGCTCGCCCGAATTCACCGCCGCTTATGGCGCGCTGGACAATACCGCGTTTATCACCCTGCTTTACCGCAACGTGCTTGGCCGCGCGCCGGATGCCCCTGGCCTGTCTTACTGGCAGGGCCAGCTCAACGGCGGCGCCGGCAATGATGTGATGATCGGCGGGCGCGGCTCCGACACGTTCCAGTTCGACCGGCTGCTGGCGGG
>JANYFM010000271.1 GCA_025362655.1 Hyphomicrobiales bacterium | reverse complement strand
GATCATGCTCGACGATGTCGTTGCCGGGCTGATCGCGGGACTATTCGTCTATTGGTTTTAGCGCGGGCCCGCGTTGAGGATGCGCGCCGCCACGATCAGCGCGTGCAGGCTCGCCGCAAGGCTGAGGACGCCGAGCAGAGCGATAATGCCGAGGGTGAGCGGAGCGGGAATGCTTGTCATGGACAAGCTGACCGGTGCCAGCAGCAGCGCGGCAACGATAACCCCAAGGCGCCCGGTGCGGCGCATCCACAGCGGCGGCAGCCGAACACCCAGACCCTCCGCGCGGGCGCGGACATAGGAAACCGTATAGGCGGCGAACAGCGTCGCCGCCGGAATAAGACAGACCCAGCCGTGCCCGGAATAAAACACGCAAAGCCCGATCAGCGGGGCGGCATCGGCAAAACGATCAAGGGTCGAATCCAGCAGAGCGCCGAAGCGTGTGGTTTTTCCGGTGATGCGAGCCAACGGCCCATCAAGGAGATCGCACAGGCCGCTCAGCGCCATCAGCACAATCGCCAGCACGAAATCGCCGGTCGCCGTCGCAACAATCGCCGCCGCCGCTGGCACGACCGAGGCGCAGGAAAGAGCATTCGGGGAAACGCCGAGGCTGCCAACCGCGCGCGCAACCGCCGCGATCATGTCCTCAAAAGGCCGGTCATGGGCTCCGGCGGAACCCGCATGGTCGCCCGCGTCGGCCTGAATAGCTTTTGCCCTGGCGTCGCGCGGCATTGTCGAACCCTTTAGACCAACTCACTCTTATTC
Source organism: Hyphomicrobiales bacterium (assembly GCA_025362655.1). Taxonomy (GTDB): domain Bacteria; phylum Pseudomonadota; class Alphaproteobacteria; order Rhizobiales; family Beijerinckiaceae; genus Terripilifer. The sequence continues at coordinate 3,773 of JANYFM010000271.1, read as the reverse complement.
TTTTTACGCCGGTAATCCGCCATTGACGATCTTTTTCGAATAGCCCATCGGCAAAATTCGTCAAAGTGTTGCACGTTTGCACCTTACGCACTAGGACCCCCGGATGGAGATCGCAAGGGCCCTCGACATCGCGCGCCGCCAGCCGTTGGTTTTTGCAAAACGCATTTTGCGCAATTGGCTGGGCCGCTACCGCTTTATGCCATGGGAACGGATTGCCGGCGATTACCGCCGCGCGCGGTTTCTGCGCCGGGGGCCGGCGCCAAAGCGGCCGTCGGTTCCGCGCGCGGAAAGAATCGTCGTAACGCTGACGACGGTGCCGGAGAGGGCGGCCCTGCTGGGGCCGGCGCTGCGCAGCCTGATCGACCAGACGCTCCCTGCCGACCGCATCCTGCTGGCCTGGCCACGATGGTCGATCCGCACGGGAGCCGCCTATCCGCCGCCGCCTGACTTGCCGGAAGGCGTCGAAATCCTCGACTGCGAGGACTTGGGGCCCGCCACAAAGTTGCTGCCCGCGCTCCAAGCCGAGCCAAACGCGCTGCTTATCGTCGCCGACGACGACGTGGTCTATCCATATGATTTTATCGAGACACTCGTGCGCGCTCACCGCGCCGATCCCGGTTCTGTGCCAGGCTGGCGCGGCTGGAAGCTGGAGGCGGGCGTCGACCCGCGCGATCTCGTCCATGTCTACGCGACCGGGGTGCAGCAGGCCGTCGATGTCGATATTCTGCTCGGCACATGGGGTTACCTCGTCCCGCCCGGCGCTCTCGATGAAGCTGTGCATGATTACACCAGCGGGCCGCCGGAAGCGCGATTGGTTGATGATATCTGGATATCCGGGCACTTGGCGCGGCGCGGGATCAAGCGCCGGGTGATCCCGGCTGTAGGACTGCCCATCGAGACCCGGGCGTCCGGCCTTTCCGCCCTGACCCTCGGCCCCAACCGATCCGGCCGCAACGATGCGGTTGCGATAGCAGCCTTCGCGAGATGGTGGTGAGCCCGCCTCAGTTTTTCGTATAAAGCCGCACCGCCGCGACCGTGGAGGCGCCCGACGCCGCTGTATTAAAGAGCGTGAGCAGCTTTTGTATCTCCGTGAACGGGGAACTGGCGACGTAAACGATATCCTTATCGCGGACGGATAAGCGCCGCGCGAGGAAATAGGTGTTGGCCTCGCGCATATTGGCCCGGTAAATCACGTTGACCTCGCGCTGGCCGGGATCGATGGCGTAATTGGGATCCATCAAACGAACGAGGGCAGCGGGCTCGCGCCGCATCAAAAACACACCCTCGGGATTGGCCTGTTGATCGATCAATCCGCCGGATTTGGCGATGGCCTCCTCAAGCGTGATGCCCAGCGCGTCGAAAGTCACGACGGCGTTGCGGCCCGTTGCGCCGAACACCGAAAACGTCTGGGGATTGCGCACCAGCGTCAGCACGTCATTGGGGCGCACAAAGACGTTCTCGCGGGGGTGCGCCAGCAACGCCTGCATCGGCACGGTGGCAGTGCGCTCGCCCCGGTTGAGCGTGATGAATGTCTCATGGACGGGGGCGCGCACACCGCCAGCCGCGGCGACGACATCAAGGATGCGGTCGCCTTTGGCCGATAGCGGCACCCGCGCGCCATTGGTCACTTCGCCGGTCACCGTGGCTGAATTGGTGATGCTGCGGGTTACCGACACCAGCGCCTGCGGCTCAATCGCCTTGCCGGTGAGATTGCGGACAATGGCGCGTTCAACTTCCGGCGGAGTGAGGCCCGCAACCCGCACCCGGTTGGCGTAGGGAACGGTGATTGCGCCGTCGCGCGAGACAATCTGTTCCGGGATGACCGCCGAATGGGATCCGGCGGTGACACCCCCAAGGCTGGGTGACGAGAACAATCCGCCCGACGCCGCCTCCCAGATCGTCACAGCGACTGAATCGCCAACGCCGATGAAAGGCGCGGGAGCCGCGCGATAATCACCGAATTGTTTCAAAAACGTCGGGGGGGCATAGCGCGAGAGAACCGAAACGGTGTTTTCCGAGAGATCGACAACCACGTAACGGGGCTGGCCGGCATCCCCCGCGCCGCCCTGCGCGACCGCATCGGCCAGCGGGCCTTGCGAGGGCAGGGTGCCGCAGGCGGCAAGCGCCGAAGCTGCAAACGCGGCGGCTGCAAACTTTAGATACAAACCGCTCAAGCGCAGGACCTCAATACAGAATCTGAACAACAGGTGCTCAAGACCACCCCCCGGCGTCAAGTCCGGCCGCCGCTCCGCCCGCGGCGGCATACGTATTTTCGCCGCCTGTAACTTTGACACCACAAGCGGGCAAAACGCGACCCCGCACCATAACACATAACCCGGACGGGGAGGCCCGGGCGCCGCCGCGCGGGGGACAAATCGCCGCGCCAATCGAAACATGGTTAACCTGAAACGCAGCAACGGCGACCCGGGCGGCCTTCACGAAAGGTGATCGAAAATCGTCGCCGCAAGCAGCACGCCGATGCCCCAGACCACAAAGGCGCAGGTGAATGCCAGGAGAATGCTGGTGATACGCTCAGGGTATAGCGGCTTTTCCGGCAGCGTCGGCTCCACAACCGTGGAGAGATACAATTGCTGCCTGCGCGCCTCCTGCTCGCTGCGCTCCAGCGCCAATACCGACATTTGGTAGAGTTTTTCAGCAAAAACCTCCGTCAGTTTCAGCCTTTCGTATTCCGACAGCTCTTTCGACACGGTCTGGGCGCTGGAATCGATGGCGGTCAACTGCTGTGTCAATTTCTCGATCTGCCGGTCCATTTCCTCCAGCCTGCCGCGATTGAGGCGGACAGACGGCGCGCTTGGCAACAGCGAATCGCCGGTTCCCGCCATCAGCGTTTGCAACTCGATGCGCTTCAACGTCAGGCCCGCGATAAGCTTGGCTATGTCTTCGGCTTTATGAATGGGATCGATGGTGGCATTGCGGTTGCGAAAGCCAAGCATTTCACCGCGCGCCGCAATGAGCTTTTCCTGAGCGCTTTCAACCTCCGTCCGCGCCTGCGCTCTCGCATCCGACCGGCTGCGCAGGGAAATTTGGTTAACCAGCTTTTCGCAGGCCTCTACGATTTTGCCCGCAAGCTCTTTCGATTCCGCCGGCGTGAACCCATGCACTTTAATGGTCACAATGCCCGACAGCGAATCAAGCGAAGGCATGACGTGCTTGTTCCAGTATTTCCAGACCGTTTCGAGCTTTTCATCCTTCTCAAGGCGTGAAAAATAATCCACGTCGCCATGCGAGAACAGGCTCTCGATGTATTTTCGCCCGCCGACATCCTCGATAATAGGTTTGCTTTTGGCATAATTGAAAATGATATAAGCGTCTTGGATCGACGACTTGGCTGCCGATAATCCCAGCTTGCTGAAGGCGGACATCGCCTCTGACAACTGCTGTTTCTGCTCGGAGGCCGCGCGAATGGAAATACGCGTCTCCGCCACATATTCATCGGAGCAGATAAAGCCGAAATAGACCATCGCCGCCAAGGTGGGAGCGGCGACGAAAGCCAAAAAAGTCCAAATCATCGCCCGGGCGGCCCAAGCGCTGGTAACAGCCTCGGCCTCATCGGAGCTCTCCATGGGACCGGGAACAGCGGGCAATTTTGCGCCGGCCAAGGCCACCTGCGTTCCCGGACCGGCTGCGGGAAGGCTCTTTTTTCCGGAATTCAACCCCAGCAAGCTCTTTACGCGGGCCAGCAATCGGCCGGGCCCGCTCGCGAGAGCGGAAGCCGCGCCGGAAACCGCTTCGCGGGCGGCTTTGGCGTTCAA
>JANYFM010000266.1 GCA_025362655.1 Hyphomicrobiales bacterium | reverse complement strand
CATGAATTGACCTCAGGTCAATTCATGGAGCCCTTGATATGGAGCAGCTGCGCCGCTGTCGCCGATACTTGTTCAAAGCCCGCGCGCGTTCGCGCTTGCCAAAGGCCATGAGTTAAAGCTCATGCCCTTCGGTATCAGGCGCGCGCCGCGCTTTGATGCTCACAATGCCTCCAGAAAAGCCCGCGCCGCCGCGCCGTGCTCATGCCGCAGGCGCGCGAGGTCGATGCCGGCGGGCACGCCGTCCTCGACCCGCCAGCGGCCCGCGACCATGACGCGGTCGGCGCTGTGAGCGCCGCACAGCACCAGCGCGGCGATCGGGTCGCCGGCGCCGGAAAAACGCAATTCATCGAGCGTGTAGAGCGCGAGATCGGCCTGTTTGCCGATGGCGATTGTGCCGATGTCATCGCGGCCGAGGCATTTTGCCGAGCCCTCCGTCGCCCAGCGCAGCGCATCAAAATGGGTGACCCGCGCCGCATTGTACGTCAGCCGGTTGAGCATCAGCGCGTGGCGCACGCCCTCCATCAGATTCGAATTATCATTCGAGGCGGAGCCGTCGACACCGAGGCCGACAGGCGAGCCCGCCGCCTCCAGCTCTTTGGTGCGGCACTGGCCTGAAGCGAGCACCATGTTCGAAGTCGGGCAATGGCAAACGCCGACGCGCGCCTTCCCCAGGCGGCGCACCTCGTCGTCATTGAAATGAATGCCGTGCGCCAGCCATACGCGGTCTGTCATCCAGCCGGTCTCCTCAAGATAGTCGACAGGCCGGCAGGCGAATTTTTCACGGCAGTAATCAATTTCATCGCGGGTTTCGGCCAGATGCGTGTGCAGACGGCAATCGTGGCGCTCGGCCAGCGCGGCGCTCTCTATCATCAGGCGTTTGGAAACGTTGAAGGGAGCGCAGGGCGCCAGCGCGACGCGGGTCATCGCGCCCTCCGCGCGGTCATGATAGCGGGCGATGACGCGCTCGCAATCGCTTAAAATTTCATCGATGGACTGGACCGCGCCGCCGGGCGCATTGCCGCCGTCATCCTCTGTGAGATTGAGCGAGCCGCGCGTCAGCGTCATGCGGATGCCAAGCCTGGCCGCCTCCTCGGCCTGGATATCCATCGCTCCCTCGAGGCCGGGCGGATAAAGATATTGATGGTCGGAGACGCAGGCGCAGCCGGACATCAGAAGCTCCGTCAGCGCGAGGCGCGTCGCAAGGCGGAAGTTTTCGGGATTGACGCGGCGCGCCCAGATCGGGAACAGGGCTTCCAGCCAGGGGAACAGTTCTTTGTTGATGGCCCGCGGATGAGCGCGGGTCAGCGTCTGGAACATGTGGTGGTGGGTGTTGATGAGGCCGGGCAGCACAACGTGGCGCGAGGCATCCCAGATCGAATCGCAGGGCGCGCGCGGCGCGCCGCCGGCGGGCACGAGTTCGGCGATCCCTCTGTTTTCGATCACGAGGCCGCCTTCGGCCCCGTCCGCCAGGATCGCCAGAGGTGTTTTAATCCACAATCGCATGTTCGACTCCCCGTTTCCGCGAAGGTCGCAACCGGCGCCCCGCGTGACAAGCATGAATTTGCGGCGCGGTGCCGAAAAAGGTTGCGCTTTGTGCGGTGGAACGGCTTTTGCTAGACCAGCGCGCGGCGGCTGAAACAGGGAGCCCGGCTTTGAGCGGCAACGGCGATGCCAATGACAGGGCCTTTCTCGCCCGGGCGGTAGCGCTTTCGGCGGAGCGCATGCGCGGCGGGCATGGCGGCCCCTTCGGCGCGGTGATCGTGCGGGGCGGCCGCGTGATCGCGGAGGGCTGGAATGAGGTCACCACCGCCAATGATCCGACAGCCCACGCGGAGGTCGCCGCGATACGGCGGGCATGCGCCGCCGCCGGGGACTTTTCGTTGACGGGCGCGACGATTTATTCGAGCTGCGAGCCCTGTCCGATGTGCCTTGCCGCGATCTATTGGGCGAGGCTGGACCGGCTGGTTTTCGCCAATTCGCGGGAGCAGGCGGCGGCGATAGGCTTCGACGACGCGGCGATCTACGATGAGGTCGCCAAACCCATCAGCGGGCGCTCCATGCCGACAATTCATTTGCCTTTGCCCGAGGCCGCTGCTGTGTTCGCCGAATGGGACGCGAAAGAAGACAAGATACAATATTAAGGCGCGGATTTTCGATCACAGGAACGCGGCCATGGAAAACGATAAGCCTGACATTGCGGCGATCGCGGACGCCATGGCGCGGGCGCTTGGCCTCAATATCAGCGGGGAAAGCCGCGCCGCCGTCATCGGCCATCTCGATATCGCATTCCGCCTCGCGCCGTCTTTCATGGATTTTCCGCTCGACGACGAGGCGGAGCCCGCGCCGGTGTTCACGCCATGACCGTCAATCCAATGGATATGAACGCCGGAGAGGCGGCCGGCGGCTTTGCCAGGGGCGATTCAAGCGCCGCGGCCAGCGTTGATGCCGCGCTGGAACGCATTGCGGCGCTCAATCCGGGGCTCAATGCTTTCACTGCTGTGACCGCCGGGCGGGCGCGGACGCGGGCCGCCGAAGTCGATGCGGGCCGCGCGCGCGGGCAGGCGCAGGGACCGCTGGCGGGGTCGGTGTTTGCCGTCAAGAATCTTTTCGATGTGAAGGGCCTGCCGACTCTGGCGGGATCGAAAATCAACAGGGAGAGGCCGCCGGCGGAAGCGGACGCGACCCTGATCGAGCGGCTGGAGGCGCAGGGCGCGACCCTCGTCGGCGCGCTCAATATGGGCGAATACGCCTACGATTTCACCGGCGAGAACGCCCATGACGGCGCCTCGCGCAATCCGCATGATCCGCGGCATATGTCCGGGGGCTCCTCCGGCGGTTCGGCGGGCGCGGTTGCCTCGGGGATGACGCATTTTTCGCTGGGCTCCGACACCAACGGCTCCATCCGCGTGCCCGCCTCGTTCTGCGGCCTGTTCGGCCTCAAGCCGACCTATGGGAGGCTGTCGCGCGCGGGAACCTTTCCGTTCGTGGCGAGCCTCGATCATCTCGGCCCGCTGGCGCGCAGCGTGCGCGATCTCGCCATGGTTTATGACGCGATGCAGGGGCCGGACGGGCGTGACCCCGCGCAGACGCGGCGCCCGGCGGAGCCGGCGCTGGCGGGACTGGAGGCGGGCATCGGCGGGCTTCGCATCGCGCGCGCCGGGGGATACTTCGCCCGCGGCGCGCAAGCCTGCGCTTTTGAGGCTGTGGACGCTGTTGCCCGCGCGCTCGGCGCGGTCCGCCCGGTTGAGCTGCCCGAGGCGCAGCGCGCGCGGTCCGCCGCCTATCTCATCACCATGGCGGAAGGGGCGGCGCTGCATTGGGACAGACTGCGCGCCCGCCCCGATGATTTTGATCCCGATGTGCGCGACAGGCTGATCGCGGGCGCCATGGCGCCCGGGGCCTTCCTTGTGAAAGCGCAAAAATTCCGCCGCTGGTTTCACGCCGCCGCGCTGCGCGTGTTTGCGGAAGTTGATGTGCTTATCGCGCCGGCGACGCCGTGCCAGGCGCCGCTGATCGGCCAGAAAATGATGACGCTCGAGGGCGTGGAAATGCCGGTGCGGGCCAATCTTGGGATATTCACGCAGCCGATCTCGTTTATCGGCCTGCCTTCGCTTTGCGTTCCCGTATGGACCCTGGGCGCGCGCCTGCCGATAGGCGTGCAAATCATCGCGGCGCCCTGGCGCGAGGATATCGCGCTGCGTGCCGCGTATTATTTGGAGCGCGAAGGCGCGGCGAGGGCGCCCATCGCGGCAATGTGACTTGGAAGGCAAACACCATGGAAATCAACGCGCCCGCGGTCGTCGCGGAGGTCACAGCGGAATTCGAGCGCTATGAAAAAGCGCTGATCGACAATGATGTCGCCGCGCTCGATGCTTTCTTTTTCGACAGCCCCCATTCCATCCGTTACGGCGGCGGCGAAAATCTGCATGGCTATGAAGAGATCAAAGCGTTCCGCGCGGCGCGTTCGCCGGCGGGGCTGGACCGGACGCTGGAGCGGCTGACGATCACAACCTACGGCGCGGATTTCGCGACGGCCTCAACCATGTTCCGGCGCCCCGCGATGAAAGGCAAAATCGGCCGGCAGATGCAGACGTGGGCGCGGATGCCCTCGGGTTGGAGGATCGTCGCCGCCCATGTGAGCGTGATCGCCGAGCCGGAATAGAATGCGTTTAAGTTGCCAGCGATTTCATGTAGGCGCGCCAGCCGCCCCATTTTGAAATATCTTCGGCGCCCGTCACCGCCTCGCTCTCGACAATAAAGCCTTTTGGGCGCGTGCCGTCGGCGAGCCGCGCCGTGCCTATGCCGAGCGGCGCGGGCACGCCCGCGACGAAGGAGCCGAAGGCCTCCGCTGTCAGGGCCCAGACCTCGGTTTCGATGGCGTGGCCCCGCCCGTCCGCAATGCGCAGCAGGCCGGGCCGGCGCGGCGGGCCGCCGGGCAGCGCGAACAAACAATAATCGGCGGTCGTCTTTGCGGCGCGCAAAAACCGCGCGCCGCGGCTTGTCAGCTCGGCGTTGAGCGCCATGCCCGAGAGATGCGCGCCGACGACCGCGAGTTCAATTTCGCCCGGCGCGGCGGCCTCGGCGCGCGCGGGAAGCGGCGGCTGCGGATGCGCTGTGGCGCCGAGCTTTGCGCCGCAGCGCGCATGGAGCGCCGCGCCGAGGGAGGCGAGACGCGCGTCGCAGCCGGCGGGCGCGATGAGCGTGATGCCGGAGGGAAAGCCGTCGCCGCGCAAACGGCCGGGCACAGCCAGCGCGCAGAGATCGAGCAGATTGACGAAGTTTGTATAGGTCCCCAGTTCGCTGTTGGGGCCGATGGGATCGGCGGCCAGCTCGGCCACGCCGCGCGGGCGGGGATATGTCGGCACAAGCAGCGCGTCGATTGCGTTCCATATGGCTTCAGTTTTGCGCGCCAGCGCTTTGAGGCGGTATTGCGCCGCGAACGTGTCGGCGGCGCTGAATTTTCCGGCGGAGGCGATAATCCCGAGCGTCACCGGCAGCAGCGCTTCCGGCTTTGCTTCGATGAACGCGCGGATCGCCTGATAGCGCTCGGCGACATAGGGGCCCTCATACAGCAGCCGCGCTGTTTCGAAAAACGGCGTCATGTCAATTTCCGTGATGGCCGCGCCGCAGGCGCGGACGTCGTCGAGCGCGCGCATGAAGGCGCTTTCCGATTCAGCCTCGCCGCCGAAAATGCGGCCTTTGGCATCGGGAACCGCGATGCGCCAGACTGGCGACGGCGCGCTGATTGAGCCGGCGGGAGACCGCTTTGAATAAGCGTCAAGAGGATCGTGTGCCGCCATGGCGCGGAATGCCTCGAAGGCGTCATCGACAGTCAGCGCGAAAATGGAAACGCAATCCAGCGTGCGGCAGGCCGGCACGACGCCGCGCGTCGATATGGCGCCGAGTGTCGGCTTCAGGCCCACGAGATTGTTGAGGCCGGCGGGCACGCGGCACGAGCCAGCGGTGTCCGTGCCAAGCGCGAAAGAGACCAGCCCGCGCGCCACGGCGACGGCGGAGCCGGAGCTTGAGCCGCCCGGCACAATGGCGGGATCAAACGCGTTGCGCGGCGCGGGATGCGGCGTGCGCAGGCCGGCGAGGCCGGTGGCGAACTGGTCAAGATTGGTTTTGCCAATCGGTATTGCGCCAGCGTCAATCAGCCGCCCAACCGCAAACGCGTGTTCGCCCGGCGCGTAAGCAAACTCCGGGCAGGCGGCCGTGGTGGGCAGCCCCGCGAGATCGATATTGTCTTTGACGGCGAAGGGCGCGCCCCATAGCGGCTTGGAGGGATCATAAGCGCCGAGCGCCTCCGCGTATTTCAGCGCTTCCGCCTCGGACAAAAGCGAAAGGAAAATACCGGGATCGCCCGCGGCCGCGATGCGGGCGAAAACATTTTTCACCACGCCGGCGGGGGAGGCGCCGGCGGCATAGGCTGTTTGCAGGCTTTTGAGATCGAGGCTGATGTCGCTCATGGATTTTCCCGGCGGCTTATTGGCTTGGCTCAAACGCGCGGCTGCGGAATCGCCGCGATCAGCTCGCGGGTATAATCCGCCTTTGGATGCTCCAGAACCTGCTCGGCGGTTCCCGCTTCGACGATGGCGCCCTTGCGCATGACGATGACGCGGTCGCAGAGCAGGCGCACCACGTGCAAATCGTGGCTGACGAAAAGATAACTCATGCCGAGCCGGTCTTTGAGGTCCTGCAGCAGGTTTAACACAATGGCCTGCACGGAGACGTCAAGCGCGGCGG
>JANYFM010000234.1 GCA_025362655.1 Hyphomicrobiales bacterium | reverse complement strand
GGCCAGAATGTGCGCCTCGCCTCCCAGCTCACCGGCTGGGATATCGACATTCTCACGGAGGCCGAGGAATCCGGCCGCCGCCAGAAGGAATTCCAGGAGCGCACGTCAATCTTTATGACCGCGCTCGATGTTGATGAGACCGTTGGCCAATTGCTGGCCTCCGAGGGTTTCCGCTCCGTCGAGGAGCTTGCCTATGTGGACCCGGCGGAGTTGGCGGGGATTGATGGATTTGACGAGGACACCGCTACGGAAATTCAAAACCGCGCCCGCGATCACATCGGCCGCATCGAGGCCGGGCACGACGCGCGCCGCCGCGAGCTCGGCGTCGCCGATGAATTGCGCGAGATCGATGGCGTCACCACGCCCGTCATGGTCAAGCTCGGCGAAAACGACGTGAAAACCATTGAGGATCTCGCGGGCTGCGCCACTGACGATCTCACCGGCTGGACGGAACGCGGAAAGACCGGGGAGAGTGTCAAACACGCCGGCTTCCTTGATGGCCTCGAAATCTCGTCCGCTGACGCCGAAGCCCTGATCATGGCAGCGCGCGTCAAGGCCGGCTGGATCGAGGCGCCAGTCGCGCCGGCGCCGGAGGCGTGACGGAGGCCGGATGGCGCGCTTGGACGAGGATGGCGGCGATGACACCGGCCCGGAGCGGACCTGCGTCGTCACCCGTGTAAGCGGCCCGCCGGAAACGCTGATCCGTTTCGTGCGCGGGCCGGACAATGCCGTCGTGCCGGATATCCGCCGCAAACTGCCGGGCAGGGGTGTCTGGGTGGCAGCCAGCGCCAGGACGGTCGCGGAGGCAATGCGCAAAGGGGCTTTTACGCGCGGCTTCAAAGGGCCGGCGATCGCGCCGGCGGGTCTGGTTGCTGATCTCGACCAATTGCTGGAGCGCGACGCTCTGCAATCGTTGTCAATAGCCAATAAGGCCGGGCTGGTGATCACCGGCTTTTCGAAAGTGGAGGCGGGCATCGGGTCTGGCGGCTATCCGGTGATCCTTCACGCCACCGACGCGGCGGCGGACGGGCGGCGGAAACTGGGGCAGAGCCTTGCCCGGGCCGGGCGGGAATCCGGGTCTCAGGTGATCCTTTTCGATTCCGCCCAATTGGGTTTGGCATTGGGGCGCCCACATGTGATACATGCAGCGCTCGCGCAGGGGGCGGCGGCGGAGGCCTTCCTCCGGCGAAGCCGTAAACTGGCTTCTTTTCGCGGAGTTGCCTCGGCAGAGGCGGCGGGCGGTTAGAAATTTTCGGCGCTCCCGGCAATGCGGCGGCGGCGTGTATTGGAACGAACGAACGGGCTCGGCCCTGGGATCGCAATCGAATGACGGATACGAACGACGCGGGCGAAAAAAGACTGACGATCGCGCCAAAAACGCTGTCGCTGAAGCGGCCTGCCGGAAGTGACGTGGTCAAGCAGAGTTTCTCGCACGGCCGCAGCAAAACCGTGGTGGTCGAGACGGTGAAACGCCGTCCGCTGGTGACCGGCGATCCCGCCCGGCGCGAGCCCGTGGGGTTGAAAGCCGTGCCCGCCCCGGCTTTGGCTCCGGTGGCGTCGCCTGTGGCGCCGCCCGCGGCGCCGGTCGCGCCGCGCGGGCCCACAACCGCCGCTCCCGCCGTCAAGCCAGCCGCGCCCACGGCGCCGAGGTCCGCCTCCGGGGTCGTGCTGCGCATCCTCACAGAGGCTGAAAGGGAGGCGCGCGAGCGCGCTCTCGCCGGCGCTTTCGAGCGCGAGGAGGAGGACCGCCGCCGGGCTGAAATCGACGCGAAAATGCGGCGCGAGCGCGAGGAGGCCGAGCGCCTTGAGCGCGAGGAGGCCGAAGCGCGCAAGCGCGAGGAGGACACCCGCCGGGCGCAGGACAGCGACGTCAAGCGCCGCACCGAGATGGAGGCGCGGCGCCGCCTTGCCGGCGGCGAGCCGGCGCCCTCCCTCAGCGCCCGCAAGCCCTCGGGCGTGGGCGCTCCTGTTGTTGGAGCCGCCGCCGCGCCATTGGAGCCCGGAGCCCCGCGTGTTGGCGCCCGCCCGCCCGAAAACGAGGCGGAGGATACCGCCAAGCGCGTTATCCGCCGTCCCGGCCTGCCTGTGAAAGTTGTGCTGCCGCCGCGCCCGACCCGCGGCGGAGCGGAGCGCAACCGCGGCCGTTTGACCGTCACCAGCGCCACCTCCGAGGATGCCGGCGAGCGCACCCGCTCGGTCGCGTCCTTTCGCCGCCGCACCCAGCGTCTCTCCGGCCGCTTGGCCAACGAGCCGAAGGAAAAGCTCCTCCGCGAGGTTGTTCTGCCGGAGACCATCACCATCCAGGAACTCGCCAACCGCATGTCAGAGCGCGCGGTGGATGTCATCAAACTGCTGATGAAGCAGGGCCAGATGGCGAAAATCACCGATGTGATCGACGCCGACACGGCGCAATTGATCGCCGAGGAGCTCGGCCACAACGTCCGTCGCGTCGCCGAGTCCGATGTCGAGGACGGTCTCTTCGACACCGCGGATCAGGAGGATGATCTCAGGCCGCGCCCGCCCGTCGTCACCATCATGGGCCATGTCGATCACGGCAAGACCTCGCTGCTCGACGCGATCCGCCGCGCCGATGTGGTTTCCGGCGAGGCCGGCGGCATTACCCAGCACATCGGCGCCTATCAGGTCACGTCGCCCGGCGGCCTGCCCGTGACGTTCATCGACACGCCCGGCCACGCGGCGTTCACCGCGATGCGCGCCCGCGGCGCCAAAGTGACGGATTTCGTGGTGCTCGTTGTCGCCGCCGATGACGGCGTCATGCCGCAGACGGTGGAGGCGATCAATCACGCGCGCGCCGCCAATGTGCCGCTGATCATCGCCATCAACAAAATTGACAAGCCCGATGCCAAGGCCGAGCGCGTGCGCACTGAGCTGCTCCAGCACGAGGTGCAGGTCGAAAGCCTTGGCGGCGATGTGCTCGAGGTCGAGGTTTCCGCCACCAAGCGGACCAATCTCGACAAGCTGCTCGAAATGATCGCCTTGCAGGCGGAGGTCCTCGACCTGAAGGCCGATCCGGCCCGCCCCGTCGAGGGCACGGTGATCGAGGCGCGGCTGGACCGGGGCCGCGGCCCCGTGGCGACGGTTCTGGTGCAGCGGGGCACCCTGCGCGTCGGCGATATCATCGTCGCGGGCCTGCAATCGGGCCGCGTTCGCGCCCTGCTCAATGACAAAGGCTCACACCTCGCGGAAGCCGGCCCGTCCATGCCTGTCGAGATTCTCGGCTTTGCCGGCGCGCCGGAGGCCGGTGACCGTGTCGCCGTGGTCTCCTCCGAGGCGCGCGCCCGGGAGATTACCGAATACCGCGACCGCCAGAAGCGCGAGAAGGCTGCCGTGCGCGGCGGCCAGATGCGCGGCTCGCTCGTCGATATGATGGCGCAGATCAAAACGGCCGGCCGCAAAGAAGTGGCGCTTGTCATTAAGGGCGACGTGCAGGGCTCGGTCGAGGCGATCATCGCCTCGCTTGAGAAACTCGGCACTGAGGAGGTCGCGGCGCGCATCGTGCACTCCGGCGTCGGCGGTATCAGCGAATCCGATATTTCGCTGGCCGAAACCTCCGGCGCCGTGGTCATCGGCTTCAACGTGCGCGCCTACAAGGAGGCGATCGAGGCCGCGGGCCGCGCCGGGATCGAAATCCGCTATTACAACATCATCTATAACCTCGTGGATGACGTGAAGGGAGCGATGTCGGGCCTGCTGTCGCCGCTGCTGCGCGAGGACATGCTTGGCAACGCCGAAATTCTCGAGATTTTCGATATTTCGAAAATCGGCAAGATCGCCGGATGCCGGGTCACCGACGGCAGGGTCGAGCGCGGCGCCAACGTGCGGCTCATCCGCGACAAAGTGGTCGTCCACGAGGGCAAGCTGGGAACGCTCAAGCGCTTCAAGGACGAGGTCAAGGAGGTCGTTGCCGGCCAGGAATGCGGCATGAACTTCGAGAATTACCACGATATGCGCGCCGGCGATGTCATCGAGTGCTACCGCGTCGAAAGCATCGCGCGCACGCTTTAAGCGCGCGCTCCCCGGGATCACCGGCCGGCGAAGCTTGAGCGTTGACGGGGATGCGCCGTCTCCGGCGGCGGTATTGGCATTTTGCAGTGGATGGCTTTCGCCCGGCCGGACGCAATTGTGTTGACGCGGCTTGGCGCGTGGCGCATGGAAGCCGCCCTCCGGCGCGGGCGCGGAAAAAAGACAATACGAGGCGCATGCATGTCGAGAGTCCATCAAACCGGCGGCGAGCCGTCGCAGCGCATGCTGCGCGTGGCCGAGCTTATCCGCCACTCCATGGCGGAACTGCTGACGCGCGGCGCGATCAATGATCCCGTTCTCGACGCGCATGTTATCACCGTGCCGAAAGTGCAGATGTCGCCGGACCTGAAACTGGCGACGGTGTTCGTCATGCCGCTCGGCGGCAAGGATGTTCAGCCGGTCATTGAGGCGCTCGACCGCCACAAGAAATTTCTGCGCGGCGAGGTGTCGCGCAAAATCAATCTCAAATTTGCGCCGGAAGTCCGCTTTAAGGTCGATACGGCCTTCGACAATTCGGCGAAGATCGACGCGCTTCTCAATTCGGAGAAGGTCCGCCGCGACCTTGAGCGGCCGGCGGATGACGCCTCCGAAAAATAGCGCCGCCGCGCGCCCCGGACAGGAAATTCAAATGAGCCAGCGCCGCTCCACGCGCGTGGAAGTCAACGGCTGGATCGTGCTCGATAAACCCGTCGGCATGACCTCGACACACGCGGTGGCGCGGCTGAAACGCTTGTTCAACGCCAAAAAGGCCGGCCATGCGGGCACGCTGGATCCGCTCGCGTCGGGACTGCTGCCGGTGGCCTTCGGCGAGGCGACAAAAACCGTGCCCTTCGTGCAGGACGGCGAGAAGGCCTACCGTTTCACCGTGCGCTGGGGGATTGAGACCGACAGCGATGATGCCGACGGCGCCGTGACGCGCACAGCCGGGCCGCGCCCCGAAGCCGCCGATATTCTCGCGGCGCTGCCGGCGTTCACCGGGGAAATCATGCAGACGCCGCCGGTCTATTCGGCGATCAAGATCAACGGCGAACGCGCCTACGACGTGGCCCGCGACGGCGGCAGCGTTGAATTGCAGCCGCGCCCGGTGACGATACGCTCGCTGGAGCTGGTCTCGCACAGCCTCGATGAGGCGGTGCTGGAAGCGCGCTGCGGCAAAGGCACGTATGTGCGCGCCATCGCCCGCGATCTCGGCCGCGCGCTTGGCTGTCTCGGCCATGTGACGGCTTTGCGGCGCACCCGCGTGGGGCCCTTCACAGAAGCCGACGCGCTCGCGCTGGCCTTGCTTGAGGACGCGGAAGCGGGGCCGCGCGGGGCAATGCTCGGCGTTGAGAGCGGTCTTGCCGAAGTGCCCTGCGTTGTCGTCGACCGCGACGCCGCGGCGCGGCTGCGGCGCGGCCAGCCGCTGATCCTGCGCGGACGCGATGCGCCTTCCGCGGGCGCCGCCTACGCGGCCTGCGGCGGCGTGCTCGTGGCATTCGGCCAGGTGGAGGGCGGCGAGCTGCTGCCCTCAAGGGTTTTCAATTTGCCCTATTGAACGGGCCCGTAGTCCACCATGCGGCGTTCCAGCGGCATCCGCGCCATGCGCGGAGCCAGCGCGAGAAATCCCGCCAGCAGAATATTTTTAAAGCGAACCCATGCCGACAGGTTGGGGAAGGTCGCGAAGGACCGCACACACAGCCATGCGGTGAGGAGGCGGCCCTGGCGCGGCAGTTCGAAGCGGGTGTAATTTCCGTCCATGACCAGCAAATACCAAAGCAGCAGGTAGGGCCCCTTCACAAAGGCGCCGGTGCTGTAGGGGATCGAGCGCTCGGCGGCGAATTTCGCGGCGTTTTTCTCCGCCCAGAATTGATAATAAATATGGTCGCCGAGGTTCTTCACGGTCTTGCGCCCCGACGACATCGAGACATTGCCGCCGTGCATCCGGTAGCCGCCCAGCGCCGCGTCGATGTGCAGAACGCGCCCGAAAACCGGCGCCGAATACAGCAGATAGGCGTCAACGCCGTCGCCGTCGAGATGAACGGCGCGCTCCAGCAGATCGCGCAGATAGGCCGCGTCAAACGCGTTGCCGCTCATCGGCGGCGACGGGAAATAGCCGTGCCGCTGCAAACGCTCGAGATGGCCGGTGTCGAGAAACGCCTCGGTGGGATAGGCCGCGCCGGTCTTCGTCTCCTTGTGATAAACGTCGAGGCGGTAATTCAGACAGGCGGCGCCCGGCGTCCATGCCGCGGCGATCCGCGCGCAGGCGTCCGGATATAGAAAATCGTCGGCGTCGAGACTGATGATGATCCGGCCCGCCGCGATTTTCGCGCCGGCGCGCAGGGCTTTCGCCTGCCGCTGGTTTTTTTGGAAGATCGATTGTATGCCCGGATAGCTTTCGATGATCTCTTTCGAGCCGTCGGTCGAGCCGTCATCGACGACAATGCATTCGACGCCCGGCAGCGTTTGAGCGAGCACGGAGTCGATGGAGCACCGCAAAAACCGCGCGTAATTGTAGTTGGTGATGATCACGCTCACCGCCGGCGCGCCTGGTGTTGCCGCTGCGTCCACGTGTTCCGCTTCCACTGCCCGGAAAGCGCCAAAAGCGCGCTCTTCGCCAAATCAAGCGCCGAACCCGGAAAATATCATTCGGCGGGGGGCGCATCCATGACAGTCCGATTCATCGGTTAAGGTTTAATCAATATGGCCGCATAAACGAAACTTTTCGCGCCCTTCCGCCCTCGGCCCCCGAATTGCTCGCTCTCCCCCTAAACCCTTCACCGGTCCGCCGCGTGTCCCAAAACGGCACGCAAACGGCCCGTTCGCGGAATCGTTCCAAAGGATTGTTTCAGATGCCGCGGCCCGCCGCCTGTCGACGACGCAGAATTCTGCTCTACACCCACGCCCTCAGCGGCGGCGGAGCGGAGCGGGCCTGGGCCTTGCTGGCCAGCGGCCTGGCGCGGCGAGGGCATGAGGTCCTGCTGGTCACCGATTACCAATCGCCGCACAATGAGAGCTATGTCGAGGCCGGCGTGAAGCGCGTCATTCTCGGCGGCGGGCATGCGTCCGGCGTGCTGGCGCTGGCGCGGCTGCTGGACCGGGAAAAGCCGGATGCGGCTCTCTCGGCGCTCTGCGTTTTCAACCTCAAGCTTTTCGCCGCCTCGGCCCTCGCCAGGCGCCGCGGCCGGACGATCCTTTCCTACCATGGTTTTTTTGAAAGCGAGCCGCAGCTCCTGAGCCGCATCTCATTCCTGCTGACGCCGCTGCTGACGCGCCTGACAGGCCGCACTCTGGCGGTATCGAATGCGCTGCGCGCCGATCTCGTGGCGAAATGGCGCGCGCTGCCGGAGCGGACCAGCCGCATTTATAATCCTGTGACCTGGGGCGGGCCGCTGGTCGAAGTCACCGAAGCCGGCCTGAAAAGGCGCGCGCCGCTGGTCCTTGCCGTCGGCCGGCTAATTGTTGGCAAGAATTTCGCGGCGCTGCTGCGCGCCTTCGCGGCCGTGGAGCCCCGCGATGCCCGCCTTGTCATTCTGGGCGAAGGGCCCGAACGCGCCAGGCTTGAGGCGGAGATCCTGCGGCTGGGTTTGCAGGGCCGTGTTGACCTGCCCGGCTATGTTGGGGAGCCTTGGCACTGGTACGCGCGGGCTTCATGCCTCGCGGTGAGCTCGCGCAGGGAATCGTTCGGCATGACCCTCGTTGAGGCGCTGGCCCATGGCCTGCCCGTCGTTTCGACGGATTGCGGCGGCCCGCGGGAAATCATCAGCGGCGGCGCCATTGGCCGCATTGTGCGCCCCGGCGATGATGCGGGCATGGCGGGCGCTATCAGCGCGGCCCTCGCCGATCCCGGGCCGCCCGGCCCCCGGCAGCGTCGCGCCGGGCGTTTCACCGCCGAGCTGGCGATTGATGCTTATGAGAAACTCATCTCGCGCGTTGCCGCCGAGGCGGATGCGCGGATTTTCCAAGCCGGAAGCACGGAGCGCCGTTCGGCGTGACGCCGCGCCATAGGCAAAACCGCCCTTGGCCGCTATAGCTTTCCGGTCTCATTCCTGTATAAGCCGTCCATCACGCCGGGCATCCCCGGCGTGAACCGCTTGGCGGCGACCGCGCTGGACGACATCCCGGCCCGGCCCCGCGAAACCGGATCACCCCGAAAACAAGGAACCGCACGATGTCGATGACCGCTGAGCGCAAAACCGCGCTCATTAAAGAATATGCCAATAAACCCGGCGACACCGGCTCGCCCGAGGTTCAGGTCGCGATCCTCACCGAACGCATCGCCTACCTTACCGAGCACTTCAAAACCCACGTCAAGGACAACCATTCCCGCCGCGGGCTGCTGAAACTCGTCTCGCTGCGCCGCCAGTTGCTTGACTACGTGAAAAAGGGCGACGAAGCCCGTTACAAGACGCTCATCGAGCGCCTCGGCATCCGCCGCTAGAACCCAGCCCGGCTGTTGCCGGCTGTTGATGGAACGGCGGCATGGGGCTGCCGTTCACCCCCGGGAAAGCCCCGAGCCATGGCAGGATCGCCGGACGCTGCCGCTCCCATCGGGCCCCCGCGCCCTGGCAGCGTCCCGCCGTCTTGCCTGTGGCCGCGCGCTTTGCCGCGACTAAGGAAAGATGAAAAGCATGTTCAATATCCATCGTGAAGAACTCGACTGGGCCGGGCGCAAGCTCGTGCTCGAAACCGGCCGCGTCGCGCGGCAAGCCGACGGCGCCGTCTGGGCCAGCTATGGCGAGACCACCCTGCTGGCCACAATCGTCTCCGCAAAAACGCCGAAAGCCGGCATCGACTTTTTTCCGCTCACCGTGAATTACCAGGAAAAAGCTTTCGCGGCGGGCCGCATTCCCGGCGGCTTTTTCAAGCGCGAGGGGCGTCCCTCCGAAAAGGAGACGCTGGTCTCCCGCCTGATCGACCGCCCGATCCGCCCGCTGTTCCCCGAGGGCTACCGCCACGAGACGCAGGTCGTCATCACCGTTCTCTCCCATGATCTTGAGAACGATCCGGACATACTCGCGATGGTCGCGGTTTCCGCCGCCCTGACGATTTCAGGCGTGCCCTTTATGGGCCCGATCGGCGGCGCGCGCGTCGGCATGATCGACGGCGCGCTGAAGCTCAACCCGACCCTCGATGAGATGAAGGCTTCGACCCTTGATCTCGTCATGGCCGGCACCGGCGACGCTGTGTTGATGGTGGAATCGGAGGCCAAAGAGCTTTCCGAGCAGACCATGCTCGAAGCCGTCATGACCGGCCACCGCGGCTTCCAGCCTGTCATTGAGGCGATCATCCGCCTCGCCGAAAAGGCCGCCAAAGAGCCGCGCGAGCTGAAACTGCCGAACAAAAGCGATGTGGAGGCCGCTGTCGCCCATATCGCCGAAGCCGGCCTGCGCGAAGCCTATAAGCACACCGTCAAACAGCAGCGCTATGGCGCCATCGACGCCGTCAAGGCGCAGGTCAACGCCGCGCTGCTCCCCGCCGAGGGCGCGAAATTCGACAAACAGCATGTCGGCGAGGCCTTCCACGACCTCCAGGCCAAGGTGGTGCGCAACAACATTCTTGACACCGGCGTCCGCATCGACGGCCGCGACGTGAAGACTGTGCGCCCTATCCTCGGCCAGGTCGGCGTTCTCCCGCGCACTCATGGCTCAGCCATCTTCACGCGCGGCGAAACGCAGGCGCTCGTTGTCGCCACGCTCGGCACCGGCGAGGACGAGCAATACATCGACTCGCTGGAAGGCACCTACAAGGAGCGCTTCCTGCTTCACTACAACTTTCCTCCCTACAGCGTCGGCGAGACCGGCCGCATGGGCTCCCCCGGCCGCCGCGAAATCGGCCACGGCAAACTCGCCTGGCGCGCCATCCGCCCGATGCTGCCGACGGCGGCGGAGTTTCCCTATACGATCCGCGTTGTCTCCGAGATCACCGAGTCCAACGGCTCGTCCTCGATGGCGACGGTCTGCGGCGCCTCGCTGGCGCTGATGGATGCCGGCGTGCCCTTGAAGCGCCCGACGGCGGGCATCGCCATGGGCCTCATACTGGAGGGCAAGCGCTTTGCGGTTCTCTCCGACATTCTCGGCGACGAGGATCATCTCGGCGATATGGACTTCAAAGTGGCGGGCACGTCGGAAGGCGTTACCTCGCTGCAGATGGACATCAAAATCGCCGGGATCACCGAGGAGATCATGCGCGTCGCCCTTGATCAGGCGAAGGACGGGCGCATCCACATCCTCGGCGAAATGGCGAAAGCCCTCAACAACGCGCGCAGCGAGCTCGGCGAGTTCGCCCCGCGCATCGAAACGCTGAAGATCCCGACGGACAAAATCCGCGAAGTCATCGGCACCGGCGGCAAGGTGATCCGCGAGATCGTCGAAAAGACCGGCGCGAAGATCAACATTGACGACGACGGCACGGTGAAAGTCGCCTCCAGCGACGGCAATTCGATCAAAGCCGCCATCGCCTGGATCAAATCCATTGCCTCGGACCCGGAGGTCGGCCTGATCTACGAGGGCACCGTGGTGAAGACCACGGACTTCGGCGCTTTCGTCAATTTCTTCGGCGCCAAGGACGGCCTTGTTCACATCTCGCAGCTTTCCAAGGCGAGAGTGAACAAGACCACCGATGTCGTCAAAGAGGGCGACAAGGTGAAGGTCAAACTGATGGGCTTCGACGACCGCGGCAAGGTGCGCCTCTCCATGCGCGTCGTTGACCAGCAGACCGGCGAGGACCTTGAAGCCAAGGAAGCCGCGGAGCGCAAAGCCGCCGGCCAGGACCCGCTGCCGCCCAATCTTGGGTGATGCTCCGGCGCCCGCGCTGAATCATATCCGGCCGGGCGGCGACGCCCGGCTTTGGACAACAGACAAACCCCGCCAGCTCGTATGGCGGGGTTTTTTGCTTTCGGCGCTGCGCGCGTCTTTCCCCTTGCCCAACCCTCCCCCGCCGGGGCACATCTGATCCCCGCACCGGGAGCTCCGCGCCATGCTTGAGAAAGTCGTCATCACCTGCGCCGTGACAGGCAACCTCACGACGCGCGATCAGCATCCGGGTCTGCCTGTCACCCCGGAGGAGATCGCCAACGCCGCGCTGGAGGCCGCTGAGGCCGGCGCCGCCGTGGCGCATATCCATGTGCGCGATCCCGCCACCGGCGTCCCCTCCATGGAAGTTGCGCTCTATGCCGAGGCGGTGAAACTCATCCGCGCCAGAAACCGCGAACTCATTCTCAATCTCACCAGCGGCCCCGGCGGGCGCTTCCAGCCGTCCGAGGATAATCCGCGCATCGCCGGGCCGCGGACAACTCTCATGATCCCGGAAAAACGCGTCGAGCATATCGCCCTCATCAAGCCGGATATTTCGACGCTCGATCTCAACACCATGACCTTCGGCCGCGAGGTCGTCATCAACACGCCGGATAACGTGCGCCGCATGGCCAAGGTGATCCGCGCCGCCGGCGTGACGCCGGAGATCGAGCTTTTCGATTCCGGCGACATCGCGCTGCTGCATGATCTGATTGCGGACGGAACTGTGGAGAAAAACCCGCTGTGCTCCATTGTCATGGGCGTGAAGTACGGCTTCCAGCCCTCCCCGGAGACGATGCTCTACGCGCGGGGCCTGCTGCCGGCCGGCGCGAAATTCACCGGCTTCGGCATCGGGCGCTTCGCCTTTCCGATGGTGGCGCAGTCCTATCTCGCCGGCGGACATGCGCGCGTCGGCATGGAGGATGCGGTGTTTATCAGCCGGGGCGTTCTGACGCCCGGCAATGCCGCGCTGGTGACGAAAGCGCGGCTTATTGTTGAGAGCCTCGGCGGCGCGATTGCCGGCCCGGCGGAGGCCCGCGCTCTGTTCGGCCTGCCGCCGCGGTCATGACGGCCTGTGTCCGCTGTTTACCATCGCTGTTTGCTTTTCATTCACATAACCGGCCACCGATATTTTCCCACTGACATAAATTCCGCCCGGTAAAAAGGCGGGATAATTGTCCGCGCCTGCGGGCGTTTATCCCGGCCCGGCGCGGATCACGATCGGCCGCCCGCATCGCGCGCAGGGTTAATGCGGCTGTTCCCGGCAGCCCCGCAATTTAACCATTGTCATTGTCCGCCCATTAAGAACGTTCAGCGGCATTCCGCGCGTCAGGCATTCCCGTAAGGAAAGGTTAGGGGACCGCCGCCATCTTCCCCTCAGATGAAAGGCGCAAAGACGCAATTCATTCGGGGAGCTGGGGGAGCCAGCTTCGGTTCTGGCAGATGGCGCAGCCATCAAGTGGAGTGAATATCATGATGCGTAAGCTTATTGCAGCCGCGGGCATGTTCGCGATGTCCGCCGTCTCGGCGAATGCCGCGACCGCCACCGGCAACCTCGCCGTTCAAGTTGTCATCAACGCCACTTGCGCCGTTGGCGCCGGCACGCTCGATTTCGGCACGCAGAGCAACATCGGCGGCGCCGCCAACATTGACGCGACCGGCACGTTCACCGTGAACTGCACGACCGGCACCACCTACAACACGACGCTCGGCAACGGCCTCAACTTCTCCGCCGGCCGCCGCATGGTGTTCGGCGCCACGAACTTCATCAACTACAGCATCTTCTCCGACGCGGCCCGCACCACGGCTTGGGCGACCGTCGCCGGCACCGGCACGGGTGCCGCGCAGACGATCAGCGCTTTCGGCCGCATTCCCTCGGGCCAGGCGTCGGTTCCCGTCGGCACCTATGCGGACACCGTGCAGATCACCGTTACTTACTGATCACAGCGGTCTGACTAACGGACGCCGCCCGCGGACCTTAACAATCCACGGGCGGCGTCCGGCCCCGCAGCCGCGGCGCCTTTCGCCCGCAAAATCGGGCATGCCGCACTTTTTGTCGAGCGGATAATTTCCAATGTTTCGCAAAATATTTATCGCGGGAGGCTTGCTCGCGGTTTCCGCCGTCTCCGCGAATGCCGCCACCGCCACCGGCAACCTCGCCGTTCAGGTCGTCATCAACGCCACCTGCGCTGTCGGCGCGGGCTCACTGAATTTCGGCACGCAGAGCAACATCGGCGGCGCCGCC
>JANYFM010000220.1 GCA_025362655.1 Hyphomicrobiales bacterium | reverse complement strand
GCCAGTGCCTCTTCGATGGTTGTCACGCCGATCCAGCTTGTTTCAACCGAATAGGTGAGCGCCGCGCGCACGCCGTGCAGATGCGCGTCGGTAAGGCCGGGAATGACGGTGCGCCCGCCCAGATCGATGATTTTTGTATCGTCCGTCGCGAGTTTGCGTATATCCGCGCTGGCGCCGGTGGCGAGAATTTTTCCGTCGCGGATGGCCAGCGCCTCGCGGGTGGAGAAATCTTTGTCGACGGTGAGTATCTTGCCGTTGACGAGGATGGCGTCGGCATCCGCGCGCGCGGCGTGCGGTGTCACGGCCAGCGCTGCGCAAAGAGCCAGCAGGCAAACAATTTTCAGCATGCGGCCTCCCGATGGTTATGCGCGAATGTGGCACGCGGGGAGGCGGGGGTCGAGGCCGGCTTCCCGATCAATGCGCAAGCCGTCGATAAAGCGGGATGAGGCATCGCCGATGCATGGGTTCGAGGGGCCTAGCGGTGGCCGGTGGCAAAGCCCGCGCGCCCGGCAACGCATATTTCCGTCCCGCTCCTGGCCGGCGCCGCGTCGGAGACGGAATATCCGCTTACAGGCTTGGACTTACAGGCTTGGATATGACGCCGCTCCCCTCAGCCCGCCAGCCTCACTGCCTGCCTGTGCTCCTCCAGAATTCCGCCCAAACCCGCCGGAGGCGTGCGCCCGAGGCCGCAATAGGCGGCGAGGCCGAATCCCTGAATGTGTTTGCGCGCCAGCGCCAGCCTCTGCGCGAACGTGTCCATGTGGTGGACCATGCCGAGATAGACTTTCGCGCCCCGCGGTTTCAGATTGGCCAGCGGCGCGTAGAAGGAATCGTTGAGCTCGTCGAGCGCGGGAATGTGCATCCAATCGACGCGCCGGCCTGACGCCTCAATCAGGCCGTTGGCGAGATCGACGGTGGCGGAGAGATCGTCCGGCGCGAAACGCGGCCACCCCCCGAGCGTGCCGAAACACAGGTGAAACCCCATCGCCACGCCATCGGGGATTTGCGGCGAGAGCGCGCGCATTTGCCCGGTGTTGCGCGCCACCGCGCCTTCGCGCGGATAGCCGGGCACGGCGCCGTAAGCGTCCTGCACCTCGGTTGAGCAATCCCATTGGATTGCCAGGTCTTCGTGCGGAATTTTCGCGCAGATGGTCGCGACCTCGGCGGCCACCGCCTCCTGGTAGGCGGCGCGCACGATTTGGCAGTCGCGGTCGCTGGAGAAAATGCGCGGCGGCGCGGCGCTGTTGGGGCTGGCGATTGACACCTGAAAACGCAGGCCGCGCGGCAGATCGCCTTTTTCCTGGAGGGTTTTGAAGACGAAATAGGAATTCAGCGCGTCGCGCGCATAGCCGAGCCGCCAGCCGGCGTCGCCGAAACGGATTTTATCCACCCCATCGCGCACGCGGAAATGCCAGCTTTCGCCGGCGTTGCGCGGCGCGACGCGGTCGGCGCCGTTCTCCAGCGCCGGCCGCTGGGTGATCTCCAGATCGGGATGCAGCGCGAAAACCTGATAATGGATGCGGCTGATCCAATGGGTGCGCGGCCCGACCTCGCCGTCCGGGAGCGCCGCCAGATGCGCGGCCAGCGGCTGGCCGAACTTCTCGAACACGTCCATGGCTGTGTCGTAGGGTATGCTGCCCACAAGAAGAAGTTCGGCGCTCATTGGTATTTCCCCCGGAATTTGTTTCAAACGGGGCGGCGCCTTTCGCGCGCCGTTCCGCCGCGCTAGTCTATCGCAGGATTGACGGCGGAGAAGCAACCGCCCCCGGGAGGCTCCGCCATGCCAGCTGTCGCTCACACCCGCGCGTTTCTTGCCCTCGTTCTGGCGCTCGCCGCCGCCCCGACCTGCGCCCAGCAGCCAGCGGCGCCCCTCAACGACCTCCCCAATCCCTATGTCTCCATCGAGAACTGGGCGAAACTTCCGCCCGGCCGCCCGTGGGGCTCGACCAGCGCGGTGGATATCGACATCGACGGAAAAAGCGTCTGGGTCGCCGAGCGCTGCAGCGCCTTTGCCCCCCCTTCGCTCGTCAAGCCCGGCAGCCCCTTCGCCTGTGACGGGTCGGACCTTCCGCCAATCCTGAAATTCGATGCCGCCGGCAATCTTGTGAAAGCCTTCGGCGCGGGCCTGTTCATTTTCCCGCACGGCATTCATGTTGACCGCGACGGCAATATCTGGGTCACCGATGGTATCGGCAACAACGGCAAGGGCCACGTGATCTATAAATTTGATCCCGACGGCAAAATCCTTCTGACCCTTGGCAAAGCTGGCAAAGCGGGCGCCGGTCCCGACGAATTCAACGCGCCCTCGTCTGTGGTGACGGCCGCGAACGGCGATATTTTCGTCGCCGACGGGCATGGCGGGGCAACCAACGCGCGTATTGTGAAATTCGACAAGACGGGCAAGTTTATCAAGACATGGGGCCAGTTGGGCTCCGGACCCGGCGATCTCGACATTCCCCACGCCATCGCCATGGATTCCCGCGGCCGGCTGTTCGTTGGAGACCGCCAGAACAACCGCATTCAGATTTTCGATCAGGAAGGGAAGTTCCTCGATCAGTGGGCGCAATTCTCCCGCCCCAGCGGGATTTTCATCGACAAAAACGATAATATCTACGTCGCGGACAGCGAATCCCAATCCGTTTCCAAAAACCATGATGGCTGGAAACGCGGCATCCGCGTCGGCAGCGCGCGTGACGGCTCGGTGAGCGCTTTCATTCCCGACCCCGTGGAGAAAACCCTCGGCACCAGCGCCGCCGAAGGCGTCGCGGCGGACGCTCAGGGGAATATTTTCGGGGCGGAGGTCGGCCCCAAAAGGCTGATGAAATACGTCAAGAAGTAAGCCGGGCAGGGCGGGGCCGCGCCCGGCCAGGTTGCCATTGGAGCTGTCTGGCCTTATCGGAGCCCGATCCCCGCCGGATTCCCATTAAAATGTCCGCCGCCCCTCATTCGACCGACCCCATGGACGCCGCCAAACGCCGCGCCGCCGAAAAGGCGGCGGAGCTGTTGCGCGCGGGGATGCGGCTTGGTCTCGGCACAGGCTCAACCGCTTGGCATTTCGTCAATTGCGTCAGCGAAAAAATCCGCGGCGGCATGGCTTTGATCTGCGTGCCCACGTCCGAGACGACCCGCGCGCAAGCCGCTGCGCTCGGCATTCCCCTGACCACGCTGGACGAGACGCCGGAACTCGACCTGACCGTTGACGGCGCCGACGAGTTCGACCCGAAGCTGCGCCTGATCAAAGGCGGCGGCGGCGCGCTTTTGCGCGAAAAAATCGTTGCCGCCGCCTCCGCCCGCATGATCGTGATCACCGACAGATCGAAAGAGGTATCGTGTCTCGGGCGCTTCCCGTTGCCCGTCGAGATTATCCCTTTTGGCCGGGAGGCCACGCGCCGACACGTGGAACGGGCGGCCCGGCAGACAGGCTGCGCCGGCCCCTTGGCTTGGCGCAAAGCCAAAAGCGGCCTTGATTTCGTCACCGATAGCGGCAATCACATCTTGGACTGCGCCTTTGGACAAATCCCCGATCCCCCCGCCCTCGCCGCCGCTTTGTCCGTCATTCCCGGCGTCGTCGAGCACGGGCTTTTTATCGGTCTCGCCAGCGCGGTGATCGTCGCTGATGCCAACGGCATCGAAATCAAGGGCGAGCTTCATCAAGCCGCTTCCCCATCAAGGAGTTAACACCATGGCATTCCCGACCTTTGCCCGCTCTGCCAGCCTTGCCCTCGCTGCCGCGCTGCTCGCAGCGCCGGTTTTTGCTCAGGCGCCGGCGCCTCAGCCCGCCCGCCCGCCCGCGCCCGCCGCCGCCCCTGCGCCAGCGCTTGGGCCCGCAACAATTCCGATCCCCCAGGCGACCCCCGGCCATATCGGCGCCGCGCGCGATATTGTCCAGAACTCAGGCATGCGGAGGTTGTTTTCCGCCTCCATCCCCGACTTGATGCGCCAGATGAACGGGACAGTGACCCGCACCCGCCCCGAGCTGACCGCCGACATGAAAACCGCGATGGAAAAGCTGGAGCCGCAATTCCAGAAATACACCGAGGAAATGAGCGAGCAGGCGGCGCGCATTTACACAGCGCTTCTCAATGAGCAGGAGTGCAAGGACGCCGCGGCCTTTTTCAAATCGCCCGTTGGCGTGAAATTTGTTTCCGTGCAGCCGGATGTCTTCGCCAATATGGGCGAGATCATGGAGCCGTGGACGCGCTCGGTTTCGCAACGAATGTATGAGCTGACCCGCGAGGAGATGAAGAAAAAAGGCCATCAGATTTAGCGGCGGGCGAGAGGCGTCCGGCATGAGC
>JANYFM010000213.1 GCA_025362655.1 Hyphomicrobiales bacterium | reverse complement strand
GATTGTCCGACGGCCCAGACGGCAAATTCATAGGCTTCCGCCGGATCGCTCCCCGTCGCTTCGCGCAATTCCTCTTTGATCACGGTGGCGGTAGCGGCGTCGATGGGTTCCCGCGCATTGGCGACAGCAGCCATCATGACGGCGGCGCCGGTGATGGGATCATCAATCCCCGCGATGACAGACCCCTCCGCCTTTTTGCGGAATTGCGCGCGATTGCGGGCGCCGTTGAGGCGCTGGGCGCCGTCAACGATCTCGCCCGCCGCCTGCCCGGCATCCTTCAGGCGCGAATAAAGATAGAGGCCCGCGCCGAGCAGAGCCAGGATTCCAACAACGATATGCATACGCGGCCTCAGCCCAGGAAAAAAGCTGCCTCAATATACCGTAACGCGCCTGGCACGCTGAAAAAAATCAAGCCTGCCGGGAGATCATCATATTCTTGATCTCGGCGATGGCTTTGGCGGGGTTGAGCCCTTTGGGGCAGGCCTTGGCACAATTCATAATCGTGTGGCAGCGGTAAAGGCGGAACGGGTCCTCAAGATTGTCGAGGCGCTCGCCCTTGGCCTCGTCGCGCGAATCGATCAGCCAGCGGTAGGCCTGTAACAAAGCGGCGGGTCCCAGATAGCGGTCGCCGTTCCACCAATAGCTTGGGCAGGAGGTAGAGCAGCAGGCGCAGAGGATGCACTCATAGAGCCCGTCGAGCTTCGCCCGGTCCTCCGGGGCCTGAAGCCATTCCCCCTGCGGACGCGGCGTCACGGTTTTCAGCCACGGCTCGATGGAAGCGTGCTGTGAATAAAAATGCGTCAGATCGGGCACAAGGTCTTTGATGACGGACATATGCGGCAGCGGATAGATTTTCACCGCGCCGCTGATGGCGGCCAAATCCTTCGTGCAGGCGAGTGTGTTGGTGCCGTCGATGTTCATGGCGCAGGAGCCGCAAATGCCCTCGCGGCAGGAGCGGCGGAAGGTCAGGGTCGGATCGACCTTGTTTTTGATATAGGTCAGCGCGTCCAGCACCATCGGCCCGCAATCGGACATATCAACAAAATAGGTGTCGATGCGCGGATTGGCGTCGTCGTCCGGGTTCCAGCGATAGACGCGGAACTCCCGGACATTTGCCGCGCCGGGCGGCCGCGGCCAGGTTTTCCCGGGCGCGGGGCGGGAGTTTTTGGGAAGAGCGAGTTCGACCATTGTCAGCTTCTCTTTTTTAGGCGCGCGGCCGGCTGAGCCCCGGCGTCAGATTTTTTTTGCTTTTTTCGATTCGAAGCATTGGAATATCTATCGGCGAGGGGACGCGGCATCAGCGCGCCGGACATTTTGCCCTCGCTCCACCCTCAATACACCCGCGCCTTCGGTTCGATATAAGCAATCTCATTCGACATTGTGTATGTATGCACCGGACGGAAATCGATGTTCACTTTTTGCTTCCCGGCGTCGAGCCAAGCCAGCGTGTGCTTCATCCAATTCTTGTCATCGCGGTTCGGATAATCCTCGCGGGCATGGGCGCCGCGGCTCTCTTTGCGCTCGACGGCGGAGTCCATTGTCACCACAGCCTGGGCCACGAGATTGTCGAACTCAAGGGTCTCGATCAGATCGGAGTTCCAAACCATAGAGCGGTCGGTGATGCCGATATCGGCGACGCCGCTCCACACCTCGTGAATGAGCTGCGAACCCTCCGCCAGGATTTCGCCGGTGCGAAACACCGCGCAATTGCTCTGCATCGTCGTCTGCATCTTGTCGCGGAGCTGCGCCGTCGGCGTGCCCCCTTTTGCCCAGCGGAATCTGTCCAGCCGCGACAGCGCCAAATCAGCGGAATCTTTCGGCAAATCCGCCTGTTTCTCGCCGGGTGTGACCAGTTCCCGCGCGCGCAGACCGGCAGCGCGGCCGAACACCACAAGATCAATCAGCGAGTTTGAGCCCAGCCGGTTCGCTCCGTGCACGGAGACGCAGGCCGCCTCGCCCAAAGCCATCAGGCCGGGCACGATGGTATCGGGCTCGCCGTTCTTCAGAGTCACCACCTCGCCGTGATAATTCGTCTGAATGCCGCCCATGTTGTAATGGACCGTCGGGATCACGGGGATCGGCTCCTTCGTCACATCGACGCCGGCGAAAATACGGGCGCTCTCGGAAATCCCGGGCAGGCGCTCATGCAAAATCTTCGGATCGAGATGATCGAGGTGAAGATATATGTGATCCTTGTTTTTGCCGACACCGCGCCCCTCGCGGATTTCGATCGTCATGGCGCGCGAAACGACATCGCGCGAGGCAAGGTCCTTGGCGGAGGGCGCGTACCGCTCCATGAAGCGCTCGCCGCTTGAATTGGTGACATAGCCGCCCTCGCCTCGCGCGCCCTCGGTGATAAGGCAGCCGGAGCCGTAGATGCCGGTCGGGTGGAACTGCACAAACTCCATGTCCTGCAGCGGCAGGCCGGCGCGCAGCACCATGGCGTTGCCGTCGCCGGTGCAGGTGTGGGCCGAGGTCGCCGAGAAATAGGCGCGGCCATAGCCGCCGGTCGCAAGAATCGTCAGCGATGAGCGGAATCGGTGGATCGTGCCGTCATCCATCTTGATGCAGATAACACCGAGGCAGCGTCCGGAAGCGTCCATAATGAGGTCGATGGCGAAATACTCGATGAAGAACTCTGTGCGGTTGCGCAAAGCCTCGCCATAGAGCGTGTGCAGGATCGCGTGGCCGGTGCGGTCGGCCGCGGCGCAGGTGCGCTGCGCCGTGCCCTTGCCGAAATCCGTCGTCATGCCGCCGAACGGACGCTGATAGATTTTGCCCTCCTCGGTGCGCGAAAACGGCACGCCCCAATGCTCCAGCTCATAAACGGCGGCGGGCGCGTTGCGGCACAAATATTCGATGGAATCCTGGTCGCCGAGCCAGTCAGATCCCTTGACGGTGTCATACATATGCCAGCGCCAGTCGTCGGCATGCATATTGCCGAGCGTCGCGGAAATGCCGCCCTGCGCCGCGACGGTGTGCGAGCGGGTCGGAAACACTTTCGAAATGCATGCCGTGCGCAGCCCCGCCTGCGAGCAGCCAACAGTGGCGCGCAGCCCCGCGCCGCCCGCGCCGACAACGACCACGTCAAAAACATGGTCGGTGATCGGGTAGGCCCTGCCGCCCGCGCCCGGCGCCTTGTCGTTCTGGGTAACCATCGTTTAGCCTTTCAGAGGACCTGTTGCCCGCGGCTCAGACGAAGCTGATGCGCAGCACCGCATAGACGCAGGCGAGTCCGATTCCATAACAAAAGAACGCGTTGACCAGCAGCGCCGCCGTTTTGGCATGCTCGCCGTGGACATAATCCTCGATGATCGTCTGCATGCCGAGTTTCATGTGCCAGATGCCCGTCAGCAAAAACAGCAGCATCACGATGGAGGCCATCGGGCCGCCCAGCGCCGCGCGCACTGAATTGTAATCCTTGCCGATCAGAGTCAGCACCAGCCAAACAAAGCCGATGGTCAGCGGAACAAGCGCGATTGAAGTGGCGCGCATCTGCCAAGCGTGCTGCGTGCCCGAATGAGCTGAGCCGAGATGCCGGACCTTTGAGAGGGGCGTGCGCATGGAAGAGGAACCGTCGTTCATGTGTGCTTTCCCCATTCCCGCTCAGCGCATCGCATAAGCGGCGGCCCAAACGGCCAGCGTCAAGGCAAGACCGCCGATCCACGTCGCCTGCGCCAAATACTCGCGTTCCGGATGCTCCATGCCCCGGCCTGCGTCCCAGAGGAAATGGCGGAGCCCGCCCATGAGATGATGGAACAGCGACCAAGTGAACCCAAAAAGGATGAGGCGTCCAAGGATGGAGCTTAAAAACCAATTCGCTTTGGCAAAGGCCGCCGCGTCGGTCGAGGCGGCGATCAGCCACCAGGCCAGCAAAAGCGTGCCGGCGTAGAGCGCTCCGCCGGTGATCCGGTGGGCGATCGACATCATCATCGTCAGCATGGGCCGATAGATTTGCAGGTGAGGCGACAACGGGCGCCGCGATTGCGGATCAGCGGGACGGGTGCCAGCGTCGGCCATGCGAAAGTCCTATAAAATGGGCACTGCCCCTGCAAGTCCTAGAGTCCCTAATCGAAGACGCGGAGCCGCGCAACGCGGCCATTTGAAGCGCTGGCCGAGGCCGCCTTTTCTTAAGCCCCCTGAGGCTTGACGCGGGGCGCCGCGCGGGCTCATTTTAGAGCCAAGGGAGGCCGGAAAAATGTGGATTAAAAACTGCTGGTATGTTGCGGGCTTCAGTGCGGAGATAGGTCAGACCCTGACGGCGCGGAAGTTTCTCAATCAGGCTGTGATTTTATGGCGCACATCGGCGGGCAACGTTGTAATTATGGAGGACCGCTGCCCGCACCGCCTTGTGCCTCTCTCGCTGGGAACGCTGGTCAAGGACCAGGTTCAGTGCGGCTATCACGGCCTGCGGTTTGATGAGAAGGGAGCCTGCGCCCATGTGCCCGGCCAAGAGACACTCCCCAAGTCCTGTCAGGTCAAATTATTCCCCGTCGCCGAGCGGCACTCGCTCGTCTGGATTTGGCTCGGCGAGGCGGATATCGCCGATAAAGCCCTGATACCCGATCTCCATTGGATGGACTCTCCCGACTGGACCGTGAGCAGAGGCTACCTTCGCATCAACGCGGATTACCGGCTGCTGAATGACAATCTTCTTGATCTCTCCCATGAAACCTATGTTCACAAAGAAACGATCGGCAGCGGCGCGGTGGCGGATTCGCCGGTCACCGTAACCGTCGACGGCGGACGGGTGGTGCGCGTCCACCGGGA
The DNA here is from genome assembly GCA_025362655.1 of Hyphomicrobiales bacterium. Lineage (GTDB taxonomy): Bacteria > Pseudomonadota > Alphaproteobacteria > Rhizobiales > Beijerinckiaceae > Terripilifer. Next base: position 1,427 of record JANYFM010000213.1, on the reverse strand, counting down.
AATGCCCAACATCGACCCGCCGCCTCTGTTTGCATTGGTGCTGAACCATACCGGCAAAATTAACCGCTGGCAGGTCGCCATTCACATGGCGCCGGGCATAAACATGACGGAAGCCGGGGTTCACCCCGTGGAAACCGATCGGGCGTTGGCTCATATAATCAGGCCTTTGCATTTATTGACGCCGGAAACCGAACATTCCACCCATTATTTCTGGGGCGTGCCGCGCAACTTCCGTCTCGACGACGCCGAGCTTACAGTCCAGCTTCAAAAAGGCGTCGCCCATACATTTGACGAAGACCGGGACTTTCTGGAAATTCAGGACCGCTGCCTGCAAGCAGAGGGAATGCCTTCGATCCCGCAAACCGCCGTCAAGGTCGACGTGGGCCCCGTCCAAGGCCGAAGACTGCTGGCGGCGCTGCTTCAAAGGGAAAAAGAAGACCCCCGGGCGGTCCATCCCCCGGTCGCTCTCGCGGACGACAGCCGGGTCACGATGCCTCCCGCGTTGTAAGGCGGTTGGCCCGCTGCCGCCGGAGCCGTCACGCTTTAGCGCCCCGTGAGCCCCGCGATCATCGCGGCGGCGTCCGCCGAGGCCCAGTCAGCGGGACCCGGCATGATGCCAATCTCGCATCCCTTCGCATCGACAAGGATTGTCGTCGGCAGCCCCACAACCTTGCCGGCCTTTTTTAGCACTTGGAACACTTCGGCGCTGGGATCGGCGTAAAACGCGAGGGATTTCACACCGGCGTCGGCAAGAAAGGTTCGGCGTTTCTCCAGCCGGGCGGTGTCGATTGAGATCGCCACCACTTCGAAATCCGTCCCGCCGAGGCGCGCCTGCAAACGGTCCAGCGCGGGCATTTCCTCGCGGCAGGGGATGCACCATGTCGCCCAAAGGTTGAGCAAAACCGCTTTGCCTTTAAAATCCGACAGGTTCTTCCGGGCTCCGTCCGGCCCTTCAAAGACCATATCCGCCAAGGGGCGTGGGTTTTTGGCGACGGAGACCCCCGCCACCTCGCCGCGCGCCAGCGGGGCGATCCGCTCCGCCACAGCCCGCGAGGTTGCGCATTCGCCGGAAGTCCCTTCCTTGCCGGGGCGCGCGTTCATCCCGTATAGGACGGCTCCGCCGATTGCGGCGGCGACGCAGAGGGCCGCGACGATTTTCCCGCTGTGGCGGGCCGTGGGTTTGCGGGTGTCGGCATCGATCATTCGGGTTTCGGCTTCCAAGGGACGGCGATGAGCAACAAAATGTGGGGCGGACGCTTCGCGTCCGGCCCGGACGAGATCATGGAGGAGATCAACGCCTCCATCGGTTTCGATTACCGCTTCGCCGCCCAGGACATCAAGGGCTCGAAGGCCCATGTCGCCATGCTCGCCGACGCGGGCATCGTCAGCCGCGACAATGCCGCGGCGATCACCGCGGGTCTGGACCG
>JANYFM010000207.1 GCA_025362655.1 Hyphomicrobiales bacterium | reverse complement strand
CCGCCGCCGCCGAGGCGGAAAAAGCCAACGCCGCCGCCGCCGAGGCGGAAAAAGCCAAAGCCGCCGCCGCCGAGGCGGAAAAAGCCAAAGCCGCCGCCGCGCCGGCCAAGACGTGATGCAGGGACAAAGCGATGCTCGCCGATAAAGACCGCATCTTCACCAATCTCTACGGCTTCCAGCCGCCGGAGCTGAAAGCCGCCCGCATGCGCGGCGCGTGGGATGAAACCAAAATGCTGCTGGAGCGCGGCGTGCCGTGGATCATCAGCGAGATGAAAGCCTCGGGCCTGCGCGGCCGCGGCGGGGCGGGATTTCCCACCGGCCTCAAATGGTCGTTCATGCCCAAGCCCGATCCGGCGCGCCCGAGCTACCTTGTCGTGAATGCGGACGAGTCGGAGCCTGGCACCTGCAAAGACCGCGAAATCATGCGCAACGATCCGCATCTGCTGATCGAGGGCTGCCTGATCGCCTCCTTCGCGATGGGCGCGCACGCCTGCTATATTTACATCCGCGGCGAATACGTCACCGAGCGCATCGCGCTGCAAAAAGCTGTCGATGAGGCCTATGAGGCGAACCTCATCGGCAAAGACAATATTCACGGCTGGCCCTTTGAGCTTTACGTGCATCACGGCGCCGGCGCCTATATCTGCGGCGAAGAGACGGCTCTGCTTGAAAGCCTTGAGGGCAAAAAGGGCATGCCCCGCATGAAGCCGCCTTTCCCCGCGAATATGGGGCTTTATGGCTGCCCGACGACGGTCAACAATGTTGAATCCATCGCCGTCGCGCCGACGATTCTGCGGCGCGGCGCCAACTGGTTCCAAGGGTTCGGCGCCAAAAACAACGCGGGCACAAAACTGTTTTGCATCTCCGGCCACGTCAACAAGCCCTGCAACGTCGAGGAGGCCATGAGCCTGCCCTTCCGCGAGCTTATCGACAAACATTGCGGCGGCGTGCGCGGCGGCTGGGACAATCTGCTGGCGGTGATCCCCGGCGGCTCCTCGGTGCGGCTGGTGCCGGCCGATCAAATCATCGATTGCCCCATGGATTTTGACTCGCTGTCCAAGCTGCGCTCGGGCCTCGGCACGGCGGCGGTCATCGTCATGGATAAATCCACCGACATCATCCGCGCCATCGCGCGCCTGTCATATTTCTACAAACATGAGAGCTGCGGCCAATGCACCCCTTGCCGCGAGGGCACCGGCTGGATGTGGCGCGTCATGAACCGCATGGCGGAGGGCCGCGCGCAAAAACGCGAAATCGACATGCTGCTGGAAGTGACGACGAAAATCGAGGGACACACGATCTGCGCGCTGGGCGATGCCGCCGCTTGGCCGATTCAGGGGCTGATTGCGCATTTCCGCCCCGAGATCGAGCGGCGCATCGATCAATACGCGGGAAATCCGCACAGCAATCCCGCGCACGGCGCGGCCGCGGCGATGGCGGCGGAGTAGGGGCATGAATCTCTTCGAAGCCAAACATCCCATCACGGCAAAGAAGTCGGACCTCTCCGGCTCCGTCTTCAACAACGTCAATTTCTCCGGCGCGGCCAGCGAGAACGTCAATTTTTCCGGCGCTGATTTCGACGATGTCAACATGAGCGGCTGGCGCGTCAACGATGTTAATCTCGCGGGGCTGCGTGTCACAAAAGCTAATCTGGCGGGCGCTTCGATCTCAACAAGCCGCATGGACGGCATGACCATCGACGGCATCGGCGTCCTGGATATGCTGGAATTCTGGCGCGCCGGCCATGAAGAGAAAAACCCATGACCAAACTCATCATTGACGGCGTCGAGGTGGACGTTCCCCCTGACTACACGCTGATCCAGGCCTGCGAGGCGGCGGGCGCGGAGATTCCGCGCTTCTGTTTCCACGAGCGCCTGTCGATCGCCGGCAATTGCCGCATGTGCCTTGTGGAAGTGAAAGGCGGCCCGCCCAAGCCCCAGGCATCCTGCGCGCTCGGCGTGCGCGATCTGCGCCCCGGCCCCAACGGCGAATTGCCGGTCGTTTTCACCAATACGCCCATGGTGAAAAAGGCGCGCGAGGGCGTCATGGAATTCCTGCTGATCAACCATCCCCTCGACTGCCCGATCTGCGATCAGGGCGGCGAGTGCGATTTGCAGGATCAGGCCATGGCCTACGGCGTCGACAGCTCGCGGTATGCCGAAAACAAGCGCGCCGTTGAGGACAAATACATCGGGCCGCTGGTCAAAACATCAATGAACCGCTGCATCCATTGCACGCGCTGCGTCCGCTTCACGGCGGAGGTCGCGGGCACCGGCGATATGGGCTCCATCGGCCGCGGCGAAGATATGGAGATCACCACTTATCTCGAATCCGCCATGACCTCGGAATTGCAGGGCAATATCGCCGATCTCTGCCCCGTCGGCGCGCTGCTGCCGAAACCGCAGAATTTCCGCGCGCGCCCGTGGGAAATGCAAAAAACCCAGTCCATCGATGTGATGGACGCGCTGGGCTCCGCCATCCGCATTGACACCCGCGGCCGCGAGGTCATGCGCATTCTGCCGCGCAACAACGACGCGGTGAACGAGGAATGGATTTCCGACAAGACGCGCCAAGTGGTGGACGGGCTGAAGCTCCAGCGCCTCGACCGGCCCTATATCCGCGAAAACGGCGCGCTGCGCGCCGCCTCATGGCAGGAAGCCTTCACCGCCATCGCCGGAAAAGTGAAGGCCGTGCCGGCGGGGAAAATCGGCGCCATTGCCGGCGATCTTTGCGCGGTCGAGGAAATGTTCGCGCTGAAGCTGCTGATGGAAAAGCTCGGCTCGCCCAATCTCGATTGCCGCCAGGACGGCGCGGCGCTCGACCCCAAATTCGGGCGCGCGTCCTATCTTTTCAATGCGGGCATTTCAGGCATTGATGAAGCGGACTCGCTGCTGATCGTCGGCTCGAACCCGCGGCTGGAATCGCCGGTGCTCAACGCGCGCATCCGCAAGCGCTGGCTGCGCGGTGATTTTTCCATTGCGCTGATCGGCGCGAAGGCGGATTTGACCTATGACTATGCCTATCTTGGCGCCGGCCCTGAAACTCTGGCGGCGCCCGGCGCCTGGCCGCCGGCGGCCTCAAAAAAGCCGATGCTGATTCTGGGCCAGGGCGCGCTGACGCGGGCGGACGGCGCGGGCGTCCTGGCGCTGGCCGCCAAAACCGGCGGCATCGTTCGCGAAGGCTGGAACGGTTTCTGCGTGCTGCACACGGCGGCCGCGCGCGCCGGCGCCCTCGATCTCGGTTTCGTGCCGGGGCAGGGCGGACTCAACGCGCAAGCGATGGCGCAGGGCGGGATGGATGTGCTGTTCAATCTGGGCGCCGATGAGATCGACATCGGGCCCGGCGCATTCGTGGTCTATCAGGGCAGCCACGGGGATCGCGGCGCCCAGCGCGCCGATGTGATCCTGCCGGGCGCCGCTTACACGGAGAAATCCGGCACTTACGTCAATACGGAAGGGCGCGTTCAAATGGCCGCCCGCGCGGCTTTCCCGCCCGGCGATGCGCGCGAGGACTGGGCAATCCTGCGCGCCCTCTCCGATGCGCTGGGCCATCGCCTGCCGTTTGACACGCTCAGCGCCCTGCGCGCCGCGCTCTATGCCGAACATCCGCATTTTGCCGCGCTGAATGCGGTCGCCCGCGGCGATGCCGGCGGGATTGCCGCCGTCGCCGCTGCCGGCGGCGCGCCGGGGAAGGCGGCGTTTGCCAATGCCATCACTGACTTCTATTTGACCAATCCCATCGCGCGCGCATCCGCCGTCATGGCCGAATGCTCGGCGCTGGCGAGAGGCCGCGTGCAACAGGCGGCGGAGTAGGAAACCATGGACGGCTGGCTGCTCACATTCCTCATCCTGCTCGGCAAGAGCCTGCTGCTCGTGGCGGTTCTGCTGATTTACGTCGCTTATATCCTCTATGCCGACCGCAAAATCTGGGCGGCGGTGCAGTTGCGCCGCGGCCCCAATGTCGTCGGCCCCTGGGGGTTGCTGCAATCCTTCGCCGATATGATCAAATTTGTGGTCAAGGAGCCGGTGATCCCCGCCGGCGCCAACAAGGGCGTGTTTCTTCTGGCGCCGTTTGTCACGGGCATGCTGGCGCTGGCGGCATGGGCGGCGATTCCTGTCGCCGACGGCTGGGCGGTCGCCAATCTCAACGTCGGCATTCTCTATATATTCGCGGTCTCCTCGCTCGGCGTTTACGGCGTCATCATGGGCGGCTGGGCGTCGAATTCGAAATATCCGTTTCTGTCGGCGCTGCGCTCGGCCGCGCAGATGGTCAGCTACGAGGTCTCGATCGGCATCGTCATTATCACCGTGCAGCTGTGCGCGGGGTCGCTTAACCTCACGGAGATCGTGCGCGCCCAGGACACCCGGTTCGGCATGTTCGGCTGGTACTGGCTGCCGCTTTTCCCGATGTTCATCATCTTCTTTATTTCGGCGCTGGCGGAGACCAACCGTCCGCCGTTTGATTTGGTTGAGGCCGAGTCCGAGCTCGTCGCCGGCTTCATGGTCGAATATTCCTCGACGCCCTACATGATGTTCATGCTCGGCGAATACGTCGCCATCGTCTCGATGTGCGCCATGACCACGATTCTGTTTTTGGGCGGCTGGCTCCCGCCGCTGCCTTTCGCGCCCTTCACGTGGGTGCCCGGCGTCATCTGGTTTGTGCTCAAATCGACGCTGGTGTTTTTTATGTTCGCCATGGTCAAAGCCTTCGTGCCGCGCTACCGCTACGATCAATTGATGCGGCTCGGCTGGAAAGTTTTTCTGCCGGTGTCGCTGGCCATGGTGGTTATCGTCGCCGGCGCGCTGCGTGTGCTCGATGCCAACGGGTGGCGGGGATGACGAATTCGCACCCGGCCCTTTCCGGCGCGCTCGGCGGCCTGATCATCGGCGCCGTCGAATATATTATCGCCATGGGCGTCATGCGCCGCGCCGTGGCGCGCGAAGTCGAGGAGGGCGGCGAAATGCCGGGCATGCCGTTCGTTGCCGCGCGCTTTATCAAATTCCGCCGCGCGCTGGCGGCTTTCTCATTCCTTTTCCTGCCGGCGCTGGGGCTCGCGCTCGGCGCGGCGCTCGGCGGAACGGAGACTGCGCAATGAAACTCGATCAGGCCGCGAAAGCGCTCTTCCTCACTGAATTCATCGGCGCCTTCGCGCTGTCGATGCGCTATCTCTTCAAGCCGAAAGCGACGCTCAATTATCCGCATGAGAAAAATCCGGTGTCGCCCCGGTTTCGCGGCGAGCATGCGCTGCGCCGCTATCCCAACGGCGAGGAGCGATGCATCGCCTGCAAGCTCTGCGAGGCTATCTGCCCGGCGCAGGCCATCACGATTGAGGCCGGGCCGCGCCGCAACGACGGCACCCGCCGCACAACGCGCTACGACATTGACATGGTCAAATGCATATACTGCGGCATGTGCCAGGAGGCCTGCCCGGTGGATGCCATCGTCGAGGGGCCGAACCAGGAATACGCGGTCGAGACCCGCGAGGAGCTTTACTACGACAAGGACCGCCTGCTGGAGAACGGCGCGCGCTGGGAGCGCGAGATCGCCCGCAATCTGACGATGGACGCGCCCTACAGATGACGGCAATGCCTCCCGCGCGAACGGGAGGCGGGCCGCCCAATTCAAGGATGAGACGATGAGCCTGCCCGCAGCCTTCTTCTACCTCTTCTCGGCGCTGATGCTCGTCTCGGCGCTGATGGTGATTTTCGCGCGCAACCCAGTGCATTCCGTGCTGTTCCTCATCCTCGCCTTCGTCAATGCCTCCGGCCTGTTCGTGCTTCTCGGCGCGGAATTCCTCGCGATGATCCTCGTCGTCGTCTATGTCGGAGCGGTGGCTGTGCTGTTCCTGTTTGTTGTCATGATGCTCGACGTTGACTTCGCCGAGCTGAAACAGGGCTTCATGCACAATCTTCCCCTCGGCCTGCTGATCGGCGCTGTGGCGATTGTTGAACTGGTGCTGGCGGTGGGCGGCTGGACGGATGCCGGCGTGACGCCCATGCGCAACATGCCCATCGAGGCGATGACCAACACCGAGGCGCTCGGCCTCGTTCTTTACACCAAATATTTCTATCTCTTTCAGGCGGCTGGCCTCGTTCTGCTCACCGCCATGATCGGCGCGATTGTGCTGACGCTCCAGCACCGGCCCGGCGTCAAGCGCCAGTCGATCGAGGCGCAGAACGCCCGCACTCCCGCCGGCGCCGTCGAACTCAGGAAAGCGCCCTCGCGGGCGGGCGTGTGAGGACGCAATCATGGAAATAGCTCTCAGCCATTACCTCACGGTTGCCGCGGCGCTGTTCACAATCGGCATCGCCGGCATAATCCTCAACCGCAAAAACATCATCGTTATTTTGATGTCGGTCGAGCTCATATTGCTGGCGGTCAATGTCAACCTTGTCGCCTTCTCGTCCTATCTCGGCGATCTCACGGGCCAGGTTTTCTCGCTGTTCATTCTCACCGTCGCGGCCGCGGAGGCCGCCATCGGCCTCGCCATCCTCGTCACCTATTTCCGCAACCGAGGCTCCATCGCGGTCGATGACGTCAACATGATGAAGGGCTGAGCGGGAATGTATAGTTTCATCGTTTTCCTGCCGCTGATCGGCTTTCTCGTCGCAGGCCTGCTCGGCCGCCGGATCGGCGACCGCCCGTCGGAGGCGGTCACCACGGGGCTTCTGTTTGTCTCGGCGATTCTCTCGTGGATCGCCTTCGTTCAGGTCGGCTTTGGCCAGACGCCGGTCAACACGCCGGTGCTGGGAACGTGGATGAATTCAGGCGCGCTGCGCGTTGAATGGGCTTTGCGCATCGACACGCTGACCGTCGTGATGCTCGTTGTCGTCACCACCGTGTCCTCGCTCGTGCATCTCTATTCCATCGGCTATATGGCTGAGGATCCGCACCGCCCCCGCTTCTTCGCTTATCTCTCGCTGTTCACCTTCGCCATGCTGATGCTGGTGACGGCGGACAATCTTGTGCAAATGTTTTTCGGCTGGGAGGGGGTCGGCCTCGCCTCCTACCTGCTGATCGGTTTTTGGTATGAGAAGCCCTCGGCCAATGCGGCGGCGATCAAAGCCTTTGTCGTCAACCGCGTCGGCGATTTCGGCTTCGCGCTCGGCATATTCCTGGTTTTTTTCCTGACCGGCTCGGTCGCGCTCGACACAATTTTCGCCGCGGCCCCCGGCCTCGCGGGCAAAACCATCCACCTTTTCGGCGTCGACTGGGACGCGATGACCATCACCTGCCTGCTTCTGTTCATGGGCGCCATGGGCAAGTCGGCGCAGTTCCTGCTGCATACCTGGCTGCCCGACGCGATGGAGGGGCCGACGCCGGTCTCCGCGCTGATTCACGCCGCGACCATGGTGACCGCCGGCGTGTTCATGGTGGCGCGCCTCTCGCCGCTGTTCGAGCAGGCGCCCGCTGCGCTGTCCGTCGTCACAATTTTCGGCGCGACGACGGCGTTCTTCGCCGCCACGGTCGGTCTCGTGCAGAATGATATCAAGCGCGTCATCGCCTATTCCACCTGCTCGCAGCTCGGCTACATGTTCGTGGCGATGGGCGTCGGCGGCTATTCGCTGGGCATTTTCCACCTGTTCACCCACGCGTTCTTCAAAGCGCTGCTGTTTTTAGGCGCCGGCTCCGTCATTCACGCCATGCATCACGAGCAGGACATGCGGAAAATGGGCGGGCTGCATAAGCATATCCCCGCCACGTTCTGGCTGATGACAGCCGGCACTTTCGCTTTGACGGGCCTGCCGCTGACCTCTGGCTTCTTCTCGAAGGACGCCATCATCGAGGCGGCCTTTGTCTCGCAGCGTCCCGGCGCGCTCTATGCGTTCTTCATGGTGGCCATTGCCGCGGGACTGACGTCCTTTTACTCATGGCGCCTCGTGTTCATGACGTTTTTCGGGCCCGAGCGCTGGGCGGCAGAGGATGCGCATGGACATGATGCCCATGCCGGCGACGCCTCCGGCCATGATGACCACGCTCTCGAGCCGCATGAATCCCCGGCGGTCATGCTTGTGCCGCTTTACGTTCTTGCGGCGGGCGCGCTGTTCGCCGGCCTCGTTTTCCGCAACGCCTTTATCGGCGATGGCGCCGAGGCATTCTGGAAAAAAGCGCTGTTCCAACGCGCTGACAATCACCTTCTCCACGATATGCACAACGTGCCGGAATTCATCGCGCATCTCGCGACGTGGATGATGCTCGCGGGGTTCGCCGCGGCCGCATGGTTCTACATTTTCTCGCCGTTGACGCCCCGCAGGCTCGCGGAGCGCAACCCGCAGCTTTATCAATTCCTGCTCAACAAATGGTATTTTGACGAGCTCTACGATTTGATTTTTGTCCGCCCCGCCTTTTGGCTCGGCCGCTTGTTCTGGAAGGGCGGCGACGGGCGCGTCATCGATGGCATCGGCCCTGACGGCATCGCCGCGCGCGTCATTGAAACCGCCGGCCGCGCGGCTAAATTGCAGACCGGCTATCTCTATCATTACGCCTTCGCCATGCTTATGGGCGTCGCCGCGATGATGACGTGGTATCTTCTGGGGGGCGTGCGCTGATGTTCGGCTTCGGTCTCCTCACCGGCCTTATCGTCCTGCCGCTGGTGGGCGCAGCCTTTATCCTCTGCCTCAGGGGCGATGACGAGGCGACCAAAAACAACGCGCGCTGGGCCGCGCTTCTGGCGACGCTTGTCACATTCGCGCTGGCGCTGTGGGCGTGGAGGCTTTTTGACCCGGCCAGCGCCGCGTTTCAGCTTGTCGAGGAAAAGCGCTGGGCCGGCTCGGGCCTCGTGTACAAGCTCGGGATTGACGGTATTTCCATGCCCTTCGTCGTGCTAACGGCCTTCCTTATGCCGTTCTGCATTCTCGCGTCGTGGGAAAGCATCACAACGCGCGTCAAGGAATACATGATCGCTTTTCTCGTGCTGGAGACGCTCATGATCGGCGTTTTCTGCGCGCTCGATCTCGTGCTGTTCTACCTGTTTTTCGAGGGCGGGCTGATACCGATGTTCCTCATCATCGGCGTGTGGGGCGGCAAGCGGCGTGTCTACGCGAGCTTCAAATTTTTTCTATACACTCTGGTCGGCTCGCTGCTGATGCTGCTGGCGATCATGGCCATGTACGGCGCCGCCGGCACCACCGATATCACCGTGCTGCTGAAGACGGCTTTCCCGTCGTCGATGCAAAAATGGCTGTGGCTGGCTTTCTTCGCGTCCTTCGCGGTCAAAATGCCGATGTGGCCGGTGCACACCTGGCTGCCCGACGCTCATGTCGAGGCGCCCACGGCGGGCTCGGTTATTCTGGCGGGCATTCTGCTGAAAATGGGCGGTTACGGCTTCATCCGCTTTTCGCTGCCGATGTTTCCCGAGGCGTCGCAATATTTCGCGCCGCTGGTCTACACGCTCTCCATCATCGCCATTGTTTACACGTCCCTCGTGGCGCTGGTGCAGGAGGATATGAAAAAGCTCATCGCCTATTCCTCCGTCGCGCATATGGGCTTTGTCACCATGGGCCTGTTCGCGATGAACCAGCAGGGCGTGCAGGGCGCGGTTTTTCAGATGGTCTCGCACGGCCTCGTTTCCGGCGCGCTCTTCCTCTGCGTCGGTGTTGTCTATGACCGCATCCACACGCGCGAAATCGACGCTTACGGCGGCCTTGTGAAAAACATGCCGCTCTATGCCGTCGCGCTGATGGTCTTCACAATGGCGAATGCGGGCCTGCCCGGGACGTCCGGCTTTGTCGGAGAATTCCTGACGCTGATCGGCGCGTTTTCCGCCAATTCGTGGGTGGGTTTCTTTGCCACAACGGGCGTCATTCTGTCCGCCGCCTATGCGCTGTATCTCTATCGCCGCATCATCTTCGGCGTGTTCGACAAGCCGGCGCTGGCGGGCATCGCCGATCTCTCGGCGCGCGAAATCGCGCTTCTGGCGCCGCTGCTGGCGCTGACGATTTATTATGGCGTTCACCCGCAGCCGATACTCGACGCCTGCGCGGCCTCCGTCGCCGGGCTGATACGCGATTATGATGCGGCGCTCGCGGCGGTGAAGGTTGCCGCGGCGGCGGCGCACTGAGGAATTGATATGACGCCCATCGCTTTTGCTTTCGCCCACAGCCTGCCCGAGATTTTGCTCGCGGCGGGCGCGCTTGTCCTGCTGATGCTCGGCGTTTTCCGCGGCGGCGATGGACGCGACTGGATCATCAGCGAGCTCGCCATCGCCCTGCTCGGCGCGGCGTTTCTGCTGCTGTTCTTTGAGATCAAGGGCAGCGCTGTCGTCTGGGACGGCGCCTTCATCGACGATCCCTTTGGGCGTTTCATGAAGGGCCTCGTGCTGATCGGCGCCATCGTGTCGCTGATCCTCTCACTCGATTTCATGCGGCGCGAGGGGATCGATCTCTTCGAATTCCCCGTGCTCGTTGTTATCGCCGCGCTGGGCATGCTGATGCTGGTGTCGGCGCAGAATCTCATCGCGCTTTATCTCGGCCTCGAATTGATGAGTCTGGCGCTTTACGTCATGGCCGCCTTCCACCGCGGCAATGTGCGCGCCTCCGAGGCGGGCCTTAAATATTTCGCGCTGGGCGCGCTGTCCTCGGGCATGCTGCTCTACGGTGCTTCTCTGCTTTACGGCTTCACCGGAACAGTGTCGTTTGCCGGCATTGCCCAGGCTTTTCAGGCCAAACCATCGCTCGGCCTCGTCTTCGGCATTGTCTTCATGCTGGCGGGACTGTCTTTCAAAATGTCGGTTGTGCCGTTCCATATGTGGACGCCCGATGTTTACGAGGGCGCGCCGACGCCGGTGACGGCGTTCTTCGCCTCCGCCGCGAAAATGGCCGCCGTCGCCATCACCGTCCGCCTCGTTATGACGGCTTTCCCCGGCGCAGCCCCGCAATGGCGCCAGATCGTCGTGTTCACCGCTATTTTGTCGATGGCGATCGGCGCATTCGCCGCCATCGGGCAGACCAATATCAAGCGGCTTATGGCTTACTCCTCCATCGGCCATATGGGTTTTGCGCTTGTGGGGCTCGCGTCGGGCACAGAGACCGGCGTGCAGGGCGTGATGATCTACATGGCGATTTATCTCGTCATGACACTCGGAACTTTCGCGGCGATCCTGTCGATGCGCATCACCGGAACTTATGTGGAGAACATCGGCGATCTCGCCGGCCTCGCGCGCACAAACGGGCCGATGGCGTTTTTTCTCGGCGCAATGATGCTGTCTCTGGCGGGCATTCCGCCGCTCGCGGGCTTTTTTGCCAAATGGTACGTGTTCAACGCGGCCATTCAGGCGGGGCTTTATCCGCTTGCGGTGATCGGCGTCCTCGCCAGCGCGGTCGCCTGCTTCTATTATCTGCGCATCGTTAAAATCATGTATTTTGACGAGGCGGCGCCGAAGTTTGAGACGGCGAGCCCGGCGGTGACCGCGGTTCTGGCCGTCTCGTCGCTGCTCACGGTGTTCTTCGCCCTCTGGCCCGGGCCGCTTGTCTCCGCCGCCGGAGCGGCCGCCAAATCGCTGTTCTGACGTGACGCTTCGCGCGCCGCCGCCGTCCTGGCGGGCCGAGACCCTCAGTGAACTCCGCTCGACCAATGACGAGGCGATGGCGCGGGCCCGCGCCGGCGACCCCGGCCGCCTGTGGCTGCGCGCGCGGAGCCAGAGCGAGGGCCGGGGGCGGCTCGGACGCGCCTGGACCTCGCTGCCCGGCAATCTGCATGCAAGTCTACTGCTCCTCGATCCCGCCCCGCCCGACACCGCGCCGCAGCTTGGCTTTGTCGCGGGAACCGCGCTGATCGAAGCTTTGCGCGAAATCACCGGCGCAGGCGCGCGGCTGTCGCTAAAATGGCCCAATGACGCGCTGCTGGACGGCGCCAAGCTCGCGGGCATTCTGTTGGAGGCGACGCAACTGCCGGGCGGCGCCTTCGCCTGCGTCGCCGGCATAGGCGTCAATTGCGCCAGCCATCCACAGGGCTTGCCCTATCCGGCCGCCGATCTCGCCGCCTTTGGCGAAAGCGCCTGCGCTGAAAATTTGTTTGCCGCTTTGCAAACCGGCTTCGCGCGCTGGTTTGAAATCTGGCGCGGCGGCGCGGGCTTCGCGCAAATCCGGGAAGCCTGGCTCGCATCGGCGGCGGGGCTCGGCGGCCCGATTGAGATTGCTAACGGCGTCCGCCGCGTTTCCGGGCGGTTTCGCACCATCGATTTGCGCGGGCGGCTTGTGCTGGACGGCGATGCGGGCGAGACAGTCATTGAGACAGGCGATATTTTTTTGACCGCGCGGCCGGGCGCGGGTTAGGGACAGCACAGTATGGCCGACGATAAAAATGAACTGGTTTTCGCGCCGCTCGGCGGCCTCGGCGAAATCGGGATGAACGCGGCGCTCTATGGGTTCGGCCCGAAAGACCGGCGCAAATGGATTCTGGTCGATCTCGGCGTCGCCTTTGGCGGCCCGGATTTGCCGGGCATTGATCTCATCCTGCCGGATATCTCTTTCGTTGAAAAAATCCGCAAGGACCTGCTGGCGCTCGTCATCACCCATGCGCATGAGGATCATGTCGGCGCCATCGCCGATCTTTGGCCGCGCTTGAGGTGCCCGGTTTATGCCACGCGTTTTGCCGCCGGTCTGCTGGAGGCGCGGCGCCTTTCGGAGCCGGGCGCGCCAAAGGTCGATATGACCATTGTGGCGCAGGGCTCAACTTTTGAGATCGGGCCATTCTCCATCGAATATGTGCCGATGTCGCATTCGATCCCCGAGAGCAACGCGCTGGCCATCCGCACGCCGCTCGGCACGGTGCTGCATTCCGGCGACTGGAAGCTCGACGCAACCCCTGTCGTCGGCCTGCCGACGGACGAGGCGCGCCTGCGCGCCATTGGCGCGGAGGGCGTGCTGGCGCTGATCAGCGACAGCACCAACATCATCCGCGACGGCGAAAGCCCGTCGGAAGCCGAGGTCGCGCGCACCCTGCGCGGATTGATCGGAAAGGCCGCAGGGAGAGTGGTCGTCACCACATTCGCCTCCAATGTCGCCCGTCTGCGCTCCGTGGCGGAGGCGGCGCAGGCCGCCGGGCGCTCGGTCGTTGTCGCCGGACGCGCCATGGATCGCGCTATCCAGGTGGCGCGCGAATGCGGCTATCTGGAGGGCATCCCTCCCTTTCTGCCCGCCCATGCTTATCGCAACCTCACGCGGGACCGGCTGGTGGTCCTCGCGACCGGCAGCCAGGGCGAGCCCCGCGCGGCGCTGGCGCGTATCGGCGCCAATGAGCATCCCGATATCAAACTCGACAGCTCCGACACCGTGATCTTTTCCTCGCGCACGATTCCCGGCAACGAGCGCGGCGTCAACGAAATCGTCAACGGACTTGTTCTCCAGGGCGTCGAGGTCATCACTGACCGCGACGGCCTCGTCCACGCCTCCGGCCATCCCCGGCGCGGCGAAGTCGCGAAGCTCTACGATTGGATTCGCCCGCAAATCGCCATCCCCGCCCATGGCGAGCCGCTGCACCTCGCCGAACATGCCAAACTGGCGCGGGCCAAAGGCGTGCCCAATGTCTTCACCGCGCGCAACGGCGATATGGTGCTGCTCGCGCCGGGGCAGCCCGGCGTTATCGATGAAGTGCCCCACGGGCGGCTCTACAAGGACGGCGATGTGGTTCTGGCGCGCGATGATGACGCGGTGCGCGTCCGCCGCGGGCTCGCGGCCTCGGGCGTGATTTCGATCGGCATCGCGCTGAACGCCAAAGGCGATATCGCCGGCGATCCCGATGTCGTCATCGCCGGGCTGCCCGCGCGGACGCGGGACGGCAAGCCGATGGACGCGCTGGTGGACCGTTCGATTTTCGAAACGCTGGACACTCTGCCGCGCGGCGCCAGGCGCAACGCCGATTCCGTCAGCACGGCGGTCGAGCGCGCGGTGCGCAACAATGTCCGCTCCGCATGGGGCAAGCGGCCGCTGGTGCATGTGCTGGTGATGGAAATTTAGCCGCCGGACCCGGCGCAAAACAAAGGAGCGCCGGATGATAGGCCGCCTCAACCACGTCGCCATCGCCGTGCGCGATCTCGCCGCCGCCGCCACGCTGTATCGCGGCGCGCTGGGCGCGAATGTCTCCGCGCCGCTGGCGCTGCCGGAACACGGCGTCACCGTCGTTTTTGTTGAATTGCGGAATTCAAAAATCGAGCTGCTGGAGCCGCTCGGCGCGGATTCGCCCATCGCCAAATTTCTGGAGAAGAATCCGGACGGCGGCATGCATCATATCTGTTATGAGGTTGATGACATCCTCGCCGCGCGCGACACGCTGAAAACCGCCGGCGCGCGCGTGCTTGGCGGCGGCGAGCCGAAAACCGGCGCGCACGGCAAGCCCGTGCTGTTTCTGCATCCCAAGGATTTCAGCGGAACGCTCATTGAGCTGGAGCAGGTCTGAAACGGAGGCGCGGATGGAACATGCCCTGCATCCCTGGCTCGTCGATTCCGTCGGCTGGTGCGCGGCGGCGACAGCGATTTACTCGTCGCGCTCGCGCACCATGATTCCCCTGCGCATCGCCGCCATAGCGGGCTGCTGCTTCGCGCTGGTCTTCGCGGTATTGCGCGACACCACCCCGACGATTTTCGCCAATGCTGTGCTGCTGCCGCTCAATATCGTGCGCCTCGCGCAGATGCGCCGCCTCATCGCCGACGCCAAAGCCGCCGCCGGCGCGCCGGCCGCCTATGACTGGCTGCGGCCCTTTATGCGGAAAGTGGAATTTGCCGAGGGCGCCGTGATTTTTCGCAAAGGCGATATTGGCGCCGGCGCCTATCTGATCGGCAGCGGCGAGGTCTTTGTGAGCGAGCACGGCGCCATCGCCGGGAAGGGCGCGCTGCTCGGCGAAATTGGCCTGCTTACCCGCGAAAACCGGCGCACCGCCTCGGCGGTTGCCCGGACCGATGTGCGCGCGTGGAGCGTTTCCTACGCCGATTTGGAGCAGCTGTGCCTGCAAAACCCGGCCTTCTGCCTTCACATGGCCCGCGTTATCGTTCACAGATACGAGGCGAACCTCGCGGGCTGAACCGCGCCGGCGCAACGGCGGGAGCCGATATGACCTGGCCCATCGGCATCGCGATTTTCTTCACCATGTGGTGGATCGTGCTCTTTTTGGCGCTGCCTTTCGGAGTGCGCTCCCAGCACGAGGAGGAGAGCTACCTCCAAGGCACCGACCCCGGCGCGCCGGTGGCGGCGCGCATGGGGCTGAAAGCGCTGGCGACGACGCTGGTGACGAGCGCGCTATTCGCCGCGCTTTGGTGGGTGATGCGGGAGTAGTTGGCCGTTAAAGCCCCGTTTTTACAAAATCGCCATAAAAAAGAACCGGCCGGGCTTAAGCCTAAACCAGATTGTGCTTGTGTGCGGCGCGATATTTGGTAGATTCCGCTGGTCAATCCGCTTTGACAGATTCCGGCACCAAGCGTGGTTCGCGGTCAATGCAGATGTACCTGCCCACATCCAACGAAACCGGCCTGCGCAGGGCCCATTTTTACGATGTCCTGCTGACGGTTTTATCCGGCCCCCTGGCGATCGTCCTGCGCGAGCCTGATTTGCTGTCAGGAAACCAGCTGGCGAGTTCGCTGGTTTATAGCGGTATATCGGCCGCCGCCGGCATTTTCATGCTGCTTGCGTTTGATCTTGGACGCGGGCTGGCGCGCTACACCTCGATGCGGGACGCTATTGCCGTGGCAAAAATGGCGCTCGCCACGGTCGCGCTGACGTCGCTGGGGTTGTTCACGCTGACGCGTCTTGACGACGTGCCGCGCTCGATTCCGGCGCTGCATTTTTTGGTTCTGACGTCTCTGCTGCTGGCCTGCCGCGCTATCGCGGTGCGCCGCCGCGAACGCGGCTATCTCAAGACCGCCGCCGGGTTCGCCGATCCCGAACAGGTCCTCGTGATCGGCGCCAATCGGCTCACCTGGTTCTATCTGCGCATGGTGGAAACATTGACGCGCGGGCGCACCAACGTTGTCGCGGTGCTCGATGCCAACCCGGCGTTTCTGGGACGCACGCTTTATGGGCGCCCGGTGCTGGCGCCGCCGTCGGACCTGTCCCGCGTTGTCACGGAATACGCCGTTCACGGGGTGCGTATTGACCGCATCATCGTCTCCTCCAACCGTGCCCATTCACCGGATTCCGAGTGGGAGGACATTGAAACCTATTGCGGCGCGCAGGGGCTCAGACTGAGTTTTCTGCCGGACGATCTCGGCATCGATCTTGTCGATCCCGTTCCGGAAATGACCCGCGCGGCCCTCCCGGCCGCGCCGGCCCGTTCCGCTTATTTCAAAGTGAAGCGCGGCTGCGAATTCGTTCTTTCCCTTGCCATGCTCTGTTTTCTGGCGCCGGTGCTGATTGCGCTGGTCATCGCCGTTCTCATAGATGTCGGCTGGCCCGCTGTGTTCTGGCAAAAGCGCGTCGGCTACCTTGGCCAGCCGCTGCTGGTCTATAAGTTCCGCACGCTTCACGCGCCTTTTGACCGTCGTGGTGAATTTGTCGAGGAAAAGGACCGCGTCTCAAAGCTCGGCAATCTGCTCCGCCGCTTGCGCCTTGATGAGCTGCCGCAGCTTTGGAACATACTCGCCGGCAACATGTCGTTCGTCGGCCCGCGGCCGCTTTTGCCCGTGGATCAGCCTGAAAACAGCGAACGCCGCCTTTCGGTTTTACCGGGAATCACCGGCTGGGCGCAGATTAGCGGCGGCAAGCTTGTCAGCCAGGAGGATAAGGGCCGTCTCGACGAGTGGTATGTGCAAAACGCCTCATTCCGCCTCGATGCGCGGATTATCCTGCGCACCTTCGCCATCGTGGTGACGGGCGACCGGGAGTCCATGGCGGTTGAGGACGCGGCCTCCGCCGGCGGAGCCAAAGAAGCCTTCGACTGAAGTTTTGTCTCAAGGCTCATTTGGGCTTGGCGGTCACTTTCAAGTCCGTGAACCATGCAGTGCCCGATACGAACCGGTCGGAACTGGAGACCGCATCGACCCCCAGCTCGATTTCCTGAAGCGGGCACCCTGTCGCGGGCACCCTGAACTCTGCGGAAAACTCCCTCCATTCGGGAACCCTGCCGATGAAAGCCTCGCTTTCACCAATGGACACCCATGGAGTTTCGATGCAGCCAAAGCGCCAGCGCAATCCCCGGCGGGCGCGGATTTCGCCCATCACGATGCCGGAGAAACGATAAGCGCCGGGGGCAAGAGCGATCGTTTGCTTGACGCCGCCCCCGCCCACCTGCGCGGTCAAAAACTCCAGAAACAGCGCCCGCTGTCCCGGCTTGTCTTTTCGATCGGTGATTTCAATGCGGGCTCCCGAATCGTTGGCGATAATCCAGTCAAACCGCAGGCCCGAGGGCTGAAATTCAAAATTTCCGTTGAACAAAAGGCCGAGGTTTTTGAGCGCCTCGGGCGGCAGGAATTGAGTCCAGGCATAATAGGCGAGCGGATATTGTTTTTTGGACATCAGGAAATTCAGATAAAAGGAAATCTCCTCGCGGGTCGGCGGCAGCCCGTGCGATTGCATATCGAGCATCAGATTCATCGGCGTCCGCGCGTCCGAAATTCCGCCGATGACCGCCGAGAAAAACTCCCGCCGCCAGGGCGGATTGGTTTGTAAAACCGCTTTCACCGCGTCGGCGCCGTCCTTGGTTTCGGCGATGCGGCCGAGCAGCGGCGCCACATAGGGATAGAGCAGCGATTGCGAGCGCAGGAGCACGTCGGCATGCGAAACAGCGCCGGCGTAATCGCCATCAAGAAACGATCTCTGCATCAGCCAGTATGTCGCGAGCACCTCGCGCATCGAGCGTTTCACAGAAGCCTGCATGAACACGCGCGCCTGCGCATCGCTCTCGGCGGTTTGGCCCAGCACGCGCAGGGCGCGGGCATCGAGCGGCGCGATCCGCAGCGCGGCTTCCGCCATCCGGCGCGCCTCGGCGCGGTCGGCGGGGGAGACATCGGGAGGCACCATCGGCGCCGGAATCCCCTTTGCAAGCAGTTCTTTTGTCGCCGTCTTCGACTGCGGGCTGACATTGGCGCCCGCATCCTCCGCGTCGACATATCTGCCGCCGGACCGCAAACCGATTTTCTCTTCGGCCAGATTTAAAAGGCTCGCGGATCCCGCTGGCGCAAGCGCCAGCGCCCATTCCGGCGCTGATTCTGAAAGCGCGGCGACGACGCTCTTTATGCCGACCTGCCAAGCCAGCCCGGCGCCGCACGCTGTCAACAGAATAATGGCGGCGGCGGAAGGGCGCGGGGAAAGGCTCGTCACGTCGGGTTCGCCTGGCTGGAGCGGTTAAAGCCTGATTCGCTTGCCGGCGATGTTACCGCAATCCCGGCGCGCGGTTAATTTTCGCAGCGGCGCGCCGCAGGGCCGGGCGCCCCTTCACGAGGCAACCTTTTCTCCGGCGGCGGTTTTGTCCTCCAGCTTGGCTTCCTTCGGCGCGGAATGGCCATAGCCGTATCCGTAGCCGTAGTCATAGCCGTAGCCGTAGCTTTCGTTTTTGGAATCGTAGTGCGTCAGCACGGTGCCGATCACATTGCTGCGGGCGAACTGGAGCCGTTTGAGCGCGGCGCGGATGGAGTGTTTCGACGTGCTGCCAGAGCTGACAACTAAAATGGTCGCGGCGACAGCGTTGGAAAGCAGCTGCGCGTCGGCAAGGCCCATGACTGGCGGTCCGTCGATGATGATGAAATCGAAAACTTCGATGCCCGTCGTCAGGAAGGAGATCAGCCGCGGCGACGCGAGCAGATCCGAAGCGTTCGGCGGCAGCGGCCCCGACGACATAAACGTCAGGTTTTTCGTTGTCGTGCTCTGCATGGCCTCCAGCGGCGAGCAGGCGCCCGTCAGATAATTGGTGAAGCCCTTCGAATTATCGACGCCGAGCTTCAAGTGCAGCGAGGGCTTGCGCAGATCGCCGTCGATCAGCAAAACACGCAGTCCCATATGCGCGAAGTGGCGGCTGACCATGAGCGCGCTGGTGGATTTGCCCTCGCTGGCGGTCGAGCTGGTGATCAGCATGGATTTAGGCAGGCCGTGATCGGTGGCGAAATGAAGCGACGTGCAAAGCGTCCGGTATGCCTCCGACACGCCCGATCTTATGTCTTCAAGCTCGGTGACGAGCTCGCGGTCCATGCCGACATTGGGGATGACGCCGAGGGTGGCGAGGCCGGTGAGCCGCTCCACCTCATCCATCGTTGCGACAGTGTTGTCGAGGCGCTCAAGCACGAAGGCGGCGGCCAGTCCCGCGAGAAGGCCGAGAACAATCGCCAGCAGCGTGTTGCTCATCACCTGCGGCGAGGAGGGCGTGCCCGGAACCTCCGCCTTATCGACGATAAACACATTGTTGGCGCCGATGCCGCCGGCGACATCGACCTCTTTGTAGCGCTGCAGCAGGCTGTCATAGAGCGCGCGGTTGCCGTCGGCTTCGCGCTTCAGCAGATTGTACTGGATGCTGCGTTTCTGCAGATCGAGAACCTCGGCGCGCAGCGAGTCGATCTGCCGCTTCATTTCGCCTTCCTGGCTGACGGAAGCGTCAAAGGCGCCCTTGAGGGACCGCTTGATGGTGCGGACCTCGACCGCAAGCTGACGCTCGATTTCCTTGATCTTGTTGTTGATCTGGATCATCGCGGGATAGCTCGGCTTGAAGGTCTCCACTTTCTCCTGATACTCGGTGATCAGCGCGTTGCGCTTTTCGCGCAGGCCCGCGATGACCTGATTGGTCAGAAACTGGGGCAGGGTGGCGGCTTCGACGCTCTCCACCTGTTTGTAGAGCTGCTCGTTTTTGATGCGCTCGGAAATCAGCGCGCCCAGCGCGGCGTTGGCGCTGGAGAGATTGTTCTCCGCGATTGACGATTTCTCGCTTGTCGCGATGATCTGCTCGCGCTGGCCGAATTCAAGCACGACTTTTTCAGAATCCTGCAGACGCACCTGCAATTGCTTCAACTGGTCTTCAAGGAACGATTTCGCGTAGGAATTGGCCTGAAAACGCTTGTCGAGATTGGATGCGATGAACGCGTCCGCGAGGCCCATGGTGATCGCCTGCGCGCGCGCGGGAACCGGGTCGGTGTAGGAGATATCAATGAGCCGCGAGCCCGCCACGGGGCGAACCACGCGGTTGGCGAGAATAAGGCCGGCCTGCGAGCGTTCGGTCGCGGCGCGGGTGCGCGCGGTCTGCCCGTCAGAGCTCGAAAACATCCCGGTGATTTTTCCTAAAATGGAAAATTCGCGCGGCTTCAGGAAATCCTGATCGTCGGCCAGTTTGAGCGAGGAAACCACGCGCTCGGCAATGCCCCGGCTTTGCAGCAATTCGTACTGTGTCCGCAAAAACTCAAAATCCCCGGATTCCGCCGGCGCGACGTTTCCGCTCTCGATAATTTTCGCGACATTGCGGTCGATTTGCAGCCGGACCGTTGCAGTGTAAAGGCGGGTCGTCATCAGCGTCCGCACGCCGCCAATCGCGACAAACGCCAGCGCGATGCTGATAATCAGCCATTTGTACCGGCGCAATACGCGCCAGTATTCGTGAACCGAAATGAAAAACGACTCGGCCGCGGTCGGCGCCGACCCCGTGAAATTGCCATTCAGTCCGTAGCTGCGCGACAGCGCCGCGCCCGGGGCGGGAACGAGTTCCCGGCCCTCATCCGGCGCGTCCCGGTAATATCTGTCCTGGTTCGTCGTCATATCCGATGCTTGTCTCAACTTGGCGTGGCCGGCCGCGCCAATCCGGCGAATGGGACTCTTTGGATCAACCCGTCAAATGTGTTCTGTTCATGGCGGCGCTTAGAACGGTTTAAATATGCTCGCGACCGGCAAAGCTTTGAAGAAATAGGAGGCCGCCGTTTTGGTGCCGGAGGTATCGACGACGATCACATCGCCCTGCTGGATCTGGGGGTCCTCGGTTTTGCCCGCGCGGATGTCGTCAATATCGAATCGCGCCGCCTGCCGGCGATCGCCGATCTGGCGGAAGACCACCACGTTGGTCGAAGCGGTCTCCTTGTCGAGACCCTCGGCCAGCGCAATGAACTGCAACAGCGAGGTTTTGCCCCGCAGCGGGTAAACACCGGGCTTTTTAACGGCGCCTTCCACCGTCACACGCTGGGAATTATATTCGCGGACATAGACGCTGACCTGCGGGGACTGCAGATATTTGGCTCCAAGGCGCGCCGTCAGGTCGCGTTCCAGATCCCGCGAGGTCTTGCCCGCGGTGGGCACCTCGCCGATGAGCGGCAGATTGATGGTGCCGCTATCGGCCACCTGCACGCTGCGTGTCAGGTCCGGCGCTTTGAAAACGGTGATGTCGAGAACATCCAGCGCGCCGATTTTATAAGCGGTGTTGCCGGGCGTTGCCGCCGAGGTGAACCCGGCCGCCGAACGCGCGAACTCGGCATTTCCGCTCAGCGCCGCGCCGCCGACGTCACCTTTTTCCGGAGACGTATCGGCGCAGGCCGCCAAGCAGGCCGCGCAAACCGCCGCCAGCGCCCGCTTGAGCCACGGGCCGCCCATTGTCGTCGCGATAGGGCTTCGAAGGGCCTGTCGCGCGGCTGGCGTGCTTTTCATGGGAATCCTCTGAATGCCCCGCTTGCGCCAAAGGCGGCGGGACGGTGGACGGCGCATTATTTTCCAGAATGCACGCGGGCCTTGTCAGGACCATATGGGTCGCTTCGGCCTCGCCTACCCGCCGGGCCGCGAATTCGAAACCTTCTAACAAATTCGGCGGGCGCCGTCTAGCATCGTGCGAGTCGGAGGCGATGACATGGACCAGCCCCTCGTCCAGCATCCGGTGCGCCCATTTTTGCGGGTTGCGGCCAAAAGACCCGGTCAGGGAACTGGCGGTGATCTGCATCCACACCCCGCCATGGGCGAGCTGCTCCATCAGCGGGTAATGGGTCTCGATCCATCGCAACCGCTCCGGATGGGTGAGTACGGGGTGGTATCCTGCAACCATAATATTGAAAAACTGCTCCACCAGCCTCTGCGGGGGGAGATGATGCGGCGGTTCCACCAGCACATATCGAGTGTCAGCCAGCGTCAGCAGATGCCCCGACCGTAAGCCGCCGACGAGATCGGGCACCAGATGCACGTCGGCGCCGGTGACGAGACGCAGCGAAATGCCCTCCTGATCGAGGATTTGCTGCAATGCGGCAATGGCTTTGCGGATTTGAGGGCCGCTGTTGTTATAGACGCCGGGAAGTATGTGCGGCGTGCAGGCCTGAACCGTTACGCCGTTCGCCACCGCCATCCGCGCCATTTCGAGGGAAACCGCAATGTCCGGCGAACCGTCATCGATTCCCGGCAGAATGTGGCTGTGGATATCAAACAAAGACGTTCCGCCATTCCGGTGTCGGGACCAGACTGGAAATTAGGCCCAAAGCCCGCTTCAGGCAAGGCGGCGGGCGCAGGCGGGCGTTAATTGGAGCGTGCGCCCGCACTAGAGCGCGTTGACATTCAGGATTCCCACGGACTCGCAAATCTGATTCAAGCTCCTTTTGGTTTGGGAGCTTTGGATGTCGGAGGTTCGCCTGTCTCTTCGGGACGATCAGTGGGAGCGGATGGCTCCGAATCTACCCGGCAAGTCGGGCGATCCCGGTCGGAGTGGCGCTGACAATCGGCTCTTCGTCGAAGCGGTTCTTTGGCTGGCGCGAACGGGATCGCCGTGGCGCGATCTTCCGAGCGTTTTCGGCAATTCGAACAGCGTGTTCGTGCGATTCTCGCGATGGTCGAAAAGCGGCGTGTGGGACCGCTTGTTTGCCGCCATGCGCGAGGCGCCGGACTTTGAGTACATCATGATAGATTCGACGATCGTCCGGGCGCACCAGCATGCGGCGGGCAAAAAAGGGGGCCTGAGGCTCGTGCGATCGGACGCTCGCGCGGCGGCCTGACCACCAAGATACACGCGGTCGTCGACGCGCTCGGCAATCCTTTGCGCTTCATTCTCTCGCCGGGACAGGCGAGCGACTATACGCAGGCCGAGGCTCTCATCGCCGACATTCCGGCCGCGCACGTCCTCGGCGACAAGGGCTACGACTCCAAAGCGCTGCGGGAGGCCATCATCGGACAGGACGCGATCGCCGTCATACCGCCCAGAACAACGTCGCCGCAGGTCCAATGCGACGACGCGCTTTATTGCGAGCGGAATCTCATCGAGCGACTATTCCTGAAGCTCAAGCACTTCAAACGGATCGCCACACGCTACGAACAGACGCCAAGGGCGTTCCTGTCCATGCCGTCGGTCGTCAGCGCGCTTATCTGGACAAGGTGAATGTCAACGCGCTCTAGGTGTTTAGCCCCGACGGCTCTCGGCGCAAAACGCGTCGTTAAAACCCCGGCAGGGGAGGGCCATGCATGGACAAACGAGCCATCGGGGAACCACGCTTCGATCGGGACGCGGAGAGCGAAGGATCATTCCTGAAGGAACATCCTTGCAAAATCGCGGAAATCGCGGATAATGTGAATTACCAGAGTTTTCATACGGATCAGTGCGCGCCATGGCCTCCGTCACAGCAACAGAATTCATCAAAAATTTTGGGCGGCACAATACGGACGTGCAGCGCGAACCCATAGCCGTGACCAACCATGGCCGGATAACCGGATATTACGTCGCTGCTCATGAATTCGAGGACATGAAGAAAAAAGTCGAAGGGATGCGCAAGTCCCACACGCTCAAGACCTTGCCGGATCATCTCTGGAAAGCCCTGATGGAATCGAAGGTCGATCCTGAATCTGACCATCTGAACGCGCTTCTGGATGACGAACCCAAACCAGAAACCCGATAACGAGAATGGCGATCCCAAAACCACGGGTCGGCATGGTGATCCGTCATTCCTTTCTCTTCAGCAATGGCGACGAAAAGGAGCCCCCGCCGTCATCGTCATTGCCATCGACGCCACGGTGGGAGGAGGCTCAAACCATGTTGCGGTGATGCCGATAACCCACGCGGCGCCACGTGATCCTTCGGTCGTCCTGGAACTGCCGCGCCGCCTGAAAGATTATCTTGGTCTGGATGGGGAACGGTCCTGGGTGGTCCTGGACGAAATCAACGAATTCGATTGGCCCGGCTATGATCTGGCGCGCGTCGAGGGCGGCGCGGGCGAATGGGAATACGGGCAAATTCCTCCAGGGTTGCACAATCAAATCAAGGCGCGCGCCATCGAGCTGGAGGCGCGCAATCGTCTGCATATTCAGCTGCGCTACGATGATGCCGAAAACAGCCTGCGCGGCTCCCTGTTCAGCGCGCCACCGGCGGCGGGTCGAACCGCTTTGGGAGACCCGGCATCGTCCACGTCCAATGCACAGAAACCGGAGGGCGATCACAACAAATCTTGAGGGCAGGGGCCAAGGAGGGGGCGCTCCAAGCCATAGCGATCATGGCGGCGCATTCAGCCGATGCGGCGCGGCGCCCGCGTGAGACAGTCTTGACCTGTCACGGTCTTCTCACGGGCAGGCCGTTACGCGGCTTCGGCTCGCAGAAGCCGCGCGAGCGCGAAGACGCCGATCGCGTCAACGCCATTGCCGAGCGAAAATCGCTCCGCGCCGGGATAGACGGCAAATTGTTTTCGAGGCTTCAGGTCGGCGCAAGCCGCGTGAAATCCGCGTTCGACTTTCGGGGCGGACGCGCGCTTGATTTCGACAGCCCACAAGTCTCCGCCGGGCAGGGTCAGAACGAGATCGACCTCGGCTCCGCCAGCCGAGCGATAATAATGCGCTTCCACACCGTCAGGCGCGGCGGCGATCAAGGTTTCAACAACAAGGCTTTCCCATGTTTGCCCGGCGACGGGATGGGCGAGCAAGGCCTCCTTGTCGCGAATGCCGAGCAAGGCGTGGGCGATGCCGCTGTCGCGCACGTAGACTTTGGGAGATTTGACGAGGCGCTTGCCGATATTGCGATGCCAGGCGGGCAGGCGGCGCACGAGCAGGAGGTCCACCAGAAGATCGAGATATCCGGCGACGGTCATCGCGCTCACGCCAAGCGCGCGCGCCAGATTGGCCGCGTTGAGCATCTGGGCCTGGTTATGCGCCAGCATGGTCCAGAAACGCCGCAAGGTTTCGGCGGAGACGCGCGAGCCGAATTGGGGTATGTCGCGCTCGAGATAGGTGTGGATGAAATCCCGCCGCCATTGCAGGCTGATGGCGTCCGTTTCGGCCAGAAAGCTCCGGGGAAAGCCGCCGCGCACCCAGAGAGTGTCGAAATCGTCGGGCGCGATTTCCAGGGCGTCAAAAGGGCCAAGCTCTTGATAGGAGACGCGCCCGGCGAGGCTTTCGCCCGACTGGCGCAACAGATCCATGGCTGCCGAGCCCAACAAGAGGAAACGCCCGTTGTCCCGGCCACTCTGGCGTCCCCGATCGATGACGCCGCGCAAGCGCTGAAACAAGTCCGGCGCGCGGTGCACTTCGTCCAGAATCACCAGTTCGTCCCGGTGATCGGCGAAATAGCTGGCGGGATTGGCGAGCCTGGCCCGGTCGTCCGGGTCTTCGAGGTCAAGATAAATCGACGGACGTGAAGCCCCCACTTCAAGGGCAAGCGTCGTCTTCCCCACCTGCCTTGGTCCCAGCAGGACAACGGCGGGTGAGTGAGCGAGAAGATAATCAAGGCGCGCGCTCAGGCGTCTGGGCAACATCCTGACATTTATATAGTCTAACTATATTTTTGCAAGGATGACAAGAAAAGCCCGGCCATCAGGCCGGTGCTGGGGTGGGGAAGGGTCCGGGGAACGCGGCGCGGGGTCCCCGGGGCGAGCCCGAGGGCTCGCCTTCCTTCCGCAAGCAAGGCAGGGGCCGAATCGTCTCCGGCCCCCGCCGCTTTCATTCCGCCGCTTCGGCGATGGCTTCTCCGTGTTCGTCAACTGGACAGGCCTCGCCCGTGTC
>JANYFM010000020.1 GCA_025362655.1 Hyphomicrobiales bacterium | reverse complement strand
CCGCGCCCAACCCCTATGCCATCGACGCCGGCTGGGCCAAGCCGGCCCTGGGGCGCGGGTTTGGCTCAACCATCGGCCTTGCCATCGATGCCGACGGCAAGAGCGTGTGGGTCTACGACCGCTGCGGCAGTTTTACCTGCGAGAAATCCAAAATCGCGCCGGTGATAAAATATGATGGCGCCGGCAAGGCCGTTGCCGCGATCGCAGCGGACATCGTCAACAGCTCGCACGGACTGCATGTTGACCGCGACAACAACATCTGGATCACCGATTTCGTCGGGAAAGACGGCAGAGGCCATGCGGTTTACAAATTCAGCCCTGACGGAAAACTGCTGATGACGCTGGGCAAGCCCGGCACGGCGGGCGACGGGCCCGACACGTTTAACGCGCCCTCCGCTGTCATCACCAATGCGGCGGGGGAAATTTTCGTCGCTGACGGCCATGGCCCCAAAACCAATGCGCGCATGGTGAAATTCTCCAAAGACGGGAAATTCATCAAGGCGTGGGGCAAGGAGGGAGCGGGCCAGGGCGAGTTCGATGTGCCGCACACGCTGGCTTTCGATTCCGCCGGCCGGCTGTTTGTCGGGGACCGTTCCAACAACCGCATCCAGATTTTCGATCAGGAGGGGAAGTTCCTGGCGGAATGGAAGCAATTCGGGCGGCCGAGCGGCATTTTCATTGATAAGAGCGACAATCTCTACGTCGCGGATTCCCAGTCCAGCGACAAAATCAATCCCGGCTTCAAACAGGGCATCCGCATCGGCAGCGCGAAAGACGGCGTGGTGAAAGCCTTCATTGAGGAGAAGGCGGAATTGGGCGCGCTCGAAGGGGTTGCCGCCGATGACGCGGGGAACGTCTACGCGGGTTACACCAACTCGATGAATTTCCGCAGATTCGTGAAAAAATAGGGATTACTCCGCCGGTCTGAACGGCTGGCGGAGCCCCGCCCGTTCCATGCGCGGCAGAACCTCCTGCACAAAATACGGCAGCTCCTTAAGGTAATTCAGGAACACCAGCGTCGAGCCGGCGACGCCGATTTCGGAGAGTTTTTGCAGCTCCGCCACGGCCTCATCGGGCGTGCCGACAACAGGCTGCATAGCCGGAAACATGCCGGGATAAGGGCGTTTGATTTCGCCGGCGAGTGTCGCGACAACCGCGCGGTCAGACTCGGTTCCGCCGGCCTTGGTGAGCGCTGAAATGGTGACGCTTTTCTGGCGGCGGAAATAATCGATGGCATCGGGGTCGGCCATTTCGACGGCGTAGTGGTGGGCGTATTCCTCGGCTTCGCGCCGCGTCGGGCGCACAACGAACTGCGTCTCCACATACACATCCTGCCGGCGCCCAAACCCTGCGCCGGCGCGGCGGATGTTGGCAAGCGTGTCGCGCACCTGGGCGTGGCTGTGCGCGCCCGTGAACAAAATGTCCGCGGCCTGAGCCGCAAACATTTGACCCTCGCCCGATTGCGCCGCCGACATGACCGGCGGCCGCGGCTTTTGCACGGGCAGCGGATCGGTCGAGGCCCCCCACACCTCAAAGAACTCGCCTTTGTGGTCGAACTCCGGCCCGCCCTCCAGCAGCCGGTCGTAAATTTTGAACCATTCGAGGCCGCGGTCATAGCGCCGCTCTCCCGTGAGCCGGACGCCGTGCGGGCCGAATTCATCGGGATTCCAGCCGCAGACGATGTTAAGGCCGGCGCGGCCGTTGCTGATGTGATCGACGCTCGCAATGCCCTTGGCGGCAAACGCCGGCGTCAGCAGCGACACATGGGCCGTCACGAACACACCAATGTGTTTGGTGATCGCGCCCAGCGCCGCGGCCTGGGAGAACGTTTCGAAAGAGCGGCCCCACATATCCGCCTTGCCCCCGAGCCCGTGCCATTTGGCGATCGGCAGCAGAAACTCGACGCCCGCGGCGTCCGCCATTTTTGCGACAGCGGCGATTTCGCTCCACTCGGCCTTCCAACGGTCGGGCGCGATCGACGGCGTCATGCCGCCGGAGCAATTGATGCCGAACATGCCAAATTTGAAACGGTTGGCGCCGAAGAATGCGGGCATGGATGACTCCGGTTGCCGGGATTGCCGCGGACCTTATTCCGCGTCGATGAAATAGCGGCCATTGCCGCGGCGCACGCGGCCATAGCCGGGATAATCGAGGTGCATTCCGGCGATGCGGATGCGGTCAGCGGATACCTGGTCGAGCAGGCGCAGGCGCGATTTCACCGCCAGTTCGGGATCGGTGTCGAAAACGAAAGCGATATCGGGCCGTTCCAGTTGCAGGAAAGCCATGTGGATTGTGTCACCCCAGATCATCAGCGCGTCGCCGCCGCCCTCGACCGTCCAGGTGTTGTGGCCGGGTGTGTGCCCCGGCGACATTTGCGCATGGAGGCCGGGCAGAAACTCGCCGTTGCCGATGCGCGTGACGCGGCCCGCGTATGGCGCGAATGCCTTTTTCGAGTTGACCATATTGACCCGTTGGCGCTCGTGCCAGGCTTGGGAAATATCGCGGTCCAGCCAGAATTGAATCTCGGTCTCCTGCACGACGACCTCGGCTTTCGGAAACCAGGCCTGCCCCGCGCCATCGGTCAGGCCGTTGGAATGATCGGGATGAATATGCGTCAGCAGAATATGCGTGATGCTGTCGAGGGGCACGCCGGCGGCGCGCAAATTATCCGGCAGCTTGCCAAGCGCCGGGCCGAAGGTTTCCCCGGTGCCGGCATCGACCAGCGCGCGGATGCCGCGTCCCTCAACGAGAAACGCATTGACCGCAAGGAACACGGGATCGTTCAGGCCCCTGCCCGACACTCGCTGCGTCATCTCTTTGTCAACGCCGACGGTGATATCAATGGTGGTCTGGAAAAGGCCGTCGCTAAAGGCGGTGACGGTGTAGTCACCGATTTTCAGCGGCGGCGCGGACGGCGTGGCCATGGCATTCTCCCTGAAGCCGGCGGCGGCTGTTCCGCCGCTTTGAACAGGCTTGCAACAATTTTTCGACCGCAACAAGAAGGTCCCGCGGCGGTCACGCCGCCCTTGGGATCGGCTTCACCCGGAACCGGTCCTGACCGAGGCGCGCCGAGGCAAGCTTATGGGCGGTCCGCATCCCGCACAAAGTGTCCGCCTGTGGCCCAAAGGCTTTTTTGCAAACGTATCGCCATATCAGCCGTCAGGCCGGTTCTGCCTTCGCTCCGCAAGCCAATTGCATCCGCCGCGCCGGCCGCTACAATCCCCGCGCCGCGCTTTTTCGCCACGCGGATATTGCGCCAACGAAAATCCACGCGCTGACCGATGCGCGCTGCCGCCCTTTCTCTTTTATTCTCGCCGGCGGCCAGGTCGCCGAT
>JANYFM010000146.1 GCA_025362655.1 Hyphomicrobiales bacterium | reverse complement strand
AGCTTGGCCATGACGCCATCCTCGAGCTGATGAAGGCCGTCGACGAGTACATTCCGCAGCCGGAACGTCCGATCGACCAGCCCTTCCTGATGCCCGTGGAAGACGTGTTCTCGATCTCGGGTCGCGGCACCGTCGTCACCGGCCGCGTCGAGCGCGGCATCGTCAAGGTCGGCGAGGAAGTCGAGATCGTCGGCATTCGCCCGACGGTGAAGTCCATCGTCACCGGCGTAGAGATGTTCCGCAAGCTGCTCGATCAGGGCCAGGCGGGCGACAACATCGGCGCGCTGCTGCGCGGCACCAAGCGCGAGGACGTGGAGCGCGGGCAGGTTCTGTGCAAGCCGGGCTCTGTCAAGCCGCACACCAAGTTCAAGGCTGAGGCCTACATCCTGACGAAGGACGAAGGCGGCCGGCACACGCCGTTCTTCACCAACTACCGCCCGCAGTTCTATTTCCGCACGACGGACGTGACCGGCATCTGCACGCTGCCGGAAGGCACCGAGATGGTGATGCCCGGCGATAACGTTTCGATGGATGTCTCGCTGATCGTGCCGATCGCCATGGAAGAGAAGCTGCGCTTCGCCATCCGCGAAGGCGGCAGGACGGTCGGCGCCGGCGTGGTTGCTTCGATCATCGAATAAGGGAAGCCGCATTCTCCTCCCCTGACGCGGGGAGGAGAGAGAGCCAGGGATTTGATATGAACGGCCAAAACATTCGCATCCGCCTGAAGGCGTTCGATCACCGCATCCTCGATGCGTCGACGAAAGAAATCGTCTCGACGGCGAAGCGGACCGGAGCGCATGTTCGCGGCCCGATCCCGCTGCCGACGCAGATTGAAAAGTTCACGGTCAACCGCTCGCCGCACGTCGATAAGAAGTCGCGCGAGCAGTTCGAGATTCGCACCCATAAGCGCGTTCTCGACATTGTCGATCCGACCCCGCAAACCGTCGATGCGCTGATGAAGCTCGACCTTGCGGCCGGCGTTGATGTCGAGATCAAGCTCTAAGGTTTAACGGGCGCCTCTTCACTGAAAAGCGCCGAAGGAAACGTAAAATGCGGTCAGGTGTTATCGCGCAAAAGGTCGGCATGACCCGGGTCTTCACGGACGCCGGCGATCATGTGCCGGTCACGGTTCTGCGGATGGATGGCTGTCAGGTCGTCGCCCACAGGACGATGGACAAGAACGGCTATACGGCCCTTCAGCTCGGCTTCGGCCGCGCCAAGCCCAACAATGTGCCGAAGGCTGAGCGCGAGCGTTTCGCAATCGCCAAGGTGGAGCCCAAAATGCGCATTGAGGAGTTTCGCGTCGCGGACGACAAGATGCTTCCCGTCGGCGCTGAAATCACCGCCGATCATTTTGTCGTCGGCCAGTTTGTCGACGTTTCCGGCACGTCGCTCGGCAAAGGCTTCGCCGGCCCGATGAAGCGCTGGAATTTCCGCGGCCTGCGCGCCACTCACGGCGTTTCGGTTTCGCACCGCTCGCACGGCTCCACCGGCGGCCGCCAGGACCCGGGCAAGACGTTCAAGAACAAAAAAATGGCCGGCCACATGGGTGTTGAGACTGTGACCACGTTGAATCTGCGCGTCGTGCGGACAGACGTGGCGCGCGGCCTGATCCTCGTTGAAGGTTCGGTTCCCGGTTTCGCGGGCGGCTATATCCGCATCCGCGACGCCGTCAAGAAGGCGCTGCCGAAGGATGTTCCCAATCCCGGAAAATTCCGGGTGAAGGAAGAGCCGGCGCCCGCCGCCGCAGCGAAGGAGGGCTGAGCCCATGAAGATCGACATCACGTCGCTCGAAGGCGCGTCCTCGGGCTCCATCGAGCTCAAAGATGATATTTTCGGTCTTGAGCCGCGCGAGGATCTCATCGCGCGCATGATCCGCTACCAGCTCGCCAAGCGCCGCGCCGGCACGCACGCCGTCAAGAACCGCGCGGATATCTGGCGCACCGGCAAGAAAATGTACAAGCAGAAGGGCACCGGCGGCGCCCGCCACGGCTCGGCCCGCGTGCCGCAGTTCCGCGGCGGCGGCAGGGCCTTCGGCCCGCAGGTGCGCAGTCACGCGCATGATCTGCCCAAGAAGGTGCGCGCCCTCGCGCTGAAACACGCGCTGTCGGCGAAGGCCCGCGGCGGCGGCCTTATCGTTTGGCAGAACGCTGATCTGGCCGCGCCGAAGACACGCGATTTGAAAGACAGCTTTGCCAAAATCGGCCTTGCCTCGGTGCTGATCATTGACGGCGCGCGGACCAACGCCAACCTTTCGATGGCGGCGCGCAACCTTCACACCGTCGATGTGCTGCCGGTTCAGGGCATCAACGTTTACGACATCATTCGCCGCGACAAGCTGGTTCTGACAAAGGCCGCTCTCGAAGCGCTGGAGGCCCGATTCAAATGAGTGACGCAGCGCGCTTCGCCGACACCCGGCATTACGATGTGATCGTCTCCCCGGTCATCACGGAAAAGGCGACCATGGCGTCCGACCACAATCAGGTTGTGTTCAAAGTCCGCATGGACGCCACCAAGCCGCAGATCAAAGCGGCGGTTGAGCGCCTCTTCGATGTCAAGGTGGCGGGCGTCAACACGCTTATCCGCAAGGGCAAAAAGAAAGTGTTCCGCGGAACCAAGGGACAGCAGTCGGACGTCAAGAAAGCGGTCGTGACCCTCGCCGAGGGCCACAAGATCGACGTGACCACCGGTCTGTGAGCGCGATTGCAGGAACGAAACCATGGCGTTAAAAACTTTTAAACCCGTCACACCTGGCCTTCGCCAGCTTGTGATTGTCGACCGCAGCGAGCTTTTCAAGGGCAAGCCGATCAAGGCTTTGACCGAGGGCAAGCATTCGCAGGGCGGCCGCAACAACACCGGGCGCATCACTGTGCGTTTCCGCGGCGGCGGACATAAACAAACCTATCGCATCGTCGATTTCAAGCGGCGCAAGGCGGATATGCCGGCCAAGGTGGAGCGGCTCGAATATGATCCGAACCGCACCGCTTTTATCGCGCTGATCCGTTATACCGACGGCACGCTGTCCTACATTCTTGCTCCCCAGCGGTTGTCTGTTGGCGATGAGGTGGTCTCGGGGACGCAGGTTGACGTGAAGCCGGGCAATGCCATGCCGGTGGCCAGCATGCCTGTCGGCACCATCGTCCATAATGTCGAGATGAAAATCGGCAAGGGCGGCGCCATGGCGCGGTCCGCCGGCACTTACGCCCAGATCGTCGGGCGTGATCAGGGTTATGTGATTGTGCGCCTGAATTCGGGCGAACAACGCCTGATCCACGGCCAGTGCTATGCTTCGGTCGGCGCTGTTTCAAATCCCGACCACATGAACACATCGATGGGCAAGGCGGGCCGCCACCGCTGGCTCGGCCAGCGCCCGCACAACCGCGGCGTTGTCATGAACCCCGTCGATCATCCGCACGGCGGCGGCGAGGGCCGCACGTCAGGCGGGCGTCATCCGGTGTCTCCGTGGGGCAAGCCCACGAAGGGCAAGAAGACACGTTCGAACAAATCGACCACGAAATTCATCATCGCATCGCGGCACGTCCGCAAGAAGAAGGGCTGATCCATGACCCGCTCGATCTGGAAGGGCCCGTTCGTTGACGGATATCTGCTGAAGAAAGCCGATACGTCGCGCGCCTCGGGCCGCAACGAAGTGATCAAAATCTGGAGCCTCCGGTCCACCATCCTGCCGCAGTTCGTCGGCCTGACCTTCGGTGTTTACAACGGCCACAAGCATATCCCGGTCAATGTGACCGAGGACATGATCGGCCACAAGTTCGGCGAGTTTTCGCCGACGCGCACATTCCATGGCCATGCGTCGGACAAGAAAGTTAAGAGGGCCTGATCATGGGCAAGGAAAAGACGCCGCGGGCGCTCAAGGACAACGAGGCCAAATGCGTGGCGCGCATGCTGCGCGTGTCGCCGCAGAAGCTCAATCTTCTGGCGCAGCTCATCCGCGGCAAGCGGGTTGAGACGGCGCTGGCCGATCTCGAGTTTTCGCGCAAGCGCAGCGCGGTTGAAGTGAAGAAGGCTTTGGAGAGCGCCATCGCCAACGCCGAGAATAACCATTCCCTTGATGTCGACGATCTCGTCGTCGCCGAGGCGCATGTCGGCAAGGCCCTCGTGATGAAACGCTTCAGCCCGCGCGCCCGCGGCCGGGCGGGGCGCATCGAGAAGCCGTTTTCGAATCTGACGATCGTCGTGCGCGAAGTTCAAGCCCCGGCTGAAGCCGCGAAGGCCTGAGGAGAATTAGATGGGACAGAAAGTCAATCCGATCGGCCTGAGGCTCGGGATCAACCGCACCTGGGATTCGCGCTGGTACGCGGCCCGCGGCGAGTATTCCAAGCTGCTGCACGAGGATATCAAAATCCGCGAGGTTCTGATGAAGACCCTCAAGCAGGCGGCTGTGTCGAAAATCATCATCGAGCGCCCGCACAAAAAGTGCCGTGTGACGATTCAGTCGGCCCGCCCCGGCGTCGTCATCGGCAAGAAAGGCGCCGATATCGATAAAATCCGCAAGTCGGTCGCCGACCTCACGGATTCCGAGGTCGTCATCAACATTGTCGAGGTGCGCAAGCCCGAGGTCGATGCGACGCTTGTCGCCGATTCCATCGCCCAGCAGCTGGAGCGCCGCGTTGCCTTCCGCCGCGCCATGAAGCGCGCGGTTCAGTCGGCCATGCGTCTCGGCGCCGAGGGCATCCGGATCAATTGCTCGGGCCGTCTCGGCGGCGCGGAAATCGCCCGCTTGGAATGGTACCGCGAGGGGCGCGTGCCGCTGCACACGCTGCGCGCCGACATCGATTACGGCGTTGCCACGGCGCACACGGCCTACGGCACCTGCGGCATCAAGGTTTGGATTTTCAAGGGCGAAATCCTTGAGCATGATCCGATGGCGCAGGACAAGAAATTCGCGGCCCAGGAGCAGGGCGGCGGCGGCGGCGAACGCCGTCCGCGCCGCGACCGCGACGCGGCCTGAATCCGGTTAAAACGGGAATAGAGACGAACCATGCTGCAACCCAAGCGCACGAAATTCCGGAAGGCCTTCAAGGGCCGAATCCGCGGCGTCGCGAAAGCGGGCTTCCAACTGAACTTCGGCCAGTACGGGCTGAAGGCTCTGGAGCCCGAACGCGTCACCGCGCGCCAGATCGAGGCCGCGCGCCGCGCCCTGACCCGCCACATGAAGCGCGCCGGCCGCGTCTGGATCCGCGTGTTCCCAGACGTGCCCGTCTCGAAGAAGCCGACGGAGGTCCGCATGGGCAAGGGCAAGGGCGCGCCCGAGTTCTGGGCCTGCCGCGTGGCGCCCGGCCGCATCATGTTTGAGCTTGACGGCGTGCCCGTCG
>JANYFM010000141.1 GCA_025362655.1 Hyphomicrobiales bacterium | reverse complement strand
GCGGATCCCGCCTGGCCCGCCGCGTGGCGGGGCGAGCGTTATTATCCAACCATCAAGACCAGCGCGGCGCGCCTTATTGAGCGTAAAATTCCAGTCATGGTGGTCATCGGCGGCAGGCGCATCATTGTGCTGCCGGACCGGGACGTGGAGGTGAGCATACCCGCCGGGCACGGCGCGCGGGTGGTGACAACCCACGGACCCAACGGCGACAGCTGGGACGTCGAGGTGTCGCGGGTGCCGGCGGCGTGACACGAAGCGAAACGCCAATTCCCCCGCGGCGAGATTGACAGCGCGCGGCATTGTTCCCAAACATGACCGCCGGGAACGCGTCGATAAATTTTCGGGGAGGCACTATGAAAAAAACAGCGCTCATTCTGGCTGCGGCGGCCGCTGTTTTTGGCGCGGCGCAGGCGCGGGCGGAGGTCGTCAAGTTCGGCATCATCGCGCCGTTTTCCGGACCGTTCGCCGTTTGGGGCAAGCAGTTCAAGGATTCCATCGACGCTTACCAGAAGC
Organism: Hyphomicrobiales bacterium; assembly: GCA_025362655.1. Classification (GTDB taxonomy): domain Bacteria; phylum Pseudomonadota; class Alphaproteobacteria; order Rhizobiales; family Beijerinckiaceae; genus Terripilifer. Next base: position 14,283 of record JANYFM010000141.1, on the reverse strand, counting down.
TCAATGGCAAAATGGTCAACGGCCATGAAATCCAGGTGATCTGGCGCGACGAGGGCGCCGGCGACGCCTCCAAATCGCGGCAGTTCGCCGAAGAGCTGATCCTGCGCGAGAAGGTTCAGATGCTCGGCGGCTTCACACTGACGCCGGACGCTCTGGCTGTGGCGGAGGTCATCACCGAATCCAAAATGCCGACCATCATCCTCAACGCGGCGACGGCGATCATCACCCGCAAATCGCCGTATTTTCTGCGCGTCAGCATGACGCTGCCGCAAATCATCAAGCCGCTGGGCGAATGGGCGGCGAAGAACGGCATCAAGACCGCTTATACCCTCGCCAGCGATTACGCGCCCGGGCATGACGCCGAGGATGCCTTCGTCAAAAATTTTGAGAAGGGCGGCGGCAAGATGCTGGGCAAGGACCGGATTCCCCTGTCGGTCACGGATTTCGCGCCCTATATGGAACGCGTGCTGCAATCCAAGGCCGAGGCGCTGTTCGTCTTTGCGCCGGCGGGCGCGCCCTCCATCGCCATGGTGCGCGAGTTTGACCGGCGCGGCCTGAAGGCGGCGGGCATCAAACTTCTGGCGGGCGGCGAGGTGCAGCAGATTTTCCTGCCCTCGTTCGGCGACAGCGTGATTGGCACGATCTCGTCGGTGCATTACACGGAATCCAACCAGCGGCCGGAGAATATCGCTTTCCGCAAGGCGCTCGTTGACCAAGCCGGCCCGGATACAGTGCCGGATATGGCGTCCATCGCCGGCTGGGACGGCATGAACCTCGTTTACGAAACCGTGCGGGCGCTGGGGCCGCGCTTCACCGGCGATCAGGCGATCGCCTTCATGAAATCGAAGACCTATGAAAGCCCGCGCGGCCCGATCAAGTTCGATCCGGTCGAGCGCGACATCATCCAGAACGTGTACATCCGCCGCGTCGAGAAGAAGGACGGCATTCTCATCAATCAGGATTTCACCACGGTGGAGGGCGCGCGCGACCCCTGGAAGGACGATAATCCGAACGCCAAATAATCAGGGCGGACGGGCATGCGGGCCGTCACCATTCTTCTCGACGGCGTCGCCTATGGGATGATTCTGTTCATCATCTCGGTCGGACTCACCGTCACCATGGGGCTGATGCGCGTCGTCAATCTTGCGCACGGCGCCTTCGCCATGCTCGGCGGTTACGTCGCCACCGCGCTGACGCTGAAAGGCGTGCCGTTTCTCGTCAGCTGTCTGCTTGCCGGCGCGGCGGCGGGCGCCGCGGGCGCGCTGGCGGAGGTCACTGTCTTTCGGCCCCTCTACCGCAAGGCCGAATTACAGCATGTGTTGCTGACCATCGGCCTGTGTTTCATCGCCATCGCCGCGCTGACTTTGTTTGCGGGATCGACGCCGCTTCCGGCGATTGTGCCGGACTGGCTCGACCGGATGGTGGACATCGGCTACCGCTCGTATCCGCTGTACCGGCTGTTTCTGATCGGTGTCGGCGCGGTTATGGCGCTCGGCGTTTGGCTGATTATGGAGCGCACGCTTTTCGGCGCGAAGCTGCGGGCGGCCGTCGATGACGCGCAAATGGCGCGGGCGGTGGGCATCAACGTCAGCCGGCTGTTCTTCCTGACGTTCACCGGAGGCTGCGCGCTCGCGGGGTTCGGCGCGGCGGTCGGCGCGGGCATCATGCCGCTGGAGCCGTTCTATGCGCTGCGCTATCTCGTTTATTTCCTCATCGTCGTGGCCGTCGGCGGCATGGGGAGTTTTCGCGGCTCGCTCGCCGCGGCGCTGCTGATCGGCGTTGTCGGCACGGCGGGGCGTTATATTGTGCCGCAATTCGGCGGGTTTCTGTTGTATCTGCTGGTCTTCGGGCTGCTGCTGTGGCGCCCGAACGGACTGCTGCCGCCGAAGTCCGCGGCATGAGCGCGATACCGCAATCCAAGTCGGACGAGCCCTCCGCGCTGTGGCACGCCCTGCCCTGGCTGCTGGCGCTGGCGTTCTTTTTCCTTGCCGACGGATATCACTCGCTCGGCGTCAATATTCTCATCATGATCCTGTTCACGCTGTCGCTGGATCTGGCGCTGGGCTATGCGGGAATCATCACGCTCGGCCATGCGGCATTCTTCGGCTTCGGCGCCTATGCCGCCGGGCTGTTCAATCTGCACGTGAGCGCCGATCCGCTGCTCGGGCTCGCGGCGGCGACGCTGGCCGCCGCGGCGCTCGGCCTCGTCACGGGCGCGCTGATCCTGCACACGCGCGGGGAAACGCTGCTGATGCTGACCCTTGCGATCGCCGCGATTTTGCACGAGGCCGCCAATCACATGCGCGATCTCACCGGCGGCGACGACGGGCTGGCCGGCATCAGGCCGGGAGCGGTTTTCGGATTGTTCCGCTTTGATCTCTGGGGAAAAACATCCTTTCTTTATTGCCTTGGCGTGCTGTTTGTTTGGTTCCTCATCAGCTGGCGCGTTGTGCGCTCGCCGTTTGGACGATCCCTCGACGGCGTGCGGCAGAACGCCAAGCGGATGCGCGCCATCGGAACGCCGGTATGGCTGCGGCTGGTGGCGATGTATGCCCTATCGGCGGCGATGGCGGGCACGGCGGGCGCGCTGTCGGCGCAGACGACGCGGCTTGTGGGCTTAAGCGTGTTTGAGCTGCTGACCTCCGGCATTGTCGCGGTCATGCTGGTTCTGGGCGGCGAGCGGCGGCTCTACGGCGCCTTCGTCGGCGCGACGATCTATGTGCTGGTCCAGGACGTCGCCGGCGCGATCAATCCCTTCTACTGGATGTTTGTCATCGGTATTCTTCTTGTGGCCATCGTGCTGTTCTTCGATGGCGGGCTGATGGGCGTGATCGAGACGGCGCGCCGCAAGCTCCGCCGTGGCGGCGCGCCGGGAGCGGCGCCATGAGCGGCGGCGCGCCCATCCTGAGCGTGCGCGGCCTCGCCAAAAATTTCGGCGCTCTGGCGGTGACGCGGAACGTCGATCTTGATGTGGCCAAAGGCGCGCGCATCGGGCTGATCGGCCCCAATGGCGCGGGAAAAACCACGCTGGTCAATCTCCTGACAGGCATGCTTTCGAGCGACGCCGGGGAGATCACGCTCGAGGGCGCGCGCATTGAGCGGATGAGCCCTGAAAAGCGGGTGCATCGGGGGCTGGCGCGCACGCACCAGATCAACACGCTGCTGATGGAGGCGAACGCGCGCGACAATGTCGCCGTCGCCGTCGCCGAGCGCGAAAAATATGCCTGGAGACTGCTGCGCTACGGGCCGCAATGGCGGGCCTGCCTTGACGAAGCGCAGGGCTATCTGGAGGAAACCGGCATCGGCCATGCAGGGGACCGGCGCGTGTCGCTGCTGCCCTATGGCGAGCAGCGGCTGTTGGAAATTGCCATCGCGCTGTCGCTGAAGCCGCGCGTCATGCTGCTGGACGAGCCGGGCGCGGGCATTCCCTCGTCCGAGGCGCATCTCATTCACGACGCGCTTGGGCGGCTGCCGGCGGATATCGCGATTCTGCTGATCGAGCATGACATGGACCTTGTGTTCAAATTCGCCAAAGAGATTGTCGTGCTGGTTTTGGGCGCCGTGCTGACCCGCGGGCCGCCCGCGCAAATCGCCGCTGATCCCCGCGTGCGCTCGGTCTATCTCGGGCGGAGCGTCGCATGAGCGCCGGGCTGAAAATCGACAATCTCGTCGCGGGCTACGGCCCGACTGTCGTTCTCGACGGAATTTCGTTTGAGGCGCCGGCCGGCGCCGCGCTTGCCGTGCTCGGCCGCAACGGCGTCGGCAAGACGACAATGCTGGCGACGCTGATGGGGCTGACATCCCTGAAGTCGGGCGAAATTTTGCTGGGCGGAAAATCCATCGGGCGGATGCCGACCCATGAGCGCGTTCACGCGGGGCTTTGCTATGTGCCGCAGGAGCGGCGCATTTTTCCTTCGCTGACGGTGGCGGAAAATCTCGCCGTCGCGGCGCTGCCGGGCGGCTGGACGCCGGCGGCGGTGTTCGATTTGTTTCCCGGTCTTGCCGCGCGGCGCGGCAATGCCGGCAACCAGCTTTCGGGCGGCGAACAGCAGATGCTGGCGGTGGGGCGCGCGCTTGTTGGCAAGCCCGATGTGCTGCTGCTTGACGAGCCGATGGAGGGGCTTGCGCCGATCATCGTCGAGGGATTGTTCGCGGCTCTGTCCAAAATCCGCGACGAGAGCGGGCTGACGATTATTCTGGTTGAGCAAAAGGTCGATCTCGCGCTGGAATTCGCGCGCGACGCGATTGTGCTGGACCGCGGCAAAATTGTTTGGCGCGGCGCCTGCGCGGCGCTTCGCACAGACGAGGAGGCGCAGCATCTTTACCTGGGTGTCGGCGCCGATTGAAGCATGCCGGCGTGCCGGTCGCGCCAGGCGGGCTGGGCGCCCTTGAAGGGCAGCGCTGTCGCCTCAAAGATTGCGCGCGCGATGGCCCGCGCGAGGCAGTCGCCGGCGAGCAAGCCGATTTCCGTCAGGTCGCGCGATGTGATGGTGCCGGGATGGCGGCCGGTCGCGGCGGCGAAGACGATGTCGCCGTCCATCGGAGCGTGGGCGGGCCGCAGAGCGCGGGCCATGCCGCCCTGCGCCATCAGCGCGATGCGCGCGCATTCCTCTTTGCCAAAGCGCGCGTCTGTCGCGATGATGGCGATGGTGGTGTTTTGCGGCGCATCGCCTTTGAGGCGCATGGCGAGGCCGGTCTTATTCAGTCTGGCGGGCATGCCAAGGCCGCCAAACTCCGAGCCCTGTTCAAAGGGCGCGGCCCAGAAATGCGGGCCCTCGCCAATCACCGCCGAGCCCACGGCGTTAACCGCCACGAGGGCGCCGACGGTGAAATGCCGGGGAGTCTTGGCGCTGGCCGAGCCGAGGCCCCCTTTGAAATTGGCTGTCGCGGCGCCGTAGCCGGCCCCGGCGGTGCCGAGCGCGAATTCTTTGCCGGCGGCGGCGGCCGCGGCATGGCCAAGCTCCCAATAGGGCGGCATCCGCTGCCAAGCTTTGTCGCCGCCGTTGAGCAGATCAAACAGTATGGCGCCGGGCACGATGGGCACTTTCGCGCCGCGCACGTCAAATCCGCGCCCCCGTTCGCGCAGCCAAGCCTGCGCGCCGCCCATGGCGTCGAGACCAAAGGCGGAGCCCCCTGAGAGAACCAGCCCGTCCACCGCGCCGACGGTCATGCCGGGCTCCAGCAGCGCGGTGTCGCGGACGCCCGGCGCGCCGCCGTGAATAGCGATGGAGGCTGGGGCAGGGCGGTCGAAAATGAGCGCGGTGACGCCCGACGCGAGCTTTGCGTCGTGGGCGTTGCCGGCGCTGAGGCCGTTCACATCGGTGATGAGATTGCGCATAGGGCTTTCGACAGCCGCGGGTCAAACTTTGGCAGCCCGCATCATGGGTGGAGCGGTGATGCGGCGGCGCTCATTTAATAGATTAAAAGCCCATGCCCGGTCAAAAACGCCGGCCGCGTGGATTTTCCGGCTTCGCGCGCATTTGCTTTTGAGGTTCATCCGGCGCGCCGGCGCGGGATGTTTTCCGTCGCAGAGCAGAGCGCCCGTTTGACGCAAAAGCCGCGCGGCGATAATCTTTTCCATCGATGGGGGGATTTCAATGAGCGCGAATGCGACCATCCTTATTTTGCCGTTGAAAGCTGTGATTGAAGCCAACGATAAAATGAAGGAGGAAACGGGCGTTGATGGCGTTGCGGGCGTCCAATCGATGATTAGCACCAAATCGCTGGTGCGGCAGATCAGGCTGCTGGGATTGCTGGGTAGCGCTTACGTCAAGGAAGTGAAGGGCAAGGCCTATATCATTTTCAAGGGAAATCCCGGGCAGCGCCCCCTCCTTCAGGGAACCCGTTATCTCAAGAGCAATCCGTACGTCGCCAGTTTTGTGGTGGGATCAAGGGAGATCGCCAAAGACGCGGCCAAGGGCGCTAAAATCGCGGTCATCGCCTATGTCGCCATCGATGTTTTTCAGGAAATCATGGCTGATAAATTTTCCCTCGCGCGGCTTTTGACGAAAGTGACCTCCGATGCCATCCAGGCCGCGCTTGGCGCCGCCGCCGGAGCTCTTGCGGGAGTCGTTGTGGTGACTTTGGGCGCGCCCTGCGTGGTCGCTTTCGCCGTCACATTTGCGGTTGGTTTTGCGGTTGGCGTGGCGCTGACAAGGCTGGATCAAAGATACAAGCTGACGGATCGCGCCGTCGCCCGCATGATGGCGTTTGAAACAGAGCTTGCCAAAAAAATGCGTCAAGCCGCGCTCGGCATTCAGCGCTATGAGCGGCAGATTGAAAAACAGATATTCGAAGCCCATCTGATCGACCGCTTTTGGCGCGATGCGGATTTCATGCTGCAAACCCAACTGGCCTTTCAACACGGCGGCATGCGCTGAGATGGCGGAAAAGCGCCGGGAGGCGGGGCGCTTCTTTTCGGCCAATGCGCAATTTCTAAGCCCGCTGGCCTTTGTGTTTGATCTGATCTGCCTGCTGCTTTTGGCGGAGGCATACATTGATCTGCGCGAGCTTGACGGGCTTCGTGATTATCCCGAGCGCTTTATCGCCGCGTCCTCGACATTCGCGCCGCTGGCCGGGGCGGGGCTTTATCTGTTTCGCATCGCGACCTATATCGCGTGGCTCAGGGGCAACCGGGCTCCGCAAAACCTGGAGCGGGCATTGACCGCCACAGGTCTCGCCATCGCCTTTCTTTGTTTATTCGGGACGGCCTTTTTGACGCGGCTCTACGTTGAGGCGCGGGGTTACGTGTCCTGCGGCGCGCAGCCGGGCGGCGGCCATTATTCCAGCGGGCTTTTGTTCGTGAGAAAGCCCGGGGCCTGCCCGTCCGGGTGAGGGTCCCGCCGCGCCGCATTCAAAGTTGTAAACGCCCGCGTCACCGTTTCGTGCTTTGCTGTGACCGCTCATTGCCCTTATGAGGCCTTATGGCAACTGAAGTCACTTATGCGGCCGCGGCCGGCGCCGGGCTGCTCTCGTTTCTGAGCCCCTGCGTGCTGCCGCTGGTGCCGCCCTATCTGACATACATCGCGGGCACGACGCTGGAGGAATTGTCGGCGGCGGGCGGCGCGCGGGCGCGGCGCGATGTGGCGCTGGCGGGCCTGCTTTTTGTGCTGGGGTTCACCACGGTGTTTGTGGCGCTGGGCGCGACGGCGTCGGTTTTTGGCCAATGGATCCGCGAGTACAGCGATATCCTTGGCATCGCCGCGGGCTTGGCAATCATAGCGATGGGCCTGCATTTTCTCGGAGTTTTCCGGCTCGCCCTGCTTTACCGCGAAAAACGGGTGGAAGCCGCCAAGCCCGCCGGCCTGTGGGGCGCCTACGTCATGGGCCTCGCTTTCGCATTCGGATGGACGCCATGCATCGGGCCGATCCTCGCGGCGATTTTGACGGTCGCGGGATCGGAGGACACGGTGCTGAAAGGCGCCGTTCTGCTGGCGGTTTACTCGGCGGGGCTCGGCGTGCCCTTTCTGGCGGCGGCGCTGGCGATTGAACCGTTTTTTCGTTTTATCAGGAAATTCTCGGCGCATTTCGGCAAGGTGGAAAAAGGCATGGGCGCCCTGTTGGTGCTGACCGGCCTCGCCTTTCTCACCGGCTCCATGCAGAGCCTGTCATTCTGGCTGATCGAGACGTTTCCCGCATTGGCGAAACTGGGGTAGTGCTGCTCCCGACAAGGGAGGCTTTCATGCCGCACGCCGATGAGCGCCAACACCGCATCCTCACAACGCACACCGGCAGCCTGCCGCGCCCGGACGCGCTCTCCGCGCTGCTTTTCGCGCGGATGACAAAGCAGCCGTTCAGCGCCGAGGCGCTGGCGCGCGAGACCCGCGCCGCCGTCGCCGCGACCGTGGCGAGGCAAATTGAACTCGGCCTCGACATCGTCAGCGACGGCGAGCAGTCAAAGACGAGCTTTCAGATTTACGCGACGGAGCGTCTTGCGGGACTGACGCCGTTCACGCCGGAGCCGGGCGAGCGCGTGACGCGGGAGAATCTCGCTTTTCCCGCGTTCTACAAAGGCGGCGCGCATTCGGGCTCGGCGCGCCAGCGCTGGGCCTGCACATCGGCGCTGGCCTATACCGGGCACGGGGCTTTGCAGAGCGACATCGACAATCTCAAAGCGGCGCTGGCGGGGCGCGATCCCGCCGATGTCTTCATGCCCTCGGTGTCGCCGTCGAGCTGCGCGGGGCTGATGGAGAACCGCTTTTACAAAAGCGATGAGGAGCATGTGCATGCCGTCGCCGAGGCGATGCGCGTTGAGTACGAGGCCATCGTGGCCGCGGGGTTCTGCGTGCAGATCGATGATCCCCGCCTCGCCATGCATTACATGCTGCATCCCGAAGGCGACATCGCCGGGGCCCGCGCATGGGCGGCGCGGCGCATCGAAGCGCTCAACCACGCGCTGCGCAATATTCCCGAAGAGCGCGTGCGCCACCACACCTGCTACGGCATCAATATGGGGCCGCGCGTCAGCGACATGGAGATGAAGCATCTCGCCGATCTCATCGTTACGATCAAAGCGGGGGTTTATTCATTTGAAATGGCCAATCCGCGCCACGAGCACGAATGGCGCGTTTGGGAACATGTGAAGCTGCCGGAAGGGCGGATTCTTGCGCCGGGCTGCATCACGCACGCCTCGGTCATCGTCGAGCATCCCGATCTCGTCGCCGAGCGCATCATCAAAGTGGCGGGCATTGTCGGGCGCCACCGCGTCATCGCCAGCACCGATTGCGGCTTTGCCTCAACGCTGGAGCCGGGCCAGCCCGCAGAGATTGAGCCGGAGATCGTCTGGGCGAAGTTTGAGGCGCTGGCGGAGGGCGCGAGACGGGCGACGCGGGCGCTGTGGCGGTAGCGAAAAAAAGCGCGGGCATCGCTGCCCGCGCTGTTGTCTTCAGTCGAAAGCGCCGCCTCACATCTGCTCGTAAACGAGCTTTCCGTCGGCGGCTTTTTTCCAGATGTAGGTGGCCCAGTCGACGTCCTTGCGGTCGCCTTTGGCGTCGAAGGAGAGTTTTCCGATGACGGTGTCGAACATCATGCCGGAATGGGCGGCCTCGGCGACTTTCTTCGGGTCGAGCGAGCCGGCTTTTTCCGCCGCCTGCTTGATCACCTGGACCGCCGCGTAGCTGTAGAGCGTGTAGCTTTCCGGGTTGATTTTTTTCGCCTCAAGCTTTTTCACCACGGCGGCGGATTCGGGTTTTTTCGTCGGGTCGGGGCCGAAGGTGGCGATCGAGCCCTCGACAGCGGCGCCGCCGACGCTGGCAAATTCGCCCGCCACGATTCCGTCGCCGCCCATCAGCACGGTTTTCACGCCGGCATCGCGCATCTGACGGGTCAGCAGGCCGCCTTCGGTGTAGAGGCCGCCGAAGAACACGAGGTCCGCGCCGGTCTGCTTGATTTTCGAGACGATGGCGGAATAGTCCTTTTCGCCGGTGTTGATGCCCTCGTAGAGAACCTCCGTCACGCCCTTGGCTTTAAGGTTCTTGAGCACGTCGTCGGCGAGGCCTTTGCCATAGGTGGTTTTGTCATGGACGACGGCGATTTTTTTGCCGGCGAAGCGCTTGACGATAACTTCGGCGCCATAGAGGCCCTGCTGGTCGTCACGGCCGCAGGTGCGGAACACGTTCCACATTTTGCGCTCGGTGAAATTCGGGTTCGTCGAGGCCGGCGAAATCTGGAAAATGCCGTTCTCCTGATAGACTTCGGAGGCGGGAATCGAGACGCCGGAATTGTAATGGCCCATGACGAATTTGACGCCTTCGCCGACGAATTTGTTGGCGACGGCAACGCCCTGCTTGGCGTCGGAGGCGTCATCGCCGATGACGATGGTGAGTTTCTGCCCGAGGATGCCGCCCGCCGCGTTGATATCCTCCACAGCCTGTTCGACGCCGTTTTTCATCTGCGCGCCGGTGGCGGCGCTTGGACCGGTGATCGGCCCGGCCATGCCGATTTTAACCTGCGCCTGCGCGGCGCCCGCCAGTCCCAGTCCCGCCGCGAGCGCGAGACCCTTTATCCAGAGCTTGTTCATGTGAGTCTCCCCTAAATCGTGAGCGGCCCAAACAGGCGCCCTGTGGCGGACCCGCCGCCATGGGGAGAAACATGGTTGTTTTTGGGGACGAAGTCACGCGGATAATTGCGCCGTGTCCCGCCGCGCGGCGGTCCGGCTCTCAGGAACCGTCAAGCTGCCCGTATTGATCGCGCATCATGCGGGCGCGGGTCAGGCGCCAGCCCGCGTAAGCGCACAGGCCCAGCAGCAAGCAGGCCGCCGCCCAGAGCGACAACAGCGCGGCGGCCCGCGCGGCGCCGCCGGCAACGATAGCCGCGGCGATGGCGGTCATGGGGATGGCGGCAACCGAGAACAGCGCATAGCAAAGAAAGCCGGAGGCGGCGGCGAGGATGGCCGCGTAAAACACCGCGCGGCCCGCGCCCCGCCAGGCGCGCGCCATGGCCCGGCCCGCCGCCGCCGCGGCCGGCCCGCCCAGCGCCAGCGTCACCGCGAGCCAGATGAAAGTTTCCCGTGAAAACGAAACGAGGATTTCGAGGGGCTCCATTTCAATGGCCCCCCTCAAGATAAGCGGCGCGCACTTCCGGGCGCGCCAGCAGTTCGCGCCCGGTTCCCGTCATGGTGACCGCGCCGTTGACCAGCACATAGGCGCGGCCGGCGAGTTTGAGCGCGTGAAAGGCGTTCTGCTCGACGAGAAAAACCGTCAGGCCCTCGGATTTATTGAGTTCGCGGATGGTCTCGAAAATCAGCTTGACGACCAGCGGCGCGAGACCGAGCGAGGGCTCATCCAGCAGCAGCAGGCGCGGACGGCTCATCAGCGCGCGGGCGATGGCGAGCATCTGCTGTTCGCCGCCCGACAACGTGCCGCCGCGCTGGCTGGCGCGCTCTTTCAGCCGCGGAAAAATCGCGAACACACGCTCAATATCCCGCGCGAAATGCGCGCCCCGCAGAACCGAAGCGCCCATTTGCAGATTCTCGCGCACGCTCATGCGCGCGAAAATGCGCCGCCCCTCCGGCGACTGGGCGATGCCGGCGCGCGCGATCTCGTGGGTCGGCAGGTTCGTGATGTCGCGTCCGTCAAAGACGATGGCGCCGCGGCGCGCGCGCGGGCTGCCGCACAATGTCATCATCAGCGTCGATTTGCCCGCGCCGTTGGCGCCGATCAGCGCGACAATCTCGCCCTCGGCGACATCGATATCGACGCCCTTCAGCGCGAGGATGCTGCCATACCAGGTTTCAACGCCGCGCATGGTCAGCAGGGGTTTTGCGGTCATGGCGCGCCGGCTCCCGCCGCTTCGATTTCCGCCGCCGCCCGCGCCGCCTCCGCCTCATCATCGACGCCGAGATAGGCGGCGATGACTTTCGGGTCGCCGCGCACGAACGCCGGTGTTCCCTCTGAAATTTTGCGGCCGTAGTCGAGCACGACGACGTGATCGGAGATTTCCATCACCACGGACATATCGTGTTCGATCAGCAGAATGGAAACGCCGTCGTCATCGCGTATCGAGCGCAGCAGTTTGTTCAGCCCGGCGGATTCGCGCGGGTTGAGGCCGGCGGCGGGCTCGTCAAGGCAGAGCAGCGCGGGCCCGGTGCACATGGCGCGGGCAATTTCGAGGCGCCGCTGATCGCCGTAGGGCAAATCGCCGGCGGGATCGTCGGCGCGGGCGGACAGGCCGATGCGCTCCAGCCAGGCGGCGGCGCGCTCCACCGCGCGGCGCTCCGCCCTGCGCCATCCCGGCAGGCCCAGCAAGCCAAACAGCGTCATGCCGGAGGCGCGCATCAGCGCGTTGTGCTGGGCGACGACGAGATTTTCGAGCGCCGTCATGCCGGAAAAAAGCCGGATGTTTTGAAACGTCCGCGCCACCCGCGCGCGGCGGGCTATCTCGTGATCGGGCATGCGCTCCAGCAGATGGAGATCGCCGGCGGGGGAGCGCGCGCCGCGGGCGCCGGAGCGGGTGAGCGCGGCGACAGCGCCCGCGTCCGCGGCGCCCTCCCGCGCGAATGCGAGGCGGCCGCGCGTCGGCTTGTAAAACCCGGTTATGCAATTGAAGACCGTCGTCTTCCCCGCGCCGTTGGGGCCGATGAGGGCGGTGATATCGCCGCGGCGCGCTTCAAACGAGAGGTCATCCACCGCGGTCAGCCCGCTGAAACGCATGGTGAGGCGCTCGACAGCAAGGAGAACGGCGCTCATCCATGCCCCTCTTTAACGTGGCTGGCGGAAATGGCGCGTTTCTCTTTCAGGAAAATCGAGGGCGTGCGCGCCGAAATGAAGCCGCGCGGCTTCCAGATCATCATCAGCACCATCGCGAGGCCGAAAATCAGCATGCGGTACTGCGCGGGATCAAATTCCCTGCCGAAAATTTGCTTGAGAAAATCCAGCTCGCGCAGCATTTCCGTGCCGCCGACCATCGCCACGGCGGCGAGCGCGACGCCGGTCTGCGAACCCATGCCTCCAAGCACAACAATGGCGAGTATGGAGGCGCTTTCAATGAAGCGGAAACTGTCGGGGTTGATGAAATGCTGTTTCACCGCGAAGAACGCGCCGGCAAACCCGGCGAACATGGCGCCCAGCGCAAAGGCCGTCAGCTTTGTGGAGACCGTGTCGATGCCGAGCGACCGGCAGGCGATCTCATCCTCGCGCAGCGCCTCCCAGGCGCGCCCGATTGGCAGGCGGCGCAGGCGCAGCGCCACCCAGTTGGTCAGCAGAGCGAGACACAGGATCAGATAGAACAGGAAAATCGTGCGGTGAATCGGCAGGAATTCCAGCCCGAACCGCGCGGCAAAACCGTTGTCGGCATCGACGAAGGGAATGCCGAAAAATGTCACATAGGGGATCGAGATGATGCCGGCGGGGCCGTTGGAAAAATCCCCCCAGTTAACCAGCACAACGCGGATGATCTCGCCAAAAGCGAGCGTGACGATTGCAAGATAATCGCCCCGCAGGCGCAGCACCGGCAGTCCCAGCAAGATGCCCCAGAACGCCGCGAGAATGCCGGCGAGCGGCAGGCAAATCCAGAAGGAGAAACCAAATTTCGTCGACAGCAGCGCGTAGGCATAGGCGCCGACCGCGTAAAACGCGACGTAGCCCAGATCCAGCAGGCCCGCGAGGCCGACGACGATGTTGAGGCCCCATCCGAGCATCACGTAAATCAGAATATCAATGCCGAATGTTGATATCCATTTCAGCGAGGCCTGCGGCCCCAGCAGCCACAGCGCCAGCAGGGGGAAGGCGAAGAGGAAGCCGACCGTCAAACCGGCGAGCCATGGCTTGAGCGCGCCGGGCAGGGCGGGGAGCCCGCGCGCGGCAGGCGCCGCGGCGCGGGCGGCGCCGAAATTGCCGCGCGCGTGATAAGCAAAGCGCGCGAGAAACACAACGCCCGCGGCGATGGCCATCCAGTGCCAGCGCTCGCGCAGCACAAGCTCGCCCCGGCCGTTTTGATAAGCGCGCAAGGCGAGGATCGGAAAGGCGAGGATGGCGGCCGCGGCGCCGGCGCGCGCCGCATCCCAAAACGCCGCGCGGATGGCGTGTGGGTAGCCTTGGGGGTTCACCTGGGGGTTCCCCGCCATGCTCACACCTTCTCTGTTTCGGGCCGGCCGAGCAGGCCTGTGGGCATGAAAATCAGGGTGATCGCGAGAATGGAGAACACCGCGACATCCTTGTAGTCAGCCTTGAAGTATCCCTGCCAAAAAGTCTCAATCAGGCCGATCAGAATGCCGCCGATAACCGCGCCCGGCAGCGAGCCGATGCCGCCCAGCACCGCGGCGGTGAAGGCTTTGACGCCCGGCACAAAGCCGTCGTTGTAATTCAGCGAGCCGTAATAGACCATGTAAAGCGCGCCCGCGACGGCGGCGATCGCGGCGCCCATGATGAAAGTGATGGAAATCGTGCGGTCGACGTCAATGCCCAGCAGCGCCGCCATTTTGCGGTCCTGTTCGCAGGCGCGCTGGGCGCGGCCGAGCGGCGTTTTTTGAACGATGAACCAGAACACCCCGAGAAGGACGCCGGTCACCGCCATGATCAGAAGTTTGGTGTAGGACACGGTCACCACAAAAGGACCGTCGGTGAGTTTGATGAAATCATTGAACATCGAGGGCACCGAGAGATTGTCCGGGCCCTGCGCGACCTGCACGAAATTGGCGAGGAAGATCGACATGCCAATGGCGGATATCAGCGGCGCGAGGCGGAAGGAGCCGCGCAGAGGCCGGTAGGCGAGGCGCTCAATCGCCCAGCTCCAAAACCCCGTCACCGCCATCGCCGCGAGCAGAACGATCAGGAAGGTCAGCGGCGC
>JANYFM010000082.1 GCA_025362655.1 Hyphomicrobiales bacterium | reverse complement strand
CACCTTTTGGCCCAAAAACTGTTCGACGAGTTTGCTCCGCTCCCGCGGCTCGTAGAGTGAATTGAATCGCGCGAGCACTTCCGGTTCAACGGAATAGACGGCACGTTGAAAAGCTGACGCCATGGCTGCCACCGGTCAAGTTGATGCTTGGTGTAACACCACACAGTGTAATGCCAGCACGCCTGAAATTCCAGTTTCCTGCAAATAGGAGGGCAAACGCGGGCCTCGCGCCGCAATTTTCGGCAATGCGGATTTGGCCCGCTTGGCGGCTTGTGGCGCTATCGGCTGGGCGGCTGTCATCTAATCCACGAAATAAGGGACGACACCCGCCGCATCCCCGTCCTGAAAATCGGTCACGGAGCGTCCGTCTATCGCTGAGCGCCCTACTTCCCCTTCACCTTCACCCGGCACACCATCACCCCCGGCGTGCAGGCGATTCCGGGGAGCGAGCATTGCGGGCCGTCTTTAACGTCGCGGGTGCAGACCTGGCAGGCGTTGGTCCATTCCTCGCAATCGGGATTTTCCTTCGCGAAAGTGAGCAGCGTCGCCGGGCCGGCGGCGGGCTTGGGCATTCGGCCGGCACGCGGCGCGTCGGCCAGCGCGGTCAGATAGGCCCCGCCCAGCAGAAACACGGCAAGGCCCGTAAAGCGCAGCATATGCATGACGATCTCCATGCCGAACTTTAGCGGATTCGCCGCAAAGACGCCAATGCGGCCGCTTTGCCCGCCATAAATGAACGCAACGTTAAGGTTTCCCCCCTTACGGTTAATGCTCGAGGCAGGAGCCCCCTCATGAGCACGGCAAAGCCGGATTATTCCATCGGCGGGGAAACGCGCGTGGACGTGACCATCGTCATGCCCTGTCTCAATGAAGCTCAGTGCCTGCCCATGTGCATCGCCAACGCCCGCGAGGCCCTCGACGATATGCATAGCCGCATGGCCATGCGCGGCGAGATCGTCATCGCTGACAATGGCAGCACCGACGGCAGCCAGGAGATAGCCGCCTCGCTCGGCGCGCGTGTCGTCAGCGTCGAGGCGCGCGGCTATGGCGCCGCGTTGGCCGGCGGCGCGAGGGCGGCGCTTGGCCGCTACATCGTCATGGGCGATGCCGACGGCTCCTACGATTTCCGCGAATCCTTCGCCATGGTGGAGGCGCTGCGCAACGGCGCGGACCTTTGCATGGGCTCGCGCTTCAAGGGCGGCATCGCCAAGGGCGCCATGCCGTGGAAAAACCGCTACATCGGCAACCCCGTGCTGACCGGTGTGCTCAATCTGCTGTTCCGCTCCGGCATCGAGGACGCCCATTGCGGCCTGCGCGCCCTGACGAAAGACTGCTTTCACGAGCTTGGCCTGCGCGGCGCGGGCATGGAATTTGCCAGCGAAATGGTCATCAAAGCCGCGCTGAAAGGCGTGCGCATCGCCGAAGTCCCCGCCACCCTGTCGCCGGATCTGCGCGACCGCGCGCCGCATCTGCGGCCCTGGCGCGACGGCTGGCGCCACCTGCGCTATCTCCTGATGCTCGCGCCCGCCTGGCTGTTCGGCGCGCCCGCCGCCCTCATGGGCCTCGCCTCCCTGAGCGTGCTGGGCTACGCAACAATGATCGCGCTGATGGGCCTTTCAGGCGCCTCTGTGATCGGCAATTACTGGGTCATTCTCGCCGGCGCGATGCTTGGCGTCAGCCATATCACGCTGCTGCTGGCGGGGGCCGCCTCGCTTTACGGCATCCGCGAGGGTTACCGCCGCGCCGGCGCATGGTCGCGGCGGCTGGCGCGATGGGTATCGCTGGAAACCATGCTCCTGACGGGCGGCGCGCTGGCGCTCGGCGGATTGACCGTGCTTTTGACCGTGCTCGCCCGCTGGTCCGCCGGGCGCTACGGCCCCATTGCCAACGTGTTGCCGGCCGTGATCGGCACGACGATGATTGTGATGGGCACGCAGAACGCCCTCGGCGGATTTCTGCTCGCGGTCATCAACGGCAATGAGGCCGATTTCCTGAAAAACAAATCCGCCGCCGCCGCCCAGACGCAACAGGCCGTGCAGCCTCCGGCGGAGAAGCGCCGTGCTGCCTGAAACCGATGAAGCCGGGACGCCATGGCTGAGCGTGATCATGCCCGCCTGGCGCGGCCAGGACTGGATCGGCGCATCGCTGGCCTCTCTCGCCAGCCAAGCCGATGCGGGCATCGAAGTCATCGTCATTGACAGTTCGCCGGAGCCCGCGACCCTCGAAATCGCCCGGACGTTTTCGGACCGCCTGAATCTTCGCATATTTGACCGCCCCGATCTGCCGATGTGGCATGCCAAAACCAACGCCGGCACGCAGCTCGCGCGCGCGCCGCATATCGCCTGGCTGCATCAGGACGATCTCTGGCTGCCCGGCCGCGCCAAGGCGGCGCGGGCATGGCTCCAAGCGGCGCCCGGCGCCGCGCTGCACCTCGCGCCCAGCGCCATCATCGACCGCGCCGGGCGCGCATTGGGCATCTGGCGCTGTCCGCTGCCTCAGGGCGGCGACGTGCCGGGCGAACTCGTGATGGAGCGCCTGCTCGTGCAGAATTTCGTCGCCACTCCCGCGCCGATTTATCGCAAAGACGCATGGATCGCCTGCGGCGGCCTCGACGAATCCCTTTGGTACACCGCCGACTGGGACATCTGGCTGAAGCTCGCCGCCCATGGCCCCGTCGCCTGCCACAGCGCTGTCACGACAGCGTTTCGCATCCACGGGGGTTCGCTGACCATGACCGGCAGCCGCAACGCGGCGGATTTCGCCAAGCAGATGAATATCGTGCTCGACCGGCATTTGCCGGGGCTTGGCGCCCGTTCAAAAAACATCGAGCGCGCCGGCCGCGCCTCGATCTCCGTCAACACCGCGCTGGCGGGCGCCTCAGCGGGCGATTTCGGCGCCCTGCCGCGCGCCGTGTCGGATGTCCTAAAGCTCGGTCCCGCCGGCATTCACCGCTATTTCCGCGACAGCCGCATCGTCGAACGGGTCGCGCCGCGCCTGCGCGCCAAACTCGGAGGCGCGTTTTAAACATGTCCATCGGAGCCATCGTGCGCGGGCTGTTCGGCCCCTACGAACGCCAGGTGAGCAATGCTTACCGCGCCTTCTTTTTCGACATCGATTCCTACGTTGAGCGGCTGCGCCAGTGGAAACCCTCGGCGCGGCGCATTCTCGAGGTCGGCTGCGGCGAGGGCGCGGTCACCGAAAAGCTGCGCGCCGCCTGGCCGGGGGCGGCCATCACCGCCATTGACCTGACCCCGAGGCTGGGGCGCCTGTACGGCGGCCCGCGGGAGCGTGTGCGCTTCGTGCAATGCAGCGTCCAGCAGATCGCGGCGTCGGAGCCCGGCGCCTATGACCTCGTGGTGCTGGGAGACGTGCTGCACCATGTGCCGATGGAGCTGCGCCAAGGTTTGCTCGATGCCATCCGGCTTGCGCTGGCGCCCGGCGGCGCCATGGTGCTGAAGGAATGGGAGCGCAATTACACGCCGATCTATTGGCTCGGCTATCTCTCCGACCGCTGGCTGACCGGCGACCGCATCGCCTATATGACGCGCGAGGAGGCGCGCGAGCGTCTCGCCGGCAGCTTTGGCCGCGCCGCGCTCGTCGCCGAGGCGCGCATCGCGCCCTGGCGCAATAATTTCGCCACTCTGGTCCAGCCATGAGCGCCGCCCCCGCCGCCGCGCGCACAGCGCGATACGCCGCCGCCGGCGCCCTCTGCGCCCTGGCTCATAACGCCATCATGATTTTGGGCGATCTCGCCGGCGGCCATTACGTGCCGATGACGCTGGTCTCTTTCGGCCTCGTCACGCCCTTCGGCTATTGGCTGCACACGCGCTTCACCTTCCGCGAGCCGGCATCCCCCAGGGCCTTCCTGCGCTTTGCCTCGGGCGTCGCGGCGGGGTTCCCGCTGTCCTTCGCCTCAATGGCGCTGTTTGTCTCGGGTCTGGGCCTGCCGGTCCCCGTCGCCGCGCCGCTGGCGACCCTGACGTTGTTTGCGTGGAATTACGCATCCGCCCATTGGGCCATCGCCGGCCGGTTTCGTTTCCGCTGAATGAGCCTTGCTCCCGCATAAAGAAAGACCCGTCATGGACGACCAGATGATTCTCACCCGCGCAGCGGAGCCTGCGATGGCCGGCACAAGCGAACCAGAGCGGGGCGAACAGCGCCTGCAATCCATGCTGCGCTGCCCCGCCTGCAAGGGCGCGCTGGAATGGAGCGCCGGCAGCGCCGCCTGCGCGCCATGCCAAGCCGATTACCCGCGCCGCAACGGCCGCCCCGATTTTGCCCGGGCGGTGATGCCCGCGACGGAAGATGCCGAGTTCCAGCAGGAGCGCATGAACCACCGCAGCCTGCGCGGCAAACTCTACGATCTCGGCCAGCGCTTCATCACCAGCGAATACGCCCCGTTCGATCACCGCGCGGACTTCATGGCGAAGATTCCGCCAGGCTCGGTCGTCGTCGAGCTTGGCTCGGGCAACCGGCGGCTGACCGCCGATATCATCAACATCGATCTCTTCATGTTCCCCAATGTCGATGCCGCGGCGGACATCGAAAACACGCCGCTGGCGGACAATTCAGCTGATTTCGTGATTCTCGACAGCGTCGTCGAGCACGTGCCCAACCCCCAGGGCGTCGTCAACGAGGCGCTGCGCGTGCTGAGGCCCGGCGGGCAATTGTTTTGCGTCAACCCGTTCCTGTTCCCCTATCACGGCTATCCCGCGCACTACTGCAATTTCACCCGCGACGGCATGCGCCATTTGCTGCGCGGCTTCAGCAGCGCCGCCGTTGAGCCGCATTACGGGCCAACCAGCGCGGTCGTTAATATCATCAGCGAATATGTCGCATGGGTCATCGCCGGGGAGCGCCGCACGCCCTATCTCGCGATCCGCGCGGGCATGCTGCTGGCCATCGGCTGGCTGCGCTTTCTCGACCGCTGGATCATCCGCTCGCCGCAGTCGCACCGTCTCGCGGGCATGCTCTGCTCCATCGCGGTGAAGTAACCGGGCTATTTCAGCGCCGGCATATCCAGCGGCGTTCCGCAGCCGATATCGCTGAACAAAGCGCGCGCTTGGGCCAGCGCGGCATCCCCGCCCGCCCCCACCTCAAAGGCTGGAAAGCCAAAGGCGGCGGAGTGCCGGGCGTCGAAAATCCCGACGCGGAAACGCCCGCAAAGCGCGCGCGCGCCGGCGGCGTCGAACTGCCAGATTTCCATGCGCAGCGGACGGTTGCCAAGGAAGGGATCGTTGCGCACGAGATCGACGGTCAGACGATGGCCGCCGGGATCAAGCAGAACGACATCATAGCCGGAATGTTCAATAAACTCCGATGCATTGACAAAAGGCTGCGTGAATTCGCGCGCCTGCCACAGCCGCAGCGGCATCAGCGCGAAAAGCGAGAGCGCCCCCGCCGCCGTGAACAAGGCCCCCGCGCGCGCGGCGCCGGCGCCGGACAGCTTCCCGCTGATCGAAATCCATCCCCATGCCGCCAGCAGCGCGGCATTCACGAGCAGCCCGTGCGGATATCGGTAGCCCCAGCCGTTTCCCTGAAACGGCATCAGCAGCCACGCGGCCGCCGTCGTCAAAGCCAGACCCGCCGCCAGCGAGCGCAGCACCGGGTCAGCCCCGCGCAGCGCCGCGCATCCCGCCGCCGCCAGCGGAAGCATCAATAGATGCTGCCAGCCGATGAGACGCAGCAGGTTCCGCTCCATGGCGCAAAGCCCGGCGGGATCGAAATTCGCAATCACCAAAGCGACGCGCTCCAGCAGGGCCCCAATGCCCCCCTCGCCCGCCGCCGCCGCGCCAAAACCCTCAAGCCGCATCGCCATTTGAAAATATTGCGCCCAAAACAGGCCGATCACGCCATAAGCCGCGGCATAGACAATCGCCGTCCCGCGCCGGTTTTGAAACCAAAGCTGGAAAATGAACGGCGCCGCGAAAAGCGGGTGGAAAACAATCTGATGCAGCCCCGTCGCCGCCATCCCCGCTGCTATCGCGCCCGCGTGGCCGAGCCATCCGCCGCGCAAAAAAAGCAGCAGCCACAGGCTGTTCAGCGCCAGGTGCGCGCTCATCGCATAAGGCGTCATCGCGGTGATCACGACCTGCGGAGAGAGAGCCAGCAGCGCCGCCGCGACAAGCCGCGCGTCGCCGCGCTCTGGCCACAGCTTTCCCGCGATGGCGTATACTGAAAGCAGCGTTGTCAGCGCCATCGCCGGCCCCGTCA
>JANYFM010000008.1 GCA_025362655.1 Hyphomicrobiales bacterium | reverse complement strand
CAACGGCGCCGGCAAAGGCAACGTCGCCCACGAGCCTCGTCTTCGGGCGCCCGGCGGCATCCAAACCTTCGCCGGGCACCCGGTTGATGCCGACATCGATCACAATGGCGCCGGGACGTATCCACGCCCCGGCAATCATTTCGGCGCGCCCGACGGCCGCGACGAGAATCTCGGCCCGCCCGACCGCGGCGGCCAGATCGACCGTGCGCGAATGGGCGATGGTCACGGTGCAGTTTGCCGCCAGAAGCAATTGCGCCATGGGCTTGCCCACGATGTTGGAACGTCCGACGACC
This sequence comes from Hyphomicrobiales bacterium, assembly GCA_025362655.1. Taxonomy (GTDB): domain Bacteria; phylum Pseudomonadota; class Alphaproteobacteria; order Rhizobiales; family Beijerinckiaceae; genus Terripilifer. The sequence goes on along the minus strand of JANYFM010000008.1, from coordinate 6,625 downwards.
ACGGCCTCCCTGCCCGCCAGTCGAATCCCGAGCGCTTTCGCCGCGCGCTCCAGAAGCAGCATCGATCCCGCCGGCGTGCAGGGCACCAGCGCCCGCTTGAGATCACCGATGGCCAGCAGCCCCGCGTTGACCGGATGGAAGCCGTCAACGTCCTTCTCTGGGGAAACCGCCTCCAGGACCCGCGCCGCCCCGATATGGGGGGGCAGCGGCAGTTGCACGAGAATGCCGTGAATCGTCGGGTCCGCATTGAGTCTCGCGATGAGCGCGAGCAGGTCGGCTTCGGTCGTATCCGCGCCCAAAGTGTGCTGCAAGGAATGAAATCCGCAGGCTGCCGCCGCCCGCCCCTTGGATTTAACATAAACTTGGCTGGCAGGGTCTTCGCCCACGAGCACCACCGCGAGGCCCGGCCGCGTTCCCGCCGCGATCAGCGGGGCGGCGCCGGCGGCAACCTCCGCCAGCACCGTTTGAGAAACCGCTTTGCCGTCAATCAGCAAAACTTTCCCATTTGCCGCTCGGTTGAGACCGGGGCTTCCAACCTCTGCCATTTCATCGCTTTCGTTTTGAGCAGGGAGCGCTGTGTCCGCTGCGTCATGAATTCGCGCTTTGTTGAGGATTTTGCGGTTTAACGTATCCTTTATGGATACCGCTTAAAAGAGGATGCCGCGATTGTTGATTTAACGGTGAACCCATGTTGTTTAAACGATTCATCGCGGACCGCCGCGGCGCGACAGCATTGATGTTCGGCCTTTCCATCATTCCGCTCATGCTCGTATCGGGCGTCGCCATCGATTACGCGCGCGCCCTGCGCTATTCCATAAAGCTTAAAACCGCCTCGGACGCTGCGGCTCTGGCAGCGGCAACGCTCACCAGTGATCCCTCCAACCCCTACACGACAGTCATCTATCCCGCGCGCCTCGCCGTCGCGCAAGCGGCCTTCAATGCCAATATCGCTTCGGAATCTTCAATCACCGGCCTCTCCATGTCGCTGACGGAAATTCCCAATGGCGTGCGGGTTGCCGCCACCGGCACGGCGCCGAACATGTTCGGCGGCATACTCGGCAGTCAGACAACGGTTTTGGGGGCCGCTTCCGAAGCGGGGCTGGGAACCAGAGGCGCCATGGAGGTCGCCTTTGTCCTCGACAATACCGGGTCCATGGCGGCTTCCAACAAAATGGTTTTGCTGAAGGCCGCGATGCATAAGTTTCTGAATAAGCTGGCGGCGGCGACCATTACCCCTGGCGACGTGAAAGTCGCGCTGGTGCCTTTCGATACCCAGGTCCGCATCGATCCAATTTTCGCTTCCGGCAAGCCTTGGCTCCGCCAACCTCTATCCGCGCTGTCTGGCTGGACGGGATGCCTGACCGATCGCGTCCAGCCCTATGACACCAACGCGGCGACACCGAATATGATCACGCCGGACACCCTGTTCGATGCGATAACGGCGGCGCCGCTGTTCCCTCTTTTCGGCGGCGTGCCTTCCTGCGGCCTTGCGCAGATGATGCCCCTGACGACAAATTTCAGCGCTTACGGCGCCGCCGTCGATTCCATGTCGCCCAACGGCGCCACCGACGGGACCATCGGCCTCGCCTGGGGGCTGCAAATGCTCACGCCCGGCGACCCGTGGGGGACCGCAAGCGCTTTCGGCGGCGGCCCGCGCAAAATTATCGTCTTCCTGACCGACGGCGCCAACACGCGAAACCGCACAACCGACGAGACCGCCGACATTGACGCGCGCATGTCGCTCGTCTGTTCTGAAATCAAGAGCAAGGGCGTCGAGCTGTTCACCATCGGACTGATGGACGCCAATATGGCGGTGCTGACGCCATGCGCCGGCAGCCCGCAAATGAGCTTTCAAGTCACCAGCCCGGGCAATATTCCCGATCTCTTTGAACTGCTCTCCCAACAGCTCGTCACCGTCCGCATCACGAAATAAGCGGCTCCCGCCTAAAACTGTATTTCACCGCATGGGACCTCCCGCCGCCGGGCGCCAGCGCAATCATAGAAGGCTTGTCGATGAGTTCGCCCGCGAAACCCTCGGGGTCGCCATAGCCGGTCCAGCTCTCGATGCACAGGAACGGCGCGCCCGGCATTGACCATAAAACGATATGCGGAAAACCTGTGGTCTCCACGCCAATCGTTTCCCCACCGGGACCTTGAAAGCCCAGTTTGCGGCTGCGCGCATCGAGGAAACACAGGGCTTCGTGGGCGAAGATTTCCGGCGCCAGCGCAAGCGCGCGTCCGCGGGCCGGGACCGCGCGAAAATCGGGTGAAAACAAGCCGCCGGGCACGATGACGGGAACCCGCGGCCGCTCCGCCTTTTCAAACTCGATCAAATAATTGCCCGCGTCGCCGCCGGCGAAGGGCCAGCGAAAACCGGGATGGAGCCCAAAGGCATAGGGCATCAAAACCGCGCCTGTGTTGCGCACCTCGCCGCGGATTTCGAAACTCTCCGCGCTCAGCCTGTAGTCGAGCGCCAGTTCGAAAGCGAAGGGATAAATCGAGCGGGTCTCCGGCGTATCCCGCAACAGCAGACGGGCAAAATCAACGCCGCGTTCAACAGTTTCAAACTCCATGCGCGACGCAAAACCATGCAGCCCCAGCGGATAGGTCAGCCCATCGACGCGCGCCTCGCCGTGGCGGGTCCAGCCGCAGACGGGAAACAGCACCGGCGCCGTTTGGGTCCAAAAAGCGGGATCGGGTTTCCACAGGAGTTCGCGCCCCCCCGCGAACCAGCGCAGCCATTCCCCGCCTGTCAGCGAGACGCTGGCCCGTGCGCCGCCGGCCTCCATGTCAAGGACCGCGCCTGCGCTCATGGCGCCGGCGCTCTGCCCGCGCCCCGCACAAGAACAATTTCGCGCAGCAAAGAATCAATCAGCGCGAGGACCCGCTTCTTCAGCGCCTCGTCGGCAATCGCGCCGTCAACGACTGTTCGCGCGGTGCTGCCGATGGAGACCTCGCGTCCCGGCGCGATGCGCGACAGCGTCGAGAGGAACAGCTTGTGGAGATCCGCCTGCGCGCGCGCGCCGCCGAGCGGGCTCTCCGAGGTCGTGAGGATGGCGACGGGCTTGTCCTTCAGCACGGAATTGTAGCCGGGCCTCGATACCCAGTCGATCGCGTTCTTCATCACGCCGGACATGCCGTGATTATATTCAGGCGAGAGAACAACGATCCCGTCGCAGGCAATGACAGCCGCCCGCAGCGCCGGCACAGATCCGGGCGGATCAGCGTCAAAGTCCTCGTTATAGAGGGGTATGCCGTGCAGATCGAACACGCTCCACTCGACATGGGGCGGCATTGCCCCGGCGAGGGAATGCAGCACCGCCCTCGATACCGATCGCGCGCGCAAACTGCCGGGCAGGCCGAGCAGTTTGAAAGGCGGCATCGCGCTCATGAATGACCTGTTTGAAAGCCGGCCCCGTCATGGCGCCGCTGCGTTTTATAGAGGGCCGGGCGCGGCGGCGGCAATGCGGGCTTAACCGATTGACTTCCACTTTGGGGTCCGTGACACTCCCGCCCTTGGAGCGGCACCTGCGCCAAACGGCGCGTTCAGCGCCGGCAAGCAAAAAAATCCGGGAGGATTTCAATATGCGTCTGCGCGCCTCTTTGCTCGGCTTTGCCTTTCTCTCGTGCGCCGGCGCCAATGCCTTGGCCGCGGGTCCCTATGCGCTGGTGACCGGAAGGCGCGACCCGCGCATCTACGTCATCGACATCGGCGCGGCTCTCAAACAGGCCAACAACAACACCGCCAACGCCATCATCAGCCGCAACCTCGTGGGTCCGCGCCGGCTTGATGGAGCGATGCTCGGCGATCCCGCCAATATCGCGCTGAGCCCGGACCGCAAGACCGCCTATGTCATGAACCACCATGGCGCCGTTGTGAACGCCGAGTTCCTCCAACACGGCGGCCGCGCCAGCGTCTCCATTATGGACGTCCGGAAAATGCTGCAAAAATCCTCCGACAACACCGACGCCGCTGTGCTTAAACAGGTCGATGGCGGCTGGTTTGGCGGCGTCGGGTTACTGCCGCTGGAGAAGCCGAATCTGCTGCTGACCAGCGCCTCCGAAAACTGGCTGGGCGAGGACGGCTCCAACCGCATCACCATCATCGATCCCAAAAGCGGCGCTTTCGTCGGCCAGATTCAGATGCCCGTGACGGGCCCCGGCGTGCGCCAGCTCGCCGCCGATTGCGCGGCCTATGCTGTCCCCTTCAAATCAGGACCGGCGCCAGCCTTCGTGAACTCAACGCCGTCGGATAAATTCGGCTGCTGGCCGGACCCTGAATCCCTGGCGCTCGGCAAAGGATCGGACGGCAAGAGCTACCTCTTTTCCGGCAATGCCGGCACCGAGGATGTCGCGGTGATGGATTTGGAGCTGGCGCTCAAGGGGGTCCCCGTCGTGGAAACCGCGCCGCGCATTCCCGTTCAGTCCGGCCCGTTTGGCATCGCCTCAAGCCCCGACGGCAAGTGGATCGCGGTCACCTCGCGCGAAAGCGGGCGCGAGGATTCCGAGGGCAATACCATCTCGATTATTGATGTCGACAAAGCCCGCCTCGGCCAGAGCGGCGCGGAGGCCGCCCGGGTACAGGTCGGGACCGACGATCCCAAAGCCAAAGGGCGCCCGTTCACGGTGGCTTGGACGCCGGATGGCAAACAGATTTTGGTGGCGAATTTCCGCACCAACAATCTTTCCATCGTCGATGCCGGCCTCGCCCTTGCCAAAAAACCGGGGGCCGAATCCGCCCGCATCGCGCTGACCCGCGCCGATGGCGAACCCTCGCGCCCCAAAGGCGTCGCCATCACGGCGGACGGTCGTTTCGCGGTCGTCGCGGGCGGCAACAACACGATCAAAGCCTCCAGCACCAACCTGACCGGCACAGTCTTCGTGGTGGATCTGCGCGCCAAGACAGTCGTCGCCACAGTGACAAATGTCGGCATTGATCCCTATGGCGTCGTCATCCTCGACAAAGCGCCCTGAGCGGAGGCTGACGGATTGATGCTGCGCTGGAGCCTTGGGTTATCGCTTTGCCTTGCCGCCGCGCCGGTCATGGCGCAAACGCCGCCGCCCGCCTGGCTCCAGCCGGAGCTGCTCTCCGCCGCCAAACTGGAGGGCGCGCTGACGATCTATTCCTCCGTCAACGAACAGGAGGCGCTGCCCCTGTGGAAGGAATTCGAGACCGCCACCGGTATCAAAGTCAATTATATCAGGGGCAATGATTCCGCCATCACCTCGCGCATCCAGATCGAGGCGCGCACCGGCCAGCACGCGTGGGACGCTCTGCTCACCACCAATCTCACGCGCATGCCCGTGCAATTGCGCGCGCGGATCGATCCCCCGCAAGCCGCCGGCCTCGACGCCCGGTTTCAAGACCCGGGCAAAACGTGGTTCGGCGTTTACGCCAATTACAATGCGCCCGCCTATAATACGAAGCTTGTCAGCCTCGATGCCAAACCCCGGGACTTCGAAGAGTTCATGACCCACAAAGAGTGGATCGGCCGCGTCGGCATTGACGCCATGGAATTTCCCTGGCTGCGCGCCATGATCGTCCATTACGGCGAGGAAAAAGGCACAAAGCTGGTCAAGCGTTTCTTCGAGGAATTCAAGCCCGTGCCGGTTGACGGGCATCTGGCGCTGGCGCGCGCCATCGGCGCCGGCGAATATGTTGTGACGCCGTCAAACTACGTCAACCTCACCAACAACGTGGCATCATCGGGCGCGCCGACGGACTATTGGGGACAGGACCCCATCGCCGTGATCCTCGGCCAGGCCGCGGTCAATGCCAAGGCGCCGCACCCCAAAGCGGCCCTGCTCGCCGTCAACTTCCTGATCAGCGCCGAGGGGCAGACGCTCGTTGCCCGCTTCGGCCGGCTGCCGGTGCGCGCCGGCGTGAAAACCGTTCCCGCCGATGCCATAACGAAGCTGGGCAGCGCCAAACTCTATCCGATGGAATATGCGCCCGAAGACGAAAAAATCTGGCAGAAGCGCTTTCAGGAACTGATCCGCGGCCGCTGAGCGCGGCCCGGCAAGCCCCACGGAGACCCGCCATGCTCAACGTCCGCCGCCTCGGCCATGCCACGCTCGTCACGCCTGAGCTGGACCGCGCCATTGAATATTACAATGAGGTCATAGGCCTCAATGTTGTCGCGCGCGACAAACAGAGCGCGATCCTCGCCACCAAGACGGGCCTCGAAGCCATCGCCCTGCAAAAGGGCGCGGAGGCCGGCCTCGCGCGTGTGGCCTTCCAAGTCGCGCCCGGCACGGACCTGAGCGATTGCATCCAGTCTCTTTCGACGATGGGCGTGCGCGCGGAGCGGCGCAGCGGCATCAGCCCCGGCGTCAAAGACGCCATCTCTTTCAAGGACGCCAAAGGCACGGACATCGACATTTACGCCGAATATGAATTTGCCCGCGACGCGGAAAAGCCCATCGGCATCATGCCGCTGAAACTGGGCCATGTCGCTTACCGCTGCGTCGATATCCTCCCTGTCATGAAGTTTTACAGGGAGGTTCTGGGATTCCGCCTGTCGGATATCCGCGGTGATTTCTTCTGCTTCCTGCGCTGCAATTCGGATCATCACGCCGTGAATTTCGTCAACGACCCCAAGCCGCAGCTGCACCACATCGCTTT
>JANYFM010000067.1 GCA_025362655.1 Hyphomicrobiales bacterium | reverse complement strand
GTCGAGGAGGCGCTCGCCGATGTCTGTCGCAAAAATGGACTGGACTGGGGCAGGCTCAAGCCGGACATGCGCGCGCAGGGGAGGTTTCATGTCGAAACCTATTGACGGACCAGTATGACGGGGGCTGTGCCGGCAATCCGGGCATGAAACATGGAAAACCCGGAGTTCAATCCGGGCCGAAACGAAGGGAGCGGACATGACAGACGCGGAACAATTCTGGACACCGCCTTCAGACGTGTACAACGCCGCCGTCGATATGGTTGACCGCAACGTGCGCGAGGGGCGCGGCGGCAAAACCGCGTTCATCGATCCGGCGGCGCAACTGACCTACGGCCAGCTACAGGAGCGCTGTGACCGCGCCGCCAACGCGCTGCGCGGGCTCGGGATAGCGCGCGAGCATCGCGTCGTGCTGATCATGACCGACACGGTTGATTTGCCAATTGTCTTCTGGGGCGCGATCAAGGCTGGCATCGTGCCCGTGCCGCTCAACACCCTGCTGACACCGGCGCAATGGACCCACATGATAGAGGACTCGCGCGCGGACGTTGTCGTCGTCTCCGCCGAATTGCTTGAACGCGTCGGTCCCGTGGTTGATGAAATCGCGAAGCGCCGCAAATTGCACGTTATCATCAGCGGCGCCGCGGCCGGGAACCGCGCAGCCCTCGCGGACCTTCTCGCCGCGGCTCCATCGAGCGCGGAGGCAGCCAAAACACACGCGGACGAAGTCGCGTTCTGGCTTTATTCATCCGGCTCCACCGGCATGCCCAAGGGCACACGCCATTTCCACGCAAGCCCCATGCACACCGCAAGGCTTTTCGCGAAGGGCGTGCTCGACATTGGCCCGGAAGACGTTATTTTCTCCGCGGCGAAGCTGTTTTTCGCCTATGGCCTTGGCAATGGCATGTCGTTTCCCATGTCCGTCGGCGCCACCGCCGTTCTGATGCCCGGGCGCCCGACGCCCGACAGCGTGATGGAAACGATGCGCGCTCACAATCCCACGATATTCTGCGGCGTTCCGACGCTGCTTGCCTCGATGCTCGCGAGCAAGGACATAGCGCGGGGCGCCGGATCCAGCCGCCTGCGCCTCACCACCTCAGCGGGCGAGGCCCTGCCGGAAGACGTCGGCAAGCGCTGGCAGGAGGCGGTCGGCACGGAAGTCATCGATGGCATCGGGTCGACCGAAATGCTGCATATTTTCGTATCCAATCGCCCCGGCAAAGTGGCTTATGGCTCCTCGGGAACGCCGGTTCCCGGCTACGAGGCGAAATTGCTCGATGACGACGGAACGCCCGTCGCGCGGGGCGGGATCGGCGAACTCGTGGTCAAGGGCCCCTCCGCCGCCGAAGGCTATTGGCTGCAACGCGTCAAGACGAGCCGCACCTTTCGCGGCGAGTGGACCCACACCGGCGACAAGTACCGGATCGGCGAGGACAACAATTATTATTATTGCGGGCGCACGGACGACATGTTCAAGGTCTCCGGCATCTGGGTTTCGCCTTTTGAAGTGGAGAGCGCGCTGATCACGCACGAGGCGGTGTTTGAAGCCGCCGTTGTCGGCAAGCAGGACACGGACGGCTTGATGAAGCCCAAAGCTTTCGTCGTGCTGAAGCCCGGACACACAGCCGGCGAAAAGCTTTACGAGGACCTGAAAGCTCACGTGAAGGCCCATGCCGGCGCATGGAAATATCCACGCTGGATCGAGGCGCGCGAGGATCTGCCGAAGACCGCGACGGGCAAGATACAGCGATTCAAACTGCGCGGGGAATAGCCGATGAATGATTCGCAGCGGCCGCCGGTGCGGGTGAATGTCGTTGACGGCGTTGCGCTCGTGCTGATCGACAACCCGCCCGTCAACGCCGCGGGCCACGCTGTGCGGGCGGGCCTTCTCGACGCGGTTCAACGCGCGGACAGCGACCCCGCGGTCAAGGCCATCGTCATCGCCGGCGAGGGCCGGACGTTCGTCGCCGGCGGCGACATCCGCGAATTCGGCAAGCCGCCGCTTGAACCGCACCTGCCCGATGTGTGCAACGCCATCGAAGCCTCGCGCAAACCCGTCGTCGCGGCTCTGCATGGAACAGCGCTGGGGGGCGGCCTCGAAATCGCGCTCGCCTGCCACGCGCGGGTGCTCGACGCTGGCGCCCGCGTCGGGCTGCCGGAGGTCAAGCTAGGCCTCATCCCCGGCGCCGGCGGCACTCAGCGGCTGCCACGCCTAACGGGCATGCTGAACGCGCTCGACATGATCGCGGGCGGGCGGCAGGTGAAAGCCGCCGAGGCGCTGGACCTCGGGCTGGCGGACCTCGTTGTGGACTCCGGCCTGCGCGAGCGGGCCATCGCGCTCGCCCTGTCACTTGCCGGCAAGCCGCCGCGGCGCACCGGCGAACTCGCTGTTCGCGAATATTCAGCCGGTGAATTCGAGGCCGCGCGCGCCGCCATCGCGAAAAAGGCGCGCGGCCAGATTTCGCCCCTGAAAGCGGTCGAAGTGACGGCGCTCGCCGCGAGGCTGCCTTTGCGCGAGGGGCTGGTTCGCGAGCGCGCGATGTTCGTCGAATTGATGAACGGCGCGCAATCGCGCGGCCTGCGCCACACATTCTTCGCCGAACGCGAGCTGTCGCGGGTTCCTGGCTTGGAGTCCGTGGCGCCGCGCGGGTTCGATTCCATCGGCGTGATCGGCGCCGGCACCATGGGCGCGGGCATTGCCGTCGCGCTGGCGGACGCGGCTTTAAATGTCATCATCGTTGAGACCAGCGCCGCGGCGCTCGATGCGGGCCGCGCGCGGGTTCAATCGACCTACGAGCGTCAGTTGAAATCAGGCCGGATTTCCGAACCCGAATGCGCGGCCAGACTGGCGCGGATGACATTTGCCGAGGGCCTTGAGGCGCTTTCGTCATGCGACATCGTCGTCGAGGCCGTGTTTGAGGACATGGCGGTGAAGCAGGATCTGTTCCGCCGCCTCGCCCCCATCGCCAAACCTGGCGCGGTGCTCGCCACCAACACCTCCTATCTCGACGTGAACGCCATAGCCGCGGCCGGCGGCCGCGCGCGGGACGTGATCGGCCTGCACTTTTTCGCGCCCGCCAATATCATGCGCCTGCTGGAAATCGTGCGCGGCGCCGACAGCGCCCCCGATGCGGTCGCGACAGGCTTGGCGCTGGCCAAGCGGCTTGGGAAGATTCCCGTGGTCTGCGGCGTGTGCGACGGGTTCGTTGGAAACCGTATTCTGGCGGCGTTTCGCCAGCAGGCGGAATTCGCGCTCGAGGACGGCGCCCTGCCCCACGAAGTCGACGCGGCCATGGAGGCGTTCGGCTTTCCGATGGGGCCCTTCGCGGTTTCCGATCTCTCCGGCCTCGATATCGGCTGGGCGCGGCGCAAGCGGCTCGCGGCGTCCCGCGATCCAGGGGCCCGCTACGCCTCGCGCGTCGCCGACAAATTGTGCGAAATGGGGCGTTTCGGCCAGAAGACGGGCGCGGGCTGGTATCTCTATGAGAATGGCAAGCGCGTCAATGATCCCCTCGTCGAAAAGCTGATCAGGGACGTATCGGCCGAGCTCGGCATTCAACGCAAGGCGAACGGCGCCGACGCCATCCAGCGAAACATCCGGGCTGCCATGGTCAACGAAGGCGCGCGGATTCTCGCCGAGGGAATCGCGCCGCGCGCGCTGGACATCGACATGGCCTTGATCCACGGCTTCGGCTATCCCGCTTGGCGCGGCGGGCCCATGTTCGAGGCGGGTGAAATCGGCTTGCCGACAATCCTGAAGGACGTCGAAGCGCTCCATGAAGCCAGCGGCAACGGCTGGGAGCCGGCCCCGTTGCTGGTCAAACTCGCGCGAAGCGGCGGTTCGTTCGCTGATGCCAAGAGCTCTATGAATTGACCTGTGGTCGATCCATGGAGTTCCGCGCGTCAGCAGATCCTTGTTCAACGCCCGCGCGCCTTCGCGCTTGCCAAAGGTCATGGGTCAAAATGGTCAAGTGGAGCGAAGCAGCGGACATTTGATGTGCTGCCAAAACCGGTCAAGTTAATTTGCTGCCGACAGGATTTTGGAACGGCGGGGAATAGCCAGCTACGGCGCGAAAACCGGGAAATTGAGATTGTGGATCCAAGGGGTCCCCCGTTCGAGCCGGGGTGGCGGCACCATTGCCATTGCCCTTCCAAATATTTTCCCGCGGCCCCGGAACCGGGCTAGACTGGCCGCATTCCAAGGCCATGCGGGAGGCGCGTCGTCATGAAATACAACGGCTTGCGATCCGTTCTCGCCGCCGCGCTTTTGCTGACCCCGCTCGCCGGCGGCGCCCGCGCCCTCGATAAAGTGCGGGTTGGCGTCGGCGGCTCGGCCAGCGATGCGCCGCTTTATCTGGCGAAGGAATTCGGGATTTTCGCGGAAGAGGGGCTCGATGTCGAAATCATCAATCTCGATTCCGGCGCGAAAATAATGGCGCCGCTCGGCACCGGCGATCTCGACGCGGGCGCCGGCGCGATGTCCGTCGGTTTCTACAACATTCTCGGGCGCGGCGTGAAACTGCGGATCGTCGCGGACCGCGGACATTCCTCCGCCGCCTCGCGCTATCAGACCGTGTTCATCCGCAAAGACCTCGTGGAATCCGGCCGCTACAGGACGCTGAAGGATTTAAAGGGACTGCGCATGGGCTATGCCGCCGCCGGAGTAACCTCGCTGTCGCTGATGAACGAGGCGGCGAAGGCGGCGGGCATCGCTTATGAGGATGTGATCCCGGTGTTCATGCCGTTCTCCAATATGGTCGCGGCGATGGAAAACAAGGCGCTCGACGGAGCGCTGCTGATCGAGCCTCAGGAGACCGTGCTGGAGCGGCTCGGCATCGGCCTGCGCATGCAGAACACCAATGATTTTTATCCGAACCAGCAGATTTCCGTGATTTTCTACAGCGACAGGTTTGCGGTTGAACGCAAAGACACAGCGCTGCGTTTTATGCGCGGCTGGCTGCGCGGAGCGCGGGCCATGAGCGATGCCATCGAGGACGGGCGCATTTCGCCGAGGGCGGAGAAGGCGCTGGCGGTGCTCTCGAAGGAGCTCAATATGCCCCGGGATATTCTGCTGGCGGTTTACATGAACGCGGTCGATGCGGATGGCGGGCTCAGCCGCGAAAGCATGGATAAAGACTATGCGTTTTTCCGCGCCCAGGGTTGGGTCACCGAGCCGGTCGATCTCGACAAGGTCATCGACCTCTCGTTCGCAAAAGCCGCCGTGCAAGCGCTCGGGCCTTATGTCAAAGCGCTCAAATAGCCGCGCCGGCAAGCTTTGCCGGGCGGTCGTGACAAAGCGCTATCGCGCCGCCCTGGGAGGTGTTATCGTCAATCAACTTAGCTCTCTAACTTAGGTGACCCATGGGCGGAACGGCGGGCGGGGCGGAGCGCAAGACAATCGCGATTGCCGGCGTTGAAATGGAATATTTCGAGCGCGGCGAAGGCAAGCCCCTGCTCTATTTGCACGGCGGCGGCGGCCTCGGCCCGGACGCGGCCTTCCTTGATCCGCTGGCGCGCGGGCGGCGGGTGATCTCGCCATCGCATCCCGGTTTTGGCGCCTCCGCCCTGCCGGATTGGATCGACAGCGTCGAGGACCTCGCGCATATTTATCTTGAATTCATGGATCGTTTGGGCCTCGCGAAAATCGATATGATCGGCTGTTCGCTCGGCGGCTGGATCGCCAACGAAATCGCCACAAAGACGCCGGAGCGCGTCCGCCGGCTCGCGCTGGTCGCGCCGGCGGGCGTCAAGACCGGCCCGCCCGACAAGCTCGATATACCCGACATGTTCACGCTGCCTCCGGATAAGCTTCAGAGCCTGCTGTTTCATGACGCGGAGACATTCGCCCCCCGCCCCGCCGCGATGAGCGATGAGGCGCTGCGCACGATGGCGCGCAACCGCGAGACTTTGGCGCTGCTGGTCTGGGAGCCCTATCTGCACAATCCCAAGCTGCCGCACCGCCTGCACCGGCTGAATATGCCGGCGCTGTTTATCCGCGGGGCAAGCGACGGGTTGATTTCAGGCGCTTACATTGAGCGCTACGCCAAGCTCATTCCCGGCGCGCGGATCGTGACAATTCCCGGCGCCGGGCACATGCCGCAAATCGAGCAGCCGGCGGCGCTGGCCAAAACCATTCTGGACTTTCTGGACGCTTAAAACTTTTAAAGCCTGAACCGCGGCCCCCCTCAGGAGACGATCCATGCGCGCCTGGCATTTCAGCGAAACCGCCTACCCCTATCTGCCGCCGGAAGACAGCTACGAGTCGATCCGGGTGACTCTCCCCAACCGCAATTACGATCCGAAGGTTGGCGCGGCGCTGTATGACCGCTATCTCGACGAATGGTGCATCGCCGAGGACGAGGGCCTCGACATCATGCTCAACGAGCATCACCAGACCGCGACGTGCGTCGACCCCGCCGCGCCGCTGATGCTGGCGGCGCTGGCGCGCGTCACCAAAAAATCGCGCCTGCTCATTCTCGGCAATCCCGTCGCCAACCGCCGCCAGCCCGTGCGCATCGCCGAGGAGATGGCGATGATCGACATTCTCTCGAAGGGCCGCCTCGAAGTCGGCTTTGTTCGCGGCGTGCCCTATGAGGTTTCCCCCGCCAACAGCAATCCCGTGCGGATGAACGAGCGCATGTATGAGGCGATAGACCTTATCGCGCGGGCCTGGACCAGCCACGACGGCCCGGTGAGCTGGGAAGGACGCTTCTTTCATCACCGCAACATCAACATATGGCCGCGGCCCTGGCAGCAGCCGCATCCGCCGATATGGATTTCCACCACGAGCCCCGGAGGCGCGCGGCAGGTGGGCCAGCGCGGCTGGGTGCAGGCGACGTTTTTAACCGGCTATGAGGGCACGCGCGCCATCTACGACGCCTACCGCAAGGGCTGGCGCGAGGCGGGGCTGGCCGGCGATGCGCCTATGAACCGCCTCGCCTATGCGGCGCTGGTGTATTGCGGCGAGACCGAAGCCAAAGCCCGCGCCGGCGCTGAAAAGCTGCTGTGGTATATCACCGCCAACAAAGTGCCGGCGCAGTTTCAATATCCGCCGGGCTATATGCCGCCCGCCGCCATGGCCGCCGTGATGCGCGGCACAGCGCTCGATCAGCACGCCGCGCACCGCGGCAATGCCACCGTCGATAAAGCCATTGACGCCGGCATCATGATCGCAGGCACGCCGGACCAGTGCTACCGCCAGATCAAGAAGCTCTATGATTACGTCGGCGGATTCGGTCATTTGCTGAACATGGGCCAGGCCGGCTTTCTCGAACACGACGATGCCGTGCATGGCATCCGCATGTTCGCGCGCGAGGTCTATCCCCGGCTGAAAGCGGATTTTCCGGATATGGCGGCGTCGGGGAATTACGACGGCAAGATGGTGGCGTGAGGGGATTTTGCGGCCCGGGGGAAACGCCCCGCGCTCATGCAACCGCCCGTAGATCAAATTCCGCGTGAATAACGCTGAAGGGAACAAAAACCCTGCCGTCCTCCGCGCGCTCCGCCAAGCCCCAGGCGATCATCGCGGTGACATCGTCATGGACGCGCCGCACATCGCGCTCAAGAGCGCGGGCGAGACCGCGTATTGTGCTCGGGCCAAGGCGCTGAAGGCGCTCAATCAATTGCCAGCGTTTCGGGCTGATTACTGAAAACAGCTGCGCGGGAGTGCTGAAGGTAAAGACGGCTGTCCGCGGAACACCGGATTTCCAAGCGGCCGCAAAGCGTTCGCCGGCCTCGGCGAGGACGGCATCGTCGTTGTTGCGGACCCGGATTAAAGCTTCCATCATGGCCGGTTTCTCCTGCCGCGCACCGCCGCCAGAAAATCACTGACGAGCTGATCGACGTTTGTAAAATTATATGGCGTTTCCACACCGGCCTCATGGCGATGATCGCCCTTCGGCCGCTCATTGTCATGGCCGATGACGCGCACGCCGCCCCGGCCATAATAGAGCCGGTATTTGTAAGGATGCCTGCTGCCATCCACGGGCGAAGGCACCCGCCATATCACCATCTCGATGATGGCTCCGTCAGAGAGGACTTCCTTGGACTTCAGAAGCAACACTGCTTTCATGACGGCTTACATGCAATCAAAAACCCCCTGTTGTCAATTATGGCAACGGCCCCTTTGGGCATGCTGACGAGGATGATGCCCGCTGAGATTTTGCGCTATACCGGTGTCATCCAGGAGTTCATGCCATGACCGCCCCCCTCCTCCACACCACCGGCTTTTTCGCGGCGCCGGCGCCTGTTTATTACGAGAGTTTCGCGCCGGCTCAGCCGACGCGGCGGCCGCCGGTCGTAATGCTGCACGGCGGCGCGCACACGGGGCTTTGTTATCAGCGCACGGCGGCGGGCGCGCCGGGCTGGGCCTATCGATTTGCGCGGCGCGGATACCGCGTGATCGCTCCGGACTGGCCGGGCACGGGGCGCAGCGGGCACGTGCCCTATGAGGCGCTCACCGGCGGGCTGGTTGTGGAGGCGCTGGGCGCGCTGCTGCATCATATCGGCGGGCCGCTTGTGCTGCTGACGCATTCCATGTCCGGCGCCTATGGCTGGCGGCTGAACGAATTGCACGGCGGGCTTATCGCCGCCATCGTCGGCGTCGCGCCCTCGCCGCCAGGAAACATCCAGCCCGCGGCGCCGGTTTTCGCGGAGACTGAAACCTCCGTCGAAACGATCTCCTTTGGCCGGCGCGTGACGCTCGATAAATTCAAGCCCGGCGTTGCAACGCGCGAATTCGTCGAAATGAAACTTGTGGGCGGGAGCCGGTTTTTTCCGCGCGAAAAAATCGCTGAATATCACGCCAGCCTCTGCGCCATTCCGCCGCGCCTTCTGACAGAGCGGCAGAACCTGCACGGCTCGCAATTGCGCGTCGGCGACGCGGCGAATTTTCGCGGCAAACGCGTGCTGGTCATCACCGGCAGCGAGGATATTGACCACGCCCGCGATATCGACGGCGCCATCGTCGACTGGCTCAACATGAACGGGGCGAAGGCGGAGTTTCACTTCCTCAGCGATCACGGCATCACCGGCAACGGCCACATGCTGATGATGGAGGAAAACGCCGATGAGACAGCGGATGTGATCCTCGATTGGCTGGATGCGGGCGTGGCGGATATCTGAATTCACACCGCGGGGGCGGCCTCCAGCCTGTCGATGGCGGCAAGATGGCGGGAGACACTGGCGGCATCCAAAAACGAGCCGAGAAAGCTGTTGCGCGCGAGGGCCGTGATTTCAGCGCGCGTCAGGCTCAGCGCCCCGGCGGTTCGCAGATAATTGTCGAGCAGATAACCGCCGAAATAGGCGGGATCATCGGAATTGATGGTGGCGCGCAGGCCAAGCTCCAGCATTTTGCGGATGGGATGGGCGGCGAGGTCTTTCACCACGCACAGTCTAAGGTTCGACAGCGGGCAGACCGTCAAAGCCATGCCGGAGGCGGCAAGCCGCCGCACGAGGCCTGCATCCTCAAGAGAGCGGTTGCCGTGGTCGAGCCTGTCGATGCGCAGCACGTCGAGGGCCTCGAGCACATATTCGGGCGGCCCCTCCTCTCCCGCGTGGGCGACGCATTTCAAACCGCGTTCCCGCGCCGCCGCGAAGACGCGCGCGAATTTGCGCGGGGGATGCCCGGCCTCCGAGGAATCAAGGCCGACGCCGATGATGCGGTCCAGCCATGGCTCCGCCATGCGCAGGGCCGCGATGGCGTTCTCTTCCGGAAGGTGGCGCAGGAAGCACAGAATCAGCGCGCTGGTGATGCCGAATTTTTCGCGCGCGGCGGCCATGCCCGCGAGCAGCCCGCCGGCGACGGCGTCGAAGGGAACTCCCCGGTCCGTATGGGTCTGCGGATCGAAAGAGATTTCGGCGTGGACGCCGCCGTCGGCATGAAGCCGCTCAAAATAAGCCAGCGCAAGATCGTGGAAATCCTCCTCTTGAAGCAGCACGCCGGCGCCCGCGTAATAGATATCGAGAAAATCCTGGAGTTTCGAAAACGCATAGGCGGCGCGCGCCTCCCCGACATTCGCGAAGGGCAGCGCGACACGGTTGCGCTTTGCGAAAGCAAACATCTGCTCCGGCTCAAGGCTGCCCTCGATATGCAGATGCAATTCGGCTTTTGGCAGAAGGCGGGTGAAGCTCGCGAGGCCCGGCGTCATCCGCGCATCCCCGCATAGCGGCCCGCCGGCCGCGGCAAGCCAAGGTTTTCGCGCAGCGTCGCGCCTTCGTATTCCCTGCGGAACAGCCCGCGCTTTTGCAGTTCGGGGATCACCATTTCGCAGAAATCGATATGCTGGCCGGGCATATACGGCGGCAGCACGCAGAAGCCGTCGCAGGCGCCCGCGGCGAACCATTCCTCCATCGTGTCGGCGATGCGTTTGGCGCTGCCATGGATGGACAGCTTTCCCCGCGCGCCGGCGCAGCGCTCGCCAAGCTGGCGGATGGTCAGCTTCTCGCGCCGCGCCATGGAGACAATGCTGTCGAAATGGCCTCTGCTGGCGCTGACCGTGGCTTGCAGATCCGGCAATTGGTCGTCAGGGGAATAAGGCGACAGATCGATGCCGCCGAGCATGGTCGAGAGAATTTCGCGCCCGACCATCGGATGAATCAGCGATTGCAGCAGATTGAAATCCTCCGCCGCTTTGTCGTCGCTCTCCGCCACGACGACGCTCAGGCCGGGGAGTATTTTCAGATGGCCGGGGTCGCGCCCGTAAGCGGCCATGCGGCCTTTCACATCATCGTAATAGGCTTTGGCCTCGGGGATATTGAGATGCGGCGAGAAAATCGCCTCGGCAAATTCGGCCGCCAGCTGGCGCCCCTCGTCCGACCCGCCGGCCTGCACCATCACGGGATAGCCCTGGGGCGGGCGCGGCGCGTTGAGCGGGCCGCGCACCTTGAAATGTTTGCCCTTGTGATCGAGGCAATGTCTTCCGGCGGGATCGAAATAGAGGCCGCTTTGGATATCGCGCACAAAAGCGTCGTCATCCCAGCTGTCCCAAAGGCCCTGCACCACCTGGGCGAATTCCCGCGCGCGGCCGTAGCGCTCGGCATGGGCAAGCACGCCGTCCCGGCCGAAATTGGCGGCCTCCGCCGGCTGGCCGGAAGTCACGAGATTCCAACCCGCGCGGCCGCCGCTGATATGATCCAGCGACGCGAATTTGCGCGCGAGATTATAGGGCTCCTGGTACGTGGTGGAGGCGGTCGCGGTGAGGCCTATGTTTTTGGTCACCATAGCCAGCGCGGAGAGCAGCGTCAGCGGCTCGAAATGCGCGACGAACTGCACCGACCGGGAGACGGCGTCGATATGCGCCTCGCGCGACGAATTTCCGTCCGCGAGAAAAATCATATCGAATTTGGCGCGCTCGGCGGCGCGCGCCATCTCGACATAATGGCTGATGCTGACATTGGCGTCCGCCATCGCCCGCGGATGGCGCCAGGAGGCCACATGATGGCCGGTGGGGTTGAAATAGGCGGCGAGCTTCATTTGGGCGGTCATGGGAACTTCCCGGCGGCAGGGGCGGCATGGACGCGGATTTCAGCACAGGACGGCGCGCCGCGCCATGGCGGGTTTGATCAGCGGGCTCACTTCCTCCCGAACAGCCGCTCGACATCCGCCAGTTTCAACTCCACATAGGTGGGCCTGCCGTGATTGCACTGGCCCGAGCCCGGCGTCGCCTCCATCTCGCGCAGCAGCGCGTTCATTTCCTCCGCCCGCAGCCTGCGCCCGGCGCGGACGGAATTGTGGCAGGCCATGGTGGCGAGCACGTGGTCGAGCTTTTTCTCCAGCGGCATCGCCGTGCCGTGTTCGGCGAGCGTGTCCGCGATATCGCGCACGAGACGCGAGAGGTCCGCCTGCTCCAGCAGCGCCGGCGCCTCGCTGACGGCGACAGCGCCGGGGCCGAAACCCTCAAGGACGAGACCGAGGCCGGCGAGGGCGGCGGCGTTGTCGAGAAGCCGTTCCACGTCCGCCGCATCAAGCTCGACAACAACCGGGATCAGCTGCAACTGCCGCGAAATTCCGTCCTGCGCGCGCTGCCGCTTCAGCCGCTCATAGACAAGCCGCTCGTGCGCGGCGTGCTGATCGACGATGACGATGCCGTCGCGGGTCTGCGCGACGATGTAGGTGTCGTGCAACTGGGCGCGGGCGGCGCCCAGCGGCGCATCCGCCGCATCGGCTTCGACGCCGGCGGCATGGCTGCGCGTATCGGCCGATAGCGCGTGCGCAAAAGCGGCCTGCGCAGGCTCGCCGAAACCGCCGGGGGCTGATGGCGAGGCGCGCCAGTCCCAATTTTCCGAGGGCGGGGGTTGATAGGCGCGCGAACCGAAATTGCGCCGCGCCAGCGTCTCCAGCGTCCGCGCCCCGCCTGTCGTGGAGGCGCGGTGCAGGGCCGCGCCCAGCGTCTGTTTCAGCGCGCCGACAATGAGGCCGCGCACGAGGCCAGGGTCTCGGAAGCGCACCTCGGCTTTGGCGGGATGCACGTTCACATCGACAAAATGCGGATCGCATTCGACGAACAGGGCGAGCGCGGGATGACGGCCGGCGGGGAGATAATCCATGTAAGCGCCCCGCACCGCGCCGTGCAGCAGCCGGTCGCGCGCCGGGCGGCCGTTGACGTAGAGAAATTGCGCCAGCGAATTGGCGCGGTGATAGGTGGGCAGGCCCGCAAAGCCGGTCAGGCGGAGGTCCTCGCGCTCAGCATTGACCTCCAGCGCATTGTCGCGGAATTCGCCGCCCATGACCTGGCCGATGCGTGTCAGCCAGCCCCCGGGCCCTGCCGGACAGGCGGGATAGTCGAGGCCGGCGAGATTGTCGCCGCTCAGCGAAAACCGCACAGCGGGATGCGCCATGGCGAGGCGCTTGATGACGTCAGCGACGGCCTGCGCCTCGGCGCGGTCGCTTTTGAGGAATTTCAGCCGCGCCGGCGTCGCGGCAAAGAGATCGCGCGCGTCGATGCGCGTGCCTTGCGGGTGCGCGGCGGGGACAAGCGGCTGTTTGGCCCCTTCATCGACACGGATCGACCAGCCGTTGGCGGCATTGGCGGTTCGGGTGACAATCTCCAGCCGCGACACGGAGCCGATCGAAGGCAGCGCCTCGCCGCGGAAGCCGAGGGTGGCGATATTGGAGAGATCGCCGTCGGGCAGTTTTGAGGTGGCGTGACGCTCGACCGCCAGCGCGAGATCCTCCGGCGGCATGCCCGAGCCGTCATCGACGACGCGGATCAGCCGGCGGCCGCCCGCCTCGATCACGATTTCGATGCGCGAGGCGCCCGCATCGATAGCGTTTTCCACGAGTTCTTTGACCGCCGAGGCGGGCCGCTCCACCACCTCGCCGGCGGCGATGCGGTCAACGAGGATGGGGTCCAACTGGCGAACGGGCATGAGCGAATCCCGGCGCGACGGCGCCAAGGCAATTTTAACCGGTTGCTGCGAGACTTTGCGAGTTATCTTCGCGGGTTTTGCCCGCCTCAACAGATTTTGGCCCGACATGGCTCCCGCGGACGCCCTCATTCCCGTGTTTGGCTTCGATATTGAAGCGGTCAAAGCCCTGAACGGCCATATCGGGGCTTCGCCGCTGTTCGACCGGTTGGTATGGGTGGCCAGCTCCAACGCTATTTTCAAAGGTTTTTTATTCGTCGCCGCGCTGTGGTGGCTTGGCAGCCGGGAGAATGGGGAGCGGAAAAACGGTTTCGCTTTCGCGCTGCGCTGGATATTTGGCCTCGCGGCGGGCCTGCTCATCGCCCGTTACGTGCAAAATTACATTCCCTCGCATCTGCGCCCGATCAGCGAGCCAAGTTTGGCTCTAAACGTCGTGCAAAAAGGCGATTCCACTTATTTTGCCCGGCTTTATTCCTTCCCCAGCGATCACGCGCTGATGTTTTTCGCGCTCTCAACCGCGATTTTCTCGCGCAGCCGGGCGCTGGGCGCCTGCGCCTATATCTGGACGGCTTTTGTGATCTGCCTGCCGCGCGTCTATTTTGGCTATCACTACCCCAGCGACATAATCGCCGGCGCGGCGATGGGCGTAGCCATCATGGCGGCGGCGCTGGCGCTGCCCGTGCCGGAATTCGCGGAACGCTGGGCGCGGGCGCTGGAGGCGCGCGCGCCGGGGCTGGGGCTGGGGCTGGCGTTTTTTGCCAGCGCGGAAATCGCCGTCAATTTTGATCATGTGCGGGAGATTGTCTCCGGCCTGACGAAAGCCGCGGGCGGCTGAAAAGCGCGCTGGAAAAATCTCCCGGAAAGCATGATACTTGCCCCTGAAGACGCCCCGCCGAGGGCGCTGACCAGGAGGCCCCCATGACCACGTCCATTCCCTATGAGACTGGCGCCCCCGCCCCGCGTTACAGCGCCGATCTTGCCACCACCAAGCCAGGCACGCCCGGCGGCCTGTTCATGCGGCGGTTCTGGATCGCGGTGGCGCGCGGCAAAGATGTCACTCAGGGCGCGGCCAAGCCCCTGCGCATCATGAGCGAGGATTTCACCATCTACCGCGGCGCGAGCGGCGCCGTGCATATCGTCGATGCCCATTGCCCGCACCGGTTCGCGTTGATGCATCTGGGCTGGGTCGAGGGCGATTCCATCCGCTGCGTCTATCACGGCTGGAGGTTCGAAGGCTCCGGGCAATGCGTCGAGCAGCCGGCGGAGGAGGCGGGCTTCGCGCGCAAAGTGCGCATCCGCGCCGTGCCCGCGCGCGAATATATCGGGCTGGTCTACGCGTATTTCGGCGAGGGCGAGCCGCCGGCGTTCCCGCCGTTTCCGGTGCGCGAAACGCCGGGCGTTCTGGACGTGTGGAACGTTGAACATGTGCCGTGCAATTATTTGCAGAGCTTCGAGAACAGCATGGACGAGGTGCATGTCGCTTTCACCCACGCGCCCGGCGGCTCGCACGCGCCGCTGGCGCTCGATCTGCCTGAAGTGTCGGCGCGGGAGACGGACTGGGGGATGCTGCGGCTCGGCACGCGCAAAACGGGCAAGGAGCGCGTCTCCCTGCATTATGCGCCCAATGTGACGCGGGTCATTGTGCCGCCGCGCGCCGGCATGGATGATGTCGGCGGATGGCGCGAAATCTATTTCCACTTCACGCCGCTCGATGATGAAAACCAGCTTTGGTTCATCGCCGGGCATATCGAAGTGACGGGCGAAGCGGCGGAGGACTACCGCGCCAAACAGGCCGAATACGAGGCAAAGATCGCCGCCGCGCCGCCGGCCGGATTTGTTGCGGCGGAACTGATGGCGGGCCGCGGCGTCTACGCGGACACGCGCCATCCCGATTTGGCGGTCATTCAAGACATCGCGACGCAGGCCGGCCAGGGCCGCATGGTCAAACGCGAGGGCGAGCGTCTCGGCCGCTCCGACGCGGCGCTGATTTTATGGCGGAAAATATTGGCACGGGAGCTGCGGGCGATTGCCGAGGGAAAGCCAGGCAAGGTTTGGAGCGTCGCGCCCAAAGAGGTCGTGCCGACGCTGGGGTTTTGAGGGGGGCCCGAACCGCCCCACGCCTTGCCGCCCGCGCGCCGCCATTGCACAATCCGCGCGCTTCACCCGGATCACGCCGCCATGCTCAGCGAAGACCAGAACCGTTTGTTCACCCGCGTCGAGAACGGCGCGCCCGCGGGAAAATTGCTGAGCGCCTATTGGCAGCCCGCGGCGCTGCTGGCGGAGCTTGAGGGGCCAAGGCCGCTGAAAGCGCTCAAGATGATGGGGCGCGATCTCGTGCTGTTTCGCGATGAGGCGGGGCGGCTCGGGCTGATCGACCGCGATTGTCCGCACCGCAATGCCGATCTCGCCTATGGCCGGCTTGAGGACGGCGGCATCCGCTGCGCTTTTCACGGCTGGCTGTTTGATGTCAACGGCCAGTGTTTGGAGACGCCCGCCGAGCCGGAGGACAGCCGTCTCTGCAAGGCGGTGCGCCAGCGCGCTTATCCGGTCGCCGCGCGCTCCGGCATTGTCTTCGCCTATCTGGGCGAAGGCGGGCCGCCGGCGTTCCCGGACTTTGATTGTTTCATCGCGCCGGACAGCCACACGTTCGCGTTCAAAGGCCTGATCGAATCCAACTGGCTGCAAGCCCTTGAGGTCGGCATGGACCCGGCCCACGCATCCTACCTGCACCGCTATGAGGAGGACGCGGACCCCAACGCCGGCTATGGCAAGCCGTTCCGCGGCGTCTCCGCCAATTCCAACATGCCGATCACGAAAGTGCTGCGCGACCACGGGCGCCCGCGCATTGATGTGGAGACCACGGACTATGGCCTGCGCATCACCGCGCTGCGCGAAATCGACGCGGCGCTGACGCATGTGCGCGTCACCAATATCGCTTTCCCCAACGCTTTCGTGATTCCGCTGTCGGAGGATATGACGATCTCGCAATGGCATGTGCCTGTCGATGACACCAGCAATTACTGGTTCGCGATTTTCACCAGCTTTGCCGGCCCGGTCGACAAAGCGGATATGCGCGCGCAAAGGCTGGCGCAATATGATTTGCCGGACTACCGCTCGAAGCGCAACCGCTCCAACAATTACGGCTACGATCCCGAACAGCAGAAGCGCGAGACCTATACGGGCATGGGCTATGATGTGAACGCCCATGATCAATGGGCGATTGAATCGCAGGGGCGCATCCAGGACCGCACACGCGAGCATCTGGGACAATCGGATAAAGCGATCGCCGCGTACCGCCGCATTCTGCGCGCCGAGCTTGAGGCGAAGGCCGCCGGCAAAAAGCCGTTCATGGCGCTGGATGAGGCGCAGGCGCGGCGCGTGCGCGGCCCCGCCGCCGTCGATGGCATCGCGCGGGACGCTGACAGCGTTCAATACTGGAAAATGCTGGACGCGGAGCGGCGGGCCAACGCGCCCTGGCCCCCGCGCCCGCCGCTGGCGGCGGAATAAACGCATGAGCTTTGCCGAAAAGCACGGGCTTTGGAGCGCGGCTCAGAACGACGCCGCGCGCGGGGCCGCGCGGCGCATTGAGACGGAGGGTCTCGAACTCGTCCGCTTTTCCTGCGCCGATGTTCACGGCATCCTGCGCGGCAAGACGCTGACGGCGGGCGCCGCCGCGGGAGCGATGCGGTCCGGCGTCGCGCTGACCTCGACGATGCTGCTGAAAGACACGTCCCACCGCACGGCCTTTCCGGTGTTTTCCGCCGGCGGCGGCTTTGGCTTGAAGGAATTGCAGGGCGCGGCGGATGTCATCATGGTGGCGGACCCGCTGACCTTCCGCGTGCTGCCCTGGGCGGGAAAAACCGGCTGGATGCTTTGCGATCTGTATTTTCCCGACGGGCGGCCCGTGCCGTTCTCCACCCGCGCGCTGTATCGCGGCGCGCTCGAAAAGCTAAGCGCGCGCGGCTATGAATTCCTCGCCGGGCTGGAGGTTGAGTTTCACCTGTTCAAGCTGACAGACGCGAAGCTGGCGGCGGGGGACGCGGGCCAGCCCGGCGCCGCGCCGGAAGTGAGCCTGCTGTCGCAAGGCTATCAATATCTGACCGAGCAGCGCTACGACCAAATGGAGCCGGCGCTCGACATCATCCGCCGCGATCTCCAGGCGCTGGGCCTGCCGCTGCGCTCCATCGAAGTGGAGATGGGGCCGAGCCAGGCGGAGATGACATTCGAGCCTGTGGCGGGCCTCGCCGCCGCCGATCACATGGTTCTCCTGCGCTCGGCGGTGAAGCAGAGCGCGCGCCGAAACGGGCTGCACGCGACGTTCATGTGCCGGCCGAGGATTCCCAACGTGATGTCGTCTGGCTGGCATTTGCACCAGTCTCTGCGCGCGGCGGGCGGCGCCAACGTGTTTATGGCGCCGGAGGGCGGCGGCGCATTCTCAGACACCGCGCGCCATTGGCTCGGCGGCCTGCTGGAGCATGCGCGCGCGGCCAGCCTGTTCACCGCGCCGACGATCAACGGCTACCGCCGCTATCGCGCCAACTCGCTGGCACCGGACCGCGCCATCTGGGGCAAAGACAACCGCGGCGTGATGGCGCGCGCCATCGGCGGCCCCGGCGACCCCGCCACGCGGCTTGAAAACCGCGTCGGCGAGCCGACGGCCAATCCCTATCTCTACATGGCCTGCCAGATATTCGCCGGCCTCAACGGGCTCGACCGCCGGCTCGATCCCGGCCCCGGCGCCGATGCGCCCTACGAGACCAAAGCCCCCGCGCTGCCAACGACAATCGGAGAAGCCATCGCCGCGCTGGACGGCGACGCGTTTTTCCGTAGCGCCTTCGGGGATTTCTTCGTGGATTATCTGCTAACCATCAAACGCGCGGAGCTGGCGCGCTTCAATGCCGAGGTCAGTGACTGGGAGCAGCGCGAATATTTCGATTTGTTTTGAGAGGGCCTCAAACAAAAGTGACCGAAGCCGCCGGGACCGCCGCCAGCAAAGGTCCCGCCGTGGATCAACGATCACCGCCAAGCCCTCACCACCACCCCGCCGCCGCCCCCGCCTTTTTCGGCTCGGCGGAGGGCGCGGCCAGCGAACCGTCGAGCGCCGCCAGTATCTCCCGCTTCACCTGCGCGAAATCGGCGCTGAGGCGGTCGCGCGGGCGCGGCAGGGGGACGGGAATTTCCGCGAAAATGCGGCCCGGACGCGGCTGCATCACCACGGCGCGGTCGGCCAGCGCGGCAGCCTCCTCGACGTCGTGGGTGACGAGCAGCAGCGTTGGCCGATGCGCCTCCCACAAGGCCAGCAGGTGATCCTGCAGCGAGGCGCGGGTCAGCGCATCGAGCGCCGAAAAGGGCTCATCCATCAGCAGCACTTTGGGCCGCGCCACCAGCGCGCGCACAATGGCGACACGCTGCGCCTGGCCGCCGGACAGTTCGCGCGGCCAGCGGGGCCCGTAGCCGGCGAGGCCGACGCGCAGCAGCGCCTCGTCAACGCGCGAGGCGCGCTCGCCGGCAGGCAAATGGCCAAGGCCGAAGCCGATGTTCGCGGCGACGCTCAGCCACGGTAGCAGGCGCGGCTCCTGGAAAATAATGCCGACGGCGGGATGCGGCGCGGCGATGGCCTCCCCATCGACGCTCACAGAGCCGGCGCTGGGATGCTCCAGCCCGCTGACGAGCCGCAGCAATGTCGTCTTGCCGCAGCCCGAGCCGCCGACGAGCGCGACGATCTCGCCCGGCTCCAGCGCCAGCGACGCGCGGTCCAGAGCCTGCGTGCCGTTCGGCCAGGTCTTGCAGAGGGCGTCGAGAATCAGCATGGGATCAGCCCGCTCCCGCAAAGGAATCCTGCCACGTCAGGAAGGGTTTTGCGCCAAGGACCAGCAGCCCGTCGCAGATTTTGCCAAGCACAGCGAAACACAGAATGGCCGCCAATATCTGATCGGGTTTGCCGAGCTGCTGTCCGTCGAGAAGCAGATAGCCGAGGCCCTCCGAGGCGCCCATCAGTTCGGCGGCGACAACGAACATAAAGCCAAGGCCGATGGCCGAACGCAAAGCCACCAGCGTGTCCGGCAGGATCGCGGGCAGTAGAATGCGCCGCGCCAGGGCGGCCCTTGAAAGTCGAAAAGCGCGGCCGACCTCGACGATTTTGCGGTCAACATTGGCAATGGCGCCCATGACGCCGAGATAGACCGGGAAGAAGCACCCCGCCGCGATCAACGCCACTTTCGAAGTCTCGAAAATGCCG
>JANYFM010000006.1 GCA_025362655.1 Hyphomicrobiales bacterium | reverse complement strand
CCCGACTTTGCGGAACGAGGTTCCCGACTGGGAAAACAGAGTTTCGAACACCTGTTTCACGCCCTTGTAAATGCCGCGCACGGCGGGGATGCGGTCGAGAATGCGCTCGCCGACGCGCAGCAGCGTGCGTCCGGCGAGGTTGGCGGCCAAAAAGCCCAGCAGCGTCAGCCCCAGAAACGCCAGCACGACGCCCGTGCCGGGCACCCGCACCGGCAGGAAATTGTCCGGCCAGAGCGAGGGCGGCACCAGCGGGCGCACCCAGCGATCGACCGTGTCGACGAACCACCAGACCAGCCATGCGGTGACCGCCAGGGGCCCGGCGATGACGACACCGGTCAAGAACCAGGTGCGAAGGCCCGCGCCGAAGCTTGAGGGCTTTTGCGGCGGCCCGGCCGGGGGAAACAGCTGGCGGAGATCGTCCGCCCGCGGCGGCTTGCGGGATTTGGCCATGATCTCTCCAGGACGGGCGCTTTGCCGCCTCCTCGGCGCAAAGATGGCGATTCGCAGTCCTTCAAGCAAGCGGCGAGCCATCAAGCGCCCGCGCTTTTGGTTTGAACTTTGGTTCATGCTACGCACACAAATCGCAGCCGCGGGCGGCCGGCGAACGCATCAGGGGCGGAATGCCGGAGACCGTAACAGAGGCGCCCGCGCCCCCCGCCGGCTTTGATCGGGCCATCGCGCGCCGGTTCAATGCTTTCGCGGCCGGCTTCTGGCGCGGCGACAGCGCGCGGGCCGCATGGTTTTACACGCTGGGCCTTGCCGGCTTTCTCGTGCTGAAACTCTTCGTCGATGTCGGCGTCAACCGCTGGAACCGCTGGTTCTTTGACGCGCTGGAGCGCCGGGACGCCCTCGAGGCGGGGCGCGCCGCGCTCGCCTTCGCGCTGCTGATCCTCTGCCTCGCCGCCGTCGGCGTCGGAATCGTGCGGACGCGCGAGACTTTGCAGGTGCGCTGGCGCGAATGGTGCACCGGCCGGCTGCTCGACAAATGGACCGGCGGCCAGCGGTTTTTCCGCATGACGCGGGCGGAGCGCGGCATCGCCAACCCGGAATACCGCATTTCGGACGACGTGCGTCTCGCCACCGAGCCAATGACGGATTTCGCCATCGGCATGTTCACGGCGCTGCTGGCCTTCGTGACGTTCATCGGCATTCTCTGGTCGGTGGGCGGCGCGCTCAGCATGGAAATCGCCGGAGCGGGGGTGACCATACCCGCGTTCATGGTGATCGGCGCCGTCGTTTACGGCGTCGTCATGTCGTGCCTCGTGCCGCTTGCCGGGCGCCGCCTCAGCGCGGTTACCGCGGCGCGCAACGAGTCCGAGGCTTTGTTCCGCGCGCAGACGATCCAGCTGCGCGAGAATGCCGAGAGCGTCGCGCTGTCGCGGGCGGAGGGGCAGGCCCGCGAAAAACTTCACGCAACCTATGCCGCCCTCGTCGCCAACTGGCTGCGCCTCGTGCGCCAGCACGGCAATATCACCTGGGTGATGAACGCCAATGTGGCGCTGATACCGGTCGCGCCGCTGCTGATGGCGCTGCCGAAATATCTTCAGGGGCAATTGACCCTCGGCGAGATTGTCCAGATCGCCTCGGCTTTCATTCAGGTGCAATACGCCATCGGCTGGCTGGCCGAAAATTACGGGCGCGTCGCCGAATGGTTCGCCTCGGCGCGCCGCGTCGTTGAACTTGCCGACGCGCTCGACGATCTCGATGCGGCGGCGCCCGGCGATGCCGGGTTTTTCACCCGCGCCGAGGACGGCGGCGGGTCGGTGACACTGGCCGGCCTGACGCTTTGCGACCGGCGCGGGCGCGTCATTATTGAGGGCGCCAGCGCATGTTTCGCGGCGGGCGCAAAAATTCAGATCGCCGGGCCCACCGGCTCCGGCAAGAGCGTGCTGACGCGGGCGCTGCTCGGATTTTGGCCATGGGGATCGGGCATGCTGTCCATGCCGGCGGGCGAGCCGGCCGTGATCGCCCATGCCGCGCCCTGGCTGCCGGAGGGCACGCTGGAAGACGCTATCGCATGTCCGCGGCCCTCTGGAACTTTCGCGCGCGCCGACATAGCGGCGGCGCTGGCGGCCTGCGGCGCGCCGCATCTGGCGGCGAGGCTCGGCGCGGGCGGGCGCTGGATGCAGAGCCTTTCCGCCGGGGAAAAACAGCGCTGCGCCATCGCCCGGCTGATACTCTCGCGCCCCCAGGTGATTTTGCTGGAGGACGCGCTGTCAGCCTGCGATGAGGCCGCGCAGGCGGCTCTGACGCGGCTGGTGTTTGAGCGCTGCCCGGCGTCTCTCATTATTGACGTGAGCAACCGGCCCGCGCCGGCGCAGCTTTACGACCGCGCCTTCACGCTCGCCCGTGAGCGCGACGGGCCGAGCCGTTTGGCGGACACCGCGCGAACGTGTCTCCCCGCCCCGGCGCAATGATTGAACCGCAAAGGAAAAGCGATGAGCACGCTGGCGCGCACGAGACGCTGCTGGTTTACCGGAAGAAGTAGCGCGGCGCGCCGCCGCTAGTGTTTGGTCTTTGGCGGACGCGCCGCCAGCCAGGCTTTGGCAAATTCCGGATTGACGGTGTAGTCGCCGTCCTTGTCTTCATACCAGCCGCCCTCAGCCAGCGCCGGCACCGGGCGCGGCCCGTGGACGGAGGCGCTGATATGGGCCAGCGCATTCGCCAGCGTCGTCGGTTTGACCTTGTGTTTTGCAAGGATGGCGTCGGCGTTCAGGCCGGCAACGACATCATCGGTCATATCGAGATATTCCTCGCGTCCCCAGTCATCGCAGCGTTTGGCCGCGTCCTTGATCCGCTGCGCCCAGTCAATGCCGGTCATGGCTGCCTCCTTGGTTTGAACGCACGGTAGCACGGGGAGGATGGAGGCGCGACAGCGCTTATGCCGCCCGCTTCTGCTCCGCGCGCAACGCGTCGGGGCTGGCCGCGATGACAATCAGATAGGGGCGGGCCGCGGCGCGGATCCTGCGATCCGCGCCCTGCGCCGAGGGTTCAATCCCCGGAGTTTCAATCGTAGGGTCTAAGCCCCCGCGCGGTCCCGGAAGCCGCCTTGGCGGCCCCGGTCGCCATCGGGGCGGCGCGGGCGGGCCTGTTGGCCCCCTGGCGCGCCGCTGCGCCCGCCCG
>JANYFM010000059.1 GCA_025362655.1 Hyphomicrobiales bacterium | reverse complement strand
GCTCAACGCCGTGCAGGCCCGGACTGGCGGCAAACATCCAGCCGGAAAAGTTTTTTCCCGACTTTTTCCAATTCCGGCGACAATTTCCGCGAACGGGACCGGGCGATCGAGCGGATATTCGAGCGCTAGACGACCGACTATAAATATATGTAAATCATATAACTAAGTGGTTTTGTTCAACCTGTGTATCATCGGCTTCACGGGTTGATTCCGCCCAGCGCTGCCGCCAAAGCGCGAGCGCCGCTAATACATTCGCCCTTTGGCCAGACATGGAAATTGGCGCTCGCGCCGATGGCCTCATCGAGCCGCCGGTGATAGGCATCGCGTGGCATCTCCACCGCGCCGAGACTCTCCAGATGGGGGGTCACAAACTGCGTGTCGAGCAGCCGTGCGCCGCCTGTCCGCAGACGCCCGACGAGATGCACAAGCGCCACTTTGGAAGCGTCGCGCGCCTTGTGAAACATGCTCTCGCCGAAAAAAGCCGCGCCGATTTGCAGACCGTAGAGACCGCCGACGAGGGCGCCGGCGGCATCATAGGCCTCAACCGTGTGGGCAAAACCGCGGTCGAATAATTCGCGATAGAGTTTGCGGATGCGCTGATTGATCCAAGTCTTGGGGCGGTCCGCGCCGCCCCCCGCGCAAGCCTCGATCACCGCATCGAAATCCCGGTCGATCTCAATCCGGTAGATGTCAGACCGCACGGTTCTGGCGAGGCTTTTCGACACGATCAGCCCATCAAGCGGAAAAATGCCGCGCTCCTCGGGGTCAACCCAGAACAACGTGGGATCGTCCGCGTCGTCGGACATCGGAAACATGCCGATGGAATAGGCGCGCAGCAGCACCTGCGGGGTGATTTCAGGAGGATCGGTCTTGCGGGACATATGGGAATCGTGGGGCGGCGGGGGCGGGGCGTCAAGCCTGTTTTGCTGTCTGTCGCCGCGCCGCATTCGCCAGCGAAATTGTCTGCGGAACCGCTTTCCCGCCGCGCCCGAAAGGCGCAGGGTGCTCCGGCAGCCGGCGGAGGGGACCCATGGCCGATCTTAAACTGACAAAACTGCGTGTCGCCATCGCGATCAGCGCGGCGCCCGGCGCTTTTTGGGCCTCGCGCGACGCCTCGGGCCAGCCGCGCGGTGTCAGCGTTGATCTGGCGCGGGCGCTGGCGGGAGAGCTTGCCCTGCCGCTGGAGTTGATCATTTTCGAGAACTCCAGCGCCATCACTTCCGCCGCCGCGACCGATGGCTGGGACGTGACGTTCATTCCGATGGACGACGACCGCGCCCGGAAAATCGATTTCGGGCCGGTCTACAACGTCGCGGAATCGACGTTTCTGGTGCGCCCGGGATCGTCCATCGCCAGCCTTGCGGATGTCGATAAGCCCGGGGTGACAGTGGTGGCCGTCGCCGACACAACGACGATGCGCGCCGCCGCCGGCTGGCTGAAACAGACCAAGGTTCAGGGTTTCAATGCGGTCGATGACATCGTCGCGGGTCTGCGGGCGGGAACCGCCGATGCTTTCGCGATGAGCCGGGACGGGCTCACCACGCTGGCGCGGGATATCCCGGGATCACGGGTTCTGCCGGGGCAATTTTTTGGCGCGAAAACCGCCGTGGCCGCGCCGCAGAACCGCAGGGAGCTGCTGGCGGCCGCCAGCGCTTTTGTGGAGGCGGCGAAAGCCAACGGATTGATGCGCCGCATCTACGACGCGAACGACATGAAGGACAGCCCCGTCGCGCCGTGAGCGGCGGGAACGCCTTCGCCCGTGCGCCCTCAGGCCTTGGAGAACTGCCGATAGTCGGGCTCCCGGTGAAACCAGAACTCGTAGCCCGAGACGTTTTTGGGCATAGCGACATCGTGGAAGGGCTGGTTGAGCGGCACCACGGGCACGTCGCTCATGCAGATGGCGATGAAGCCCTTGACCGCCTTTTCATATTCGGCGGGGTCATTGGTGAAACGCGCGGTTTCAATCAGCGCGTCCATCGCCGGGTTTTTGTAGGCGGAGATGTTGAAGATCGAATCGTTGCTGTGGAAGTTCCAGAAGAAATAATACTCGGGATAATCGAGCCAGCCGCTGAAACGGTTCAGCGCCATCGGCAGTTCTTTTTTGTTGAGCGTGGTGCGCCAGTTGGCGCCGGGGATTTTCTCGATCGCCGCGCGGATGCCGATTTTGGCGAGGCTCTCCTGGAACAGGATCGCCGTTGGCTCGCCGACCGTGGCGGTGCCGACATCGAGGGCAATCGTTGTGTCGAGCCCATTGGCGAATCCCGCCTCGGCCATCAGCGCCTTGGCTTTGTCGAGATCGGTGACGTAGGGGAATTTTTGCGGCCAGAGGGCGCTGTCAACGCCTTTGCCGCCGTGCATTGGCAGCGCCCGGTTGAAGAAAGCGTTTGACTGGATGGCCTCATAGGGTGTGGCCCAGGCGACGGCTTGGCGCAGCTTGACGTTGTTGAAAGGGGGCTTTGCGGTGTTCAGCGCGACATACCAAAGGCAATTGGGGATCGGCGCGGCGACGACCTTCACCTTGCCCTCTTTGGTCAGCTGGTCAAAATCTTTCGGCGGCAGGCCCGTGGAAAAATCCGCGTCGCCCCGCTCCAGCATGGCCCGGCGCGTGCCGGCGGAGGGCACGTCCCGGGCGATGACGCGGCGGATTTTTGGCAGCGGGCCGTTTTTCCAAGCGTCAAAGCGGGTGAAGACGGTTTCGCTGCCGGGGTTCCAAGTCTCAATTTTGTAGGCGCCGCCGCCGGCCTCGTTGAGTTTGAGCCAGGCACCCGCCCAAGGGTCCGCCTCGGTGGCGTTTTTCTTCGCCAGCGTTGAATTGATGATGAACGGCACGACAACCGCCAGGTTGAACAGCAGCATCTTGTCCCGGCGCAGATAATCGACGCGGAAGGTGTGATCATCGACAACAACGAATTGCTCGGGCTTTTCCAGCGACCCCGCCGACATTTGGAACGTCGGGAAGCCGCCGATTTTAACAGCGCGGTCGAACGACCATTTGACATCCTTGGCGGTCACAGGCGAGCCGTCGTGGAAGGTCGCGTCCTTTCGCAGTTTGAAAACGCAGGACATGCCGTCCGCCGCGACCTCCCAGCTTTCAGCCAGTTCCGGGGTAAGTTTGCCGCGGTCATAGGAGAGCGAGCCATCGGCAAGGGTTTTGACGCCGTAGCTCATGAGCCGATCGTAGCAATTCCATGAGAGGCCGTTGACGGTTTGATTGGCGCCCGCGCCCTGCATGTCGAGGCTGTTGGGGCCGAGTTCCTGAACGATAAGCAGCGTATCGCCGCGCGCTTGCGCAAATGCCGGCGCATTGGCCAGAATTGCCGCGGATGCGGCGGCGCCCTGCGCGAAAATGCGGCGGTTCACTTGGTCAGACTGGCGGGTCATGCTGGGAATCCCTTGATGGCGTTGGATCGTCTTCCCCTAGGCAAAATCGGGGCCAGAAAACCAAGGGATTGTTTCAGACGCCGGGCATCCCGGCAATGCCCTGGGGACTAGGTTTCGCCCATGCCGCCGGCATCCAGAAACCTCTCCAGCCAATGAATGTCGTAATCGCCGTTCTGGATGTCGGCATTGCGCACGAGGGTGCGGAACAGCGGTATCGTGGTCTCGATGCCATCGACGATAAATTCGTCGAGCGAGCGGCGCAGGCGCATCATCGCCTCAGTGCGGCTGCGGCCGTGGACGATCAGCTTGCCGACGAGAGAATCGTAATTCGGCGGTATCGTGTAGCCCTGATAAACGGCGCTATCGACGCGCACGCCAAGACCGCCCGGCGGGTGGAAGTAGGTTACTTTGCCCGGCGAGGGGCGGAAGGTCGAGGGGTTCTCGGCGTTGACGCGGCATTCGATGGCGTGGCCTGAGAAGATGACATCCTTTTGTTTGATCAGAAGCGGCGAGCCCGCGGCGATTTTGATCTGCTCGTTGACGAGATCAATCCCGGTGATCATCTCGGTGACGGGATGCTCGACCTGAATGCGGGTGTTCATCTCGATGAAGTAAAATTCGCCTTTCTCATAGAGAAATTCGACGGTGCCGGCGCCCAGATACTGGATTTCGCGCATGGCTTTGGCGACGATCCCGCCGATGTCCGCGCGCTCCTTCGCGTTAAGGGCGGGCGAAGGGCTTTCCTCCAGAATTTTTTGGTGGCGGCGCTGAAGCGAACAGTCGCGCTCGCCCAAATGAATGGCGCGGCCCCCGCCGTCGCCGAGAACCTGAATCTCGATGTGGCGCGGCTTTTCGAGATACTTTTCGAGATAGACGGCATCGTCGCCAAACGCGGCTTTCGCCTCGGAGCGCGCCGTTGAAAGGGCGACAGACAGGTCTTCAGCCGTTCGCGCGACTTTCATGCCGCGCCCGCCGCCGCCGGACGCCGCCTTCACCAGCACGGGAAAGCCGATGGATTTGGCGACGCGAAGGGCTTCGACATCGTTGGTGATGGCGCCCTCGGAGCCGGGCACGCAGGGGATGCCGAGGCGCTTGGCGGTGCGCTTGGCCTCGATCTTATCGCCCATGATGCGGATATGCTCGGGTTTCGGGCCGATGAAGGTGATTTTATGCTCGCCGCAGATTTCCGCGAAACGGGCGTTTTCAGACAGAAAGCCGTAGCCGGGATGCAAGGCATCGGCGCCGGTGATCTCGCAGGCCGCGAGCAGGGCGGGAATGTGCAAATAACTGTCGCGGGCCTGGGGCGGGCCGATGCAGACGGATTCATCGGCGAGCTTGACGTGCATCGCGTTTTTGTCGGCGGTCGAATAGACGGCCACTGTGGCTATGCCCAGCTCCTTGGCGGCGCGCAGAATGCGCAGCGCGATCTCGCCCCGGTTGGCAATGAGGATTTTCTCGAACATGCGCGGCGTATCCCTTCGCCTATTCGAGAACCAGCAGCGCTTGGCCGTATTCCACGGGCTGGCCATCCTCGACCAAAATCGCTGTGACCGTGCCGGCGCGCGGCGCGACGATTTCGTTGAACGTCTTCATCGCCTCCACCAGCAGAATTTTGTCGCCGGCTTTCACTTGAGCGCCGATTTCAACGAAAGCGGCGGTGTCGGGCGAGGGGCGCCGGTAGGCGGTGCCGACCATCGGCGATTTGACGGCGCCGGGATGATCGGCGGCGGCAGGGGCGGCAGGGGCGGGA
This sequence comes from Hyphomicrobiales bacterium, assembly GCA_025362655.1. Classification (GTDB taxonomy): domain Bacteria; phylum Pseudomonadota; class Alphaproteobacteria; order Rhizobiales; family Beijerinckiaceae; genus Terripilifer. The sequence continues at coordinate 1,529 of JANYFM010000059.1, read as the reverse complement.
AGCGCGGCGGGGGCGGACTGCGGCTGTGCCGGGGGGGCTGCGTGAGCCATCGGCGCAGCAGCGGCGGTCATCTGCCTGCCGACCTTGATATGCAGCCCATCATGATCGACGACGACTTCCGAGAGATCGTGCATTTTGGCGATCAGCGCGAGGGCCTCGACCAGTTTGGTGTTGAACCGCGGGAATTCCCCGGGTTCGCGGGGGGGAGCGGGTCTCGGGCGCGGAGGCGGGGATTTGGGCATAAATCTCACTTTTTAAATGGCCGGCGGCGGCGCGAGGGCTTGGAGCGCCAGATCGTAGGAAGCCGCGCCAAAGCCGAGGATGACGCCCTGGGCGACGGCGGAAATATGGGATTGATGGCGAAACGCCTCGCGGGCATGGACATTCGACAAGTGCACCTCCACCACCCGCGCGCCGCTGCCTTTGATGGCGTCAGCGATGGCGATGGATGTGTGGGTATAGGCGCCGGCATTGAGGATGACCGGCTCGCCCGCGGCGCCCGCCGCTTGAATCCATCCGATGAGATCGCCTTCGTGATTGGACTGGCGGAAAATCACCTCAAGCCCGAGTGTCTTGGCGCCTTTGCGCAGCCGCGCCTCGATGTCGGCGAGCGTCAGCGTCCCGTAGATGCCGGGTTCGCGGGTGCCAAGCAGATTAAGATTGGGTCCGTTGAGGACGTGGATCGAGGGCATGGGAGCGTGTCTTAGCCCGGCGTTGCGCGTGATGGAAGCCCTGGAGCTTCCGCCGGGCCTTTGCTTTGCGGCGAAGCGATGGTACTTGCGGCAAATTCAAAGGGAAAAACGCTATGAGCCAAGGTCCGCATCCCCTCGTCGCCGGCAATTGGAAGATGAACGGCTTAAAGGCCTCGCTGGCGGAAATCGCCGCTGTGGCGAAGGGCTATGACGCGGCGCTGCGGGGCAGGGCTGAATTGCTGATTTGCCCGCCCGCGACCCTCGTTGCCTCCGCAGCCCTCGCCGCCGCCGGATCGCAAATCGGCATCGGCGCGCAGGATTGCCATGCGGGGAAAGACGGGGCGCACACCGGCGATATATCCGCCGAAATGCTGGCGGACGCCGGAGCCGCCTACATCATTGTTGGCCATTCCGAGCGCCGTGCCAACCATGGCGAGAGCGACGCGGTTGTGCGGGCCAAAGCGCAGGCCGCCTGGCGCGCGGGCCTTCGCGCCATTGTCTGCGTCGGTGAGACCGCCGACGAGCGCAAAGCGGGCCGGACGCTTGAAGTCGTGGGCGGGCAACTCGACGGGTCCGTGCCTGCCGGCGCGACGGCCGCCAATTTGGTGGTCGCTTATGAGCCTGTATGGGCCATCGGCACTGGTTTGACGCCAACAGCGGCTGACGTTGCGGAGGTCCACGCTTTTATCCGCGCGCGGGTGGCAAAGCTGATGGGCGCGGAGGGGACGGGAACGCGCATCCTCTACGGCGGCTCGGTGAAACCATCCAATGCGGCGGAACTGATGGCCGTCGCCAACGTCAACGGCGCGCTGGTGGGCGGCGCCAGCCTGAAGGCGG
>JANYFM010000373.1 GCA_025362655.1 Hyphomicrobiales bacterium | reverse complement strand
CAACAAAGTACTTTCAATTGCTATTGTTTGTAGAAATAATATTTCTGAAAATCGAGAATACATTTCTATATATCCAAATCCTAGTAATATGTCTTTTACTATTGATTCTCATTTTGCCATGCGGCCGGCTGTGCCTCATCGAGGTCGACGGGTTCCATCTGCCGGACACTAAGGGCGTGTCTTACCGCCTGACGCATCCCAAAACCACCATCGGCATCAACCGGCTTGATGCCGGCGCGCGCGTGATGGAGTATTTTCACAACGATGGTTTCTTCCGTCTTGAAGGCGATGATTGCGACGGCGTTCTCGGCCTTCTGCCGGCGCAGCGCGCGCAAAGCGACCGGCTGTTTCCCTATGGCGAGTTCGTCAAATTTCCCGAGCGCCCGCCGCCCCCGCCGCCGCGGGGACCCGTGCTTGATATGCTGGCCCGTCACGTCAAGCGCGCGCCATCCGGCAATCCGATACTGGCCTGGCGCGGGGTGATCGATGCGCAGGTTCGCGCCCTCGCGGAAAAGCCGCCCGGGGCGTTCCACCATTACGCCTTCAACACAGCCCGCCAGGCCGGCGCCAATTTTGCGCTGCTCGCGGCGCATCTCGAATGGCTGCGGCATCAGGGCGCGGCCGGATTTGAGGCGGCGCGGGAGTCCGCCGCCGCTTTGTCGGGCGCGGCGAAGAGCGCGCAGTTTCAACTGGCGCGCGCCGTGAGCCGCAAACGTTTCGACGGGCTTGAGGCGCTGCTCGATCCGCTCGCCGGCCATTATGAGGATATGATGCGGGCGCTGCGCTCCAGGCTGGCGGACTAAACCATGGCCGCTTATCCGCTTGCCGGCGAATGGCGGATGGCGCGCACGCCGCCAGGCGCGTTTGAGGCGCCGCCGCCCGACAGCGCGCCGCTTGAATGGCACGCGGCCGCCGTTCCCGGCACCGTTGCCGCCAGTCTTGAGGCTGCGGGATTGTGGAGCTTTTCGGCGCCCGGGCCGCTTGACGACAGCGACTATTGGTATCGCGCTCGAATCAGCGCGCGCGGCGCTCACACGCTGCGTTTGCATGGGCTGGCGACGTTTGCCGATGTCTGGATCGATGGCGCGGCGGCGCTTGCGTCCGGGAATATGTTTCTGCGGCACGATCTCAGCCTTGACCTTGCCGGCGATGCCGATCTTGCGATCTGCTTTCGCGCGCTGCGGCTGAGGCTCGCCAAGCCGTTGAAGCGCGCGCGATGGCGCTCGCGGCTGGCGCAGCCGGCGGCGCTGCGCGGCGCGCGGACGTCGCTGATCGGTTACATGCCCTCCTGGTGCCCGCCTGTGCCTGTCATAGGCCCGTGGCGCGGCATCGAGCTTATTCCCGAGGGCGCGCCGGAGCTTATGACACGCAGCGTGACCGCGCGCCTTGAGGGCGCGTGCGGAATCGTGGAAGCGGCATTGGAGCCGCGCGGGCCTTTATCAGGGCCGTTGACGCTTGCCTGCGCGGGGAAAACCGCTGCTTTCATCCGCGAGGGTTCGCGGCTCAAAGCGCGGCTTGAAATTCCCGATGCGGAACCGTGGTGGCCGCACACGCATGGCACGCCGGTTTTGCATGCGGTAAGCGCGAGCCTCGGCGGGGCGACAATCGATCTCGGGCGCGTGGGGTTCCGGCGGATTGAGGCGGACACCGGCGCTGACGGCAAAGGCTTTGGGCTGCGCGTCAACGGTGTTGACGTGTTTTGCCGGGGCTCTGTGTGGACGAATGCGGATATCGTCAGCATGCCCGGCGCGCGCGCCGCCTATGAGCCGCTGCTGCGCCGGATGCGCGACGCCGGCATGAACATGGTTCGCATCGGCGGGACTTTTGCTTACGAGACGGGCGAATTTTTCGATCTCTGCGATGAGCTCGGCCTTCTCGTCTGGCAGGACATGATGTTCGCCAATCTGGATTATCCCTTCGGCGACCGGGAATTCCGCGATAGCGCCGAGGCGGAAGCCCGGCAGTTTCTGCGCGACACGCGGGCGTCTCCATCGCTGGCGGTCGTGTGCGGCGGCAGCGAAATATTCCAGCAGGCGGCGATGATGGGTTTGCCGGCGGAGGCCATGGCCGGCAATTGGTTTGAGACATCGCTGGCCGAAATCGCCGGCGCGATGCGGCCCGATGCTTTGTTTTTGCCCAACACGCCCTTTGGCGGCGAATTGCCGTTCATGCCAGGCGCCGGCGTCAGCCATTATTACGGCGTCAGCGCTTATAAGCGCCCGCTGGACGATGCGCGCCGCGCCAACGTGCGCTTCGCATCCGAGTGCCTCGGCTTCGCCAACGTGCCGGAGCGCGCGCCGGCGTTTGAGGCGGGCGCGCCGCGCCTTGAGCAGCCCTGCTGGGGCGAGCGCGTGCCCTATGACGCGGGCGCCGCTTGGTTTTTCGAGGACGTGCGCAACCATTACATCGAAGCGCTGTACGGGGTGAGCGCGCGCCAGGCTCTTGACGCCGGGCCGGAGCGTTATCTCGCTCTGTCGCGGGCGGTGAATGCCGAACTCATGGAAGCGGTGTTCTCGGAGTTCCGCCGGACCGGCTCGCCGACGCGCGGCGGCCTGACGTGGTTTTTGAAAGACGTTTGGCCGGGCGCGGGCTGGGGCCTGATCGATCACGCGGGAGCGCCGAAATCAGTTTATCACGCGGTGAAACGCGCCTTTCGCAACGTGCAGGTTTTGATTTCGGACGAGGGCCTCAACGGGCTGCTGATTCACGTGATCAATGAAACCGCGCTGCCTGTTGAGGCTTCGCTTTCGCTGTTGTGCCTGGCGCGGGGCGCCGTGCCCGTGATGAACGCGAAGGTGGATTTGCTGCTGGCGCCGCGCGGGACCCGCCGCATCGCCGCGACAGACCTTTGGGGCGCGTTTTTCGACACCGCTTATGCCTATCGCTTTGGCCCGCCTTCGCATGATGCAACCATCGCCTCGCTGAGGCTGGCGGGGGACGGCCCGCTTCTGGCGGAGGCCTTCCACTTTCCGCTCGGGCGCGGCGCGGAGCGGCATGATCTGAAGCTTGAAGCGCGGCTGCGCGAATTCGCCGGCGATTTCTTTCTCGATGTGTCCTGCGCGCGCCTCGCGCAATCCGTGTCGATCACGGATGCGAATTGGGAAGCGGAGGATGATTGGTTTCACCTCGCCCCCGGCGCGCCGCGCGGCCTGCGCCTGCTGCCGCGCCCGCAATGCGCCGCGCCGCCGCGCGGGATCGTCAGCGCTTTGAACGGGCTCGCGGACGCTCATTATGGAGCTGCCCCGTGATTTGCGTCAGCTTCGACAACTGCCCCGGATTTCTGCATGAGGCCGATGGGGATATCGGCGTAATCCTTTGCTCGGCGCAGGGGTTTGAGGAGCTTTGCGCGCGCAGGGACTGGCGTCTGCTGGCGGAGGATATCGCCGCCGCCGGATTGCCGGTTCTGCGTTTTGACTATGCCGGAACCGGCGATGCCGCGGGAAGCGATTTTGATTCAGGGCGCGTTGAAGCCTGGCTTGCGAGCCTGCGCTCGGCCATCGCTTTCATGCGCGAACGCGCGGGCGCCCGCCGCGTTGTTCTGCTGGGATTGCGGCTTGGCGCGGCGCTCGCCGCCATGGCCGCGCGGGACGATGCGGATATCGCCGGTTTCGCCGCGCTTCATCCGGCGGTTTCCGGCAAGGCCTATGCGCGCGAGCTTGCGGTCATGTCGCGGGTTATCGCGCAGACGCCTGGGGCGGAGCGAATTGCCGGCGTCACAGAGGTCGCCGGCTTTGTCACGGGCGCGGAGACGATGGCGGCGATCAAAGCGATTGACCTTGCCGCATCGCCGCGCGCGCCGGCGGCGGAAATATTGATCTGCGCGCCGCCGGAAGCGCCGGGCGCCGACGCGCTCGCGGCCCGCTGGCGCGCGCTGGGAAGCGCGGTGACACAGGCTGATTTTCCTCATTATGCCGAATGGATGAGCGATCCCACGACATCGCGCCGCCCGGCGGAGGCGATGGCGTTTGTCAAGGACTGGATCGTCTCCGTCATCGTTCCGCGCGCCGGCAAACGCGCGGCGCGGCCGGGCTTGTTCGCCGCGCCGCGCGTTGCCGATGAAGGCTATGCCGAGACTCCCGTATTCTTTGGCCCGGACAAAAATCTGTTCGGTGTTTTGTGCGAGCCGATGCGGCCGGCGCCCGGCGCGGCGGCGGTGATTCTCACCAATGCCGGGCGCAACTATCATATCGGCTGGGCGCGCATGGCCGTGACCATGGCCCGCGCGCTGGCGGCGAAAGGGCACGCTTCATTCCGCATCGATGTTGCCGGGCTTGGCGATTCTCCTGATATCGCGGGACGCGATCCCCAGGTCATGTATTGCGCCGAGCCGATCCGCGATCTCTGCGCGGCTATTGACGAATTGCAGGCGCGCGGCGCCGATAAAATTTTTGCCGCCGGCCTGTGCAGCGGCGCGCATCTGGCTTTTCACACCGCGCTTGCCGACGTCCGCGTCCGCGGCCTCGTGATGATCAATCTGCAAAGGTTCATTTGGAAGCCCGGCTATTCCCTTGAGATCGCCATGCGCGAGAGCTGCCGCTCGACGGATTTCTACAAACGAAGCATCTTGAAACCGGAAACGTGGAAGCGGCTGCTGCGCGGTGAAATCCGCCTCGCGGGAATCGGCGCCCAAATGGCGTCGCGCCTTTGCGGAATGGTTCTGGCGAGGGCGGCGGATGCGCTTGGGCGCGGCGAAAGCGAGAGCGCCGCGGTGCGCGCGGGCCTGTCGGGTCTGGCGGGCCGGGGGGTGAAAATCCTGCTCGTTTACAGCGACAATGACGGCGGGATTGATGAGCTGGCGCGGCATCTGGGCGCCGGCGCGAAGGGCCTCGCCGCTTATCGCGGAGCGCGGCTCGAAATTCTGCGGGGCGGCGATCACAATCTGACGCCGTATTCGGCGCGCGCGCGGGCGGGGGAGCTGATCGCGGCTTTCGCGGCGGATTTGCCGCCGGCGGCCGCCCCGGAGCGCGAGCCCGCGGCGGCGTGACATTTAACGGTTGCGCTTCAGCAGAAACACAGCCTGCTCGCCCAGCAGATTCCACACCCACCACGGCGCGTTGACGCGCACCTGGGCGCCCAGCGTGTCGATGGCGACGGCGCGGCTGATTTTCGCGTCAAGCTCCCCGGTCAATTCGACGAAATCGCGGATCGTGCAGAAGTGAATGTTCGGCGTGTCGTGCCACGGCCGTGAAAGATTTTTCGTGACGGGCATCCGGCCGCGGAACACCAGTTGCGCGCGGATGCTCCAATGGCCGAAATTGGGGAAGGACACGATGGCGTGGCGGCCGATGCGCAGCATGTTGGCGAGAACTTTGCTGGGATGGCGCGTCGCCTGAATCGTCTGCGAGAGAATGACGTAGTCGAAGGCGTCATCGGGATAATCCAGCAAATCGGAATCCGCATCCCCTTGAATCACCGATAGCCCCTTGGCGACACAGTCATTGACGCCGCGCTGGGACAGCTCAATGCCGCGCGCATCGACGTTCAATGTGTCGGCGAGCAGGCGCAGCAGCGCGCCGTCGCCGCACCCCACATCGAGCACGCGGGTGTTTTTCTCCACCATGCCGGCGATCAGCAGATGATCGACGCGCACCGCGCCCGCCGGCGCGCTTCCCGCTGTCTCCCCTGCCGCCGTGTCAGCCAAAGCCCTGTCCTCTTTCAGGCGATCGCGCAGGCGCGCGCCGCCGCGTTGATAAAGCCGCGCGTTGTGGCGAAGAGTTCAGGGATATCGAGCAGAAAAGCATCGTGGCCTTTGTCGGTTTCAATTTCGACAAAGGAGACGGAGGCCGCGCCGGCATTGAGGGCATGGACGATGGCGCGGGAATCGGATGTCGGAAACAGCCAGTCGGATGTGAAAGACACCACGCAGAAGCGGCATTCCGCGCCCACAAACGCCGAGCGCAGTTTGCCGCCGTAATCGCCGGCCAGATCGAAATAGTCCATGGCGCGCGTCATGTAGAGATAGGCATTGGCGTCGAAGCGCTCGACGAAGCTTGAGCCCTGATGGCGCAAATAGCTTTCGATCTGGAAGTCGGCGTCGAAGGAGAATGTGGGCGCGTCGCGGTTTTGCAGCTTGCGTCCGAATTTCTGCTGAAGCGCCCCGTCTGAAAGATAAGTGATGTGCGCCGCCATGCGCGCCACCGACAATCCCTTGAAGGGGCGGACGCCCTCGTCAAAATAGCGCCCGCCGCGCCAATCGGGATCGGCCATGATGGCTTGGCGCCCGACCTCGTGGAAGGCGATGTTCTGGGACGAGTGGCGCGCGCCGGTGGCAATCGGCAGGGCGCAGAACACGCGCTCGGGATAGCTGGCCGCCCATTGCAGCACCTGCATGCCGCCCATCGAGCCGCCGGCGACGCAAAACAGCCGGTCGATGCCAAGATGATCGATCAGCATGGCCTGGGCGCGGACCATATCGCGGATGGTGACCACAGGCAGATCAAGGCCGTAGGGGCGGCCTGTCGCCGGGTTTGTCGAAGCCGGGCCGGTGGTTCCCATGCAGCCGCCGACAACGTTCGAGCAAATGACGAAAAATCTGTCCGTGTCGATGGGCTTGCCGGGGCCGACCATTGTCTCCCACCAGCCTGGCTTGCCGGTGAGCGGGTGGATATTGGCGACGTGCTGATCGCCAGTCAGGGCGTGGCAAATCAGGATCGCGTTGGATTTTGCGGCGTTGAGGGCGCCATAGGTCTGATAGGCGATGGTCAGCGGCGCGAGATCGACGCCGGCGTCCAGTTTTAGGGCGTTGCCGGCTTCGAAGCGCACCACCTGGCTTTGGGGCTCATCGACCTCGCGCAGCCGCGCGCTTTGATTTTCCGCCGCAGTGCTCATGTTGCCGGGGAATACCTTTATTGTGGCCGCTAACGGAACGTTCTGTATTTCGAACGAATTGTCCGCTATATAGGTGCAATCTTGGCATTCCGTCAAGTCTCGCAGCCGCGGGCAAAAACGCTCGTTTCCTTTGCCACGGCGCGCGCGCGCCGATAAGACGGGTTCGAAATCAGGGCGTCCCAGCCTGGCCTTTGTGAAAACTTTGATGAGCGAGCCCAGCCCGGAACAATTTCTCGCGGATTTGCGGGTGGAGATCGATCAGATCGATTCCTCCATGCACGCGCTGTTGATGGAGCGCGGCAAAATCATCGACCGTTTGATCGCGGTCAAGGGCAAGCAGGGCGGCGGGTCGGCTTTCCGGCCGGGGCGCGAGGCCTCGATGATGCGCTCCCTGCTGTCGAGGCACCGCGGGCTGCTGCCGCTCGACACGGTTGAGGGCATCTGGCGCATTATCATCTCGACATTCACGTATGTTCAGTCGCATTTCTCGGTCCACGCCGACGATTCCACCGGCGACGCCGTTATGCGCGATTCCGTGCGGTTTCATTTCGGTTTCACAGTGCCGTTCGTGACGCATGCGGGAACAGCGGCGGTGATCGGCGCGGTGGCCTCGTCCGGCGGCGATCTGGGCCTCGTGCGGCTCGACGGCGGCACCGCAACCGGGGCTTGGTGGGCGCAGCTCACGCCGCCCGCGGCGCCCAAGATCATCGCGCGCCTGCCGCTTGTGGCGCGCACCAATCATCCCGCTGGCCTGCCGGTGTTCGTTCTGTCGAAGCCGCTGGCCGAGGCCGCGTCGCGGGAGGTGGTGATCCGCGCCGCGCGGATTGACCGCTGGAGCGCCGGCATCGACGGCGCCATCGCCGGCGTTGGCGGCATGCTGCTGGGCACCGCAGCGGAGGGCGTCGGCCTGTCGCTGTTGATTTCGGCGCCGGGGAATGTCACCGAAATTGCCCTTCGCGCCGCCTTTGATACGGCGGGGGTCCGCGACATCCGGCTGGCCGAAATCGGCAGCCACGCCGCCATCTGCGATATTTCAAGCAGCAACACCGAGCCGCTCAAAGTCCCATGACAAACCTAATGACACGACCCGTTCCCCGCCCCCGGGTTCTCGATATCGAGGCTTACGTGCCCGGCAAAAGCGCCGCGCCCGGCGGCGGCAAAACGCATAAGCTTTCCTCGAACGAGACGCCGATGGGCCCCTCGCCGAAAGCGCTGGAGGCTTACCGGCGGGCGGGGGCGGACCTGGCGCTCTATCCCGACGGCGCGGCGAGCGATCTGCGCGGGGCTATCGCCCGGCGCTACAATCTTGACCCCGGGCGCATTGTCTGCGGCAACGGCTCGGACGATCTGCTGCATCTGCTTGCCGGAGCCTATGTCGGCGCGGGCGACGAGGGCATTTTCACCGAACACGGGTTTCTGGTTTACCGCATCGCCATCCTCGCGGCGGGCGGCGCGCCGGTTGTCGTGCCGGAGACGAACCACACGGCAAACGTTGACGCGATTCTGTCGCATGTGACGCCGCGCACAAAAATCGTCTATATCGCCAACCCCAATAATCCCACGGGGACTTATCTGCCCTTCGCCGAGGTGAAGCGGCTGCATGCGGGCCTGCCGGGGCATGTGCTGCTGGTGCTCGACGAGGCCTATGGGGAATATGTGCGCGCCGCCGATTATTCGTCCGGGCTGGCGCTGGCAGGGGCGTGCGACAACGTGGTGATGACCCGCACTTTCTCGAAGATTTACGGCCTCGCGGCGCTGCGCATCGGCTGGGCCTTTGCATCGGCGGAAATTTGCGACGCGCTCAACCGCGTGCGCGGGCCGTTCAACCTCAACACCGCCGCCATCGAAGCGGGCATCGCGGCGATAGGGGACGCCGCGCACACGCAAATGGCCGCCGCGCATAACGCAAAATGGCTCGACTGGCTTTATGCGGAAATTTCGGGGCTGGGGTTCAAGGTCACTCCCAGCGTTGGCAATTTCCTGCTGATTCATTTTCCGCGCGAGGCGGGAAAATCCGCCGCCGACGCGGACCGGTTTCTGAGCGCGCGCGGGCTGATCCTTCGCGCTGTCGGCGCTTACGGACTGCCGGACGCGCTGCGCCTCACTGTCGGCACTGAGGAGGCCTGCCGCCTCGTCGCGGCGGCCTTCGCGGATTTTGCCCGCGGCAGCGGCGGTGCGGCCCGGCATGACTGATTCCCAAGGCGCGCGTCTGGCGGCGCCGATCACAGGGCGCCTCGCGATCATCGGCATGGGCCTGATCGGCTCGTCCATCGCGCGCGGCGCGAGGCAGATGAATATCGCGGCGGAGATTTCGGCGTTCGACGCGGCGCAATCCGTTCGACGGCGCGTTGAGGAATTGGGCCTCGCCGACCATTGCGCGGATACGCTCGCCGGCGCGGTCGAAGGCGCTGACATCGTGGTTCTCTGCATCCCCGTCGGCGCCACCGGCGATGCGGCGCGCGATATGGCGCCTTTTCTCAAAGCGGGCGCCATCGTGTCGGATGTCGGCTCGGTCAAAGCCTCGGTTGTCGCGGCGATCACGCCGTGGCTGCCGAAGTCCGCGCATCTGGTTCCCGCGCATCCCGTCGCCGGCACGGAATATTCGGGGCCTGACGCGGGGTTTGCCGAATTATTCATCAACCGCTGGTGCATTCTGACGCCGCCGGAATCCGCCGCGGAGGCGGCCGTCGAGACGATCCGGAAATTCTGGCTGGCGCTCGGCTCCAACGTTGAGATCATGACGCCTTCGCATCATGACTTGGTGCTCGCCATCACCCGCCACGTGCCGCATCTCATCGCCTATAATATTGTCGGCACCGCCGCTGATCTTGAGGAGGTGACGCGCTCCGAGGTGATCAAATTCTCCGCCGGCGGCTTCCGCGATTTCACCCGCATCGCCGCGTCCGATCCGACGATGTGGCGCGATGTGTTTTTGCATAACAAAGCCGCGGTGCTCGAAATGCTGGCGCGGTTCAACCGCGATCTCGCCGCCGCGCAGGCGATGATCGAGGCCGGCGACGGCGCCGGGCTGTTCGATTTGTTTTCGCGCACGCGCGCCATCCGCCGCGGCATCATCGATGTTGGCCAGGAGACGGCGGCGGCGGATTTCGGGCGGCGGAGCGCGCCGCTCAATACAGCGGCGGCAGAAAAACCGGCGTCGGAAACACTCCGATAAACACCCGGCCGTTTTGCAGTTTGAGGGGAAGGCGCAGGGCTTGCCCGGCCGGGTTTTCGGCGGGCGGTTTTTGCCCCGGCAAAAAGCGGCCCAGCAGGCTTCCCGCTGTGAGCGCGGCCGGCGGCACGCCGAATTTTTGCAGCAGAGGCGCGGCGCCGGACGCGTCCGCGTCGATGGCGCCGGCGAGCCTGCGCCGCTCGTCGAGGCCAAGGGTTCCCCGCGCGTTCAAGGAGAGCGGCCCCTTGGCGAAACGGGCCGTGGTGATTTCCACGGTTCCGCGCGCGGCGCGCCACGCCTCCAGCGCGCGGATCAGCGGCTGGCCGGCGGCAAGGCCGGCGCTGGTGATCCGCGCGGCCAGAGCCAAATCCGCCCGCGCCTCGTCTCCGCTCCATTGATCGAGATGGGCGGAGGCAAGTTCGCCGGCGTCGAGGCGTAGCTCCAGGATTCCCGAGGGAATGGCCGGCTCGGATAATTGCGCCGCCAAGCGCGCGGCGGCAAAGGCGGCGGCGCCGCCCGGCGCGGCGATGCGGATTTCAGCCCCGCTCATTTCGAGCGCAACCCGCCCGCCGGGCGCGCCAGCGGTGCGCACTATTATGGTCGCGGCCCGCCACGCCGCCTTAGCGCTGAAACTCCCATCGGCAGCGGCAACCGCCAGCGGCGGGGCAAGGCTGGCGGTGATCAGCGATGGTTCGAGGATGTGAGCGCTGGCAACGAGGCTTTCAAGCGAACCGGTTATTTTTCTGCCGCCGGCGGTCATGCGAAGGGTTGGCGACCCGCAATGAAAAACAATGCTGAAGGGAAATCCCGACATGGACTTTTCCGCGCAGGCCCATTCCCGCCCGAGTTCCGCTTCATTGGCGAACCAAGCCTCAATGGCGCTCAGCGTCGAGGCGGAAAGGAAATACCAAAGGCCGCACCAGCCGGCGCCCGCGGCCATGAACGCCAGAAAAGGCCCGCGCCGTCCAGGCTCCGCCGCG
>JANYFM010000324.1 GCA_025362655.1 Hyphomicrobiales bacterium | reverse complement strand
TAGACCTCGTTGACCTTCTTATCGAGCGCGCCGCGCATCACGAGCCACATCACCATCTCAATGCCCTCGGCCCCGGCCTCGCGCATATATTTCAAGTGCGGCATTGCGACGATTTCCGAGGGATCGCCCGCGAGGCCATCGAGAAACGCCTTGTCGAACTTCGAATTGATCAGGCCCGCGCGCGGCCCGGAAATCTGGTGCGACATGCCGCCGGTGCCGAAAATCACCACCCGCAGGTCTTCCGGATAGGATTCCACGGCCTTGCGGATCGACGCGCCCAGATTGAAACAGCGCTTGCCCGTCGGCGGCGGATACAGCACCACATTGACAGCCAGCGGAATGATCGGGCACGGCCACTCCTTCGGCTGGCCGAACAGCAGGTTGAGGGGCACCGTGAGGCCGTGATCGACCTCCATTTTATTGACAATCGTGAGATCGAACTCGTCGAGGATCACGCATTGCGCGATATGCGCCGCGAGTTCCGGGTGGCCTTTGACGACGGGCACGGGACGCGGCCCCCAGCCCTCATCGGCGGGCGGAAATTCCGCCGCGCAGCCGAGCGCGAAAGTCGGCACGATATCCATCGAGAAAGCCGAGGCATGATCATTGTAGACGACAATGCAGACGTCGGGCTTGAGGTCCGCAATCCATTCCTTCGAACGCTCGAAGCCCGAGAAAACCCGCTGCCAATAGGGCTCGCCGGTCTTGCCGTTGTCGAGCGCCGCGCCGATCGCCGGCACGTGGGAGGAGGATACGCCCGCGATAATTTTAGCCATGGGTTTTGTTCCATTCCGCTCTTGTGCGGTTGCCTTTGATCCGACGTCCGCCCTTGAGCATCATTTCGGCATATTCGGGCTGAGTGGAGCCCGTCATATTCGCGGCGAGTTGCTGGAACGACAGCCCGTCGGTCGCGCCCAGCTTGGCGGTGAAATAAATGTTGCCGCCGAACTTCAGCATCCCGTTCCAATCGCGTTTCAGAATCACGTCGCGCTGGCCTGGCGAAAGATTGAATTGTTCCAGATATTTGGGCTCATCCGTTTTAAACGCTTTGCGGTTTTCGTCTTTCATCAGCGACATGCAGAACGCATTGATCGCATAGCCCATGCGCGACTGTTCCGCGTCAAAAACAATGGTGCCGGGAATATCGTCGTAATCCCTCGATTTTTTCTTCATCCGCTCTCTCCCGAAGGGCGTTGCCGCCCTTTTTGATCACCCTCTTTGTTGTCGAAACGGCGCGGAGGGTCAAGGGCGGAGGAAAAACAAAGCCGCGTGAATTTACCCCTCCCGTCACGCTTGCAGCAGCCCCCGCAGCTGCCTGACATCCGCCAATTTCTCCAGCGTGAAAACCGCCTCGATCAGTTTGCCGCTTTTCTCCGCGCCCAGCACGGGCGCGATGAGGTCGCGGACTTTTTCGATCACTTCGGGCTTGGCCATGGGGTTGCGCACGGTGCCGCGCACGGCTTCGACACGATCTGTCAGGCGCGTTCCGTCGTTCAACGTGATTTCGACGATGGCGACGCGCACCGGCAGGAAGGGCCGCAGGCTCTCGTCGCGCACGAGCTCCACCTTGGCGCGCTGGCGCAGCACGGCTGCATCCTTCATGCGCGCGGCGTCATGGGCGGCCGCGAAAGAGGCGGTTTTATCGAGCAGCATGACGGCGATCATGTGCTGGAGCGAAATATCGGGAATGTCGCGGTTGTCGACAACCCCGGCTGATTCCGGCGCCATGCGCACGATGACTTTGGCGACATCATCCGCTTCAAAGGGGCGCTTTTTGCGGATGTTATCGACGCCATCGAGCGGCGCCTGGATGGGCGAGCCGACTGTCCATCTTTTGATGTCGGTGCGCGCGATCTCATAGCGCTCGCCCAGCTTGTCCGTCAGCAGCGCGGTCTTGGCGTCCGGCGCATAGGCCATAAAGAAATTATCGGCGCCGGAAAACACATCATCGACGCCGTTCCAGCCGGCTTTCACCAGCAGCGCCGACTGCACGCCGTTGCGCGCGGGCATGCCGGCGAAAACGAAGGCTTTCTCGACGTGATCGGTGTCGCGCTGCCAGGATGCGATCCCTGAGGATTGCTGCGCGGTGTAGTCCAGCATCCAGCGCATCTGCCGCGCATCGAGGCCGGCGGCGCAAGAGGCTGCCGCCGCCGAGCCGAAGGCTCCGCCGATGGCGTGCGAGCTTTTGTGGCTTTTATAGCTGAATTCCGGCCCGCCCATGGCCATGACAACGCGGGCGCCGATGTCGTAGCCGAGCGTCACCGCGCGCAGAAAACGCTCGCCGTCGATGCCAAATTCCTCGCCGGCGGCGAGGGTTGCCGGCACCACCGACGCGCCCGGATGGGTGCGCGACCCCTCATGGGAATCGTCGGTCTCATCACCGTGCGCCATCACACCGTTGGCCATCGCGGCGTCGAGGGCGGAGGCGGTCAGCCGCGTCGCGATGACCGTGCGATCCCCCTTGCCGGCGAAAGCCGGGAGATAGCGCAGGGCCGCCTGCCCGGCCGCCAGCTCCTTGCCCGAGATGATCGCGCCGAGCGTGTCGAGAATATGAAACTTCGCCTGTTCGGCGATTTCGGCGGGCAAAGCGCGCCCGGCCGCAGCCGCCATATAATCGCTGAGGGTCAGCATTTCCGGGCCGATCACCGGCGCCTTGGCGGCAGTCTGCGCGCGCGCAAGGCCTGGGGCGGCTCCGCCCGCCAGCATCGCGGCCGCCGAATGCAGCCAATTGCGGCGTGTGAGTTTCATAGGAGCATCCCGGATTTAATAGCCGCGGTGATAAGGAGGATTCAGAGTAGACCAAATCGGACATCTTTAGAAGCTATTGTCAGACGGCGCTTGTCCCCGGCCGCGACGTGTGTTTTCTCCACGCCATGCCCAAACACGCCTCCTCGCCCAGCCTCCTTGGCAAGCACGTGCCCCTGCCCGCTTCGCCCGAGGAAGCGGAGCTCGACCGCGTGCCCGCGCCGCACCAGGACACACACTACCTCGCGCGTTTCACCGCGCCGGAGTTCACCTCGCTATGCCCGGTGACAGGCCAGCCGGATTTTGCCCATTTGGTGATTGATTACGCGCCGGGACAATGGCTGGTGGAGTCGAAATCGCTGAAGTTGTATTTGGGCTCGTTCCGCAATCATGGCGCTTTCCACGAGGATTGCACGGTTCGGATCGGCAAAGACCTCGTGGCGCTGTTGAAGCCCAAATTCCTGCGTATCGGCGCCTATTGGTATCCGCGCGGCGGCATGCCGATCGATGTGTTCTGGCAATGGGGGCGCGCGCCCAAAGGGCTTTGGCTGCCGGACCCCGGAGTAGCGCCCTATCGCGGGCGGGGCTGACCCAAGCCCAGCGTTCGCGCCCGCAATTGCGCCGTCAGCGCCTCGCGGTCTTTGAACCCCTCAAGCTCCGCAAAAGGAATGGCATCGCCGATTTCAATGGGGAAAGCCGTGCCGATGCGGCGGCGCAGCTCGTGGAAAAACAGCGCCAGGCGCACATTGACGTGGATGTGGCTGGCGATCTGAAACAGCCGGGAATTCTGACCCTCGAAGAACACCGGCGCCACCGGGCAACCGGCGGTCTGCGCGAGGCGCGCCACATAGGGCGTCCATGGCAATTCCTCGGCGGGCCGCGCGCCGAGCCGGTCGGGCGAAGTCGCCATGGCGCCCGCCGGAAAGATAATCATGCAGCCGCCGCCGCTCAGATGTTTCAGGGCCCGCGCGCGGCTGACCGCATTGGCGCGCCGCGCGGCGGGGCTATCGGTGAAATCAATCGGCAGCATGCGCCCGGCCATTTCAGGGGCGCGCAGCAGCACGGCATTGGTCAGCGCCAGAAAATCGCCTCGCAATCGCTCGATCAGCGCGCAGAGGATTATCCCGTCGAGCACGCCAAAGGGATGGTTGGCCACCACCAGCAGCGGGCCTGATTGCGGCAGCCGCATCAGCTTTTCACGGTCGTAACGCAGCTCGAGGTTGAGCGCGGCGACGGCCGAAGCGAAAAAACTGCCCGATTCCGCATTGCCGGCGCGATGCAGCCTATACAGCCGCTTGATGCGGTCCCGCCCGGTTGCTTTCTCCAGCACGCCTATAACGAAGCGTTTCAGCAGGGAATCACCGGGGGAAGCATAGGTAAACGCGGCTTCATCCATGGGCGGGGCCTAGGGCGGGTTTGCGTAGCCTGTGTGACGGGCACCATTCATTCCGCTCTAACGGATTGGCGCTAAATTGATCGATCCTAGGAATCATCGTCAAAGCCCCGAGGAAAATCAATGGTACCCGTCAGTTTCGATGGATGCGCGGGCTGGCTGCATGAGGCGCGGGGCTCGCGCGGCGTGATCCTTTGCGGCTCGATGGGCTTTGAAGACCTGTGCGGACACCGGTCCATGGCCATTCTCGCGGAGAAAATCGCCCGCGCGGGCCAGCCGGCGCTGCGTTTTGATTATTACGGCTGCGGCGATTCTGCCGGCGGCTGGGAGGAAGCCGGTTTGGTGGAGCGCTGGAGGGGCAATCTGCGCGCCGCCATCGCTTTTTTGAAAAACTCCGCCGGCGTCGTTGAAATCGCGCTTATCGGCCTGCGGGTCGGCTCCCTGCTGGCGGCCGAGGCGGCGGCGGAATGCGGCGCGGCACGTCTCGTTCTGATCGCGCCGCCCTCATCCGGCAAGGCTTGGGCGCGCGAACTGAAAGCCTTTGCCGGCCTCACCGGCGGCGGCGCGCTGGAAGACGATGCGGGGCCCGGCGCGCTCTCTGTCGCGGGGTTCCGCATGACGGCGGAAACGCTGACAGGATTGCGCGGCATGGAGCCCGCCTTGATCGCGCGGCCTCCCGCTGGGAGCGTTCTTGCGCTCGGGCGCCATGCCGGCGTTAAGCCGGCCCTCGCCAGCCATCTGAGTTCTCTGGGATGCGACGTCGAATGCGAGGCCTTCGAAGGCTATGATGCCATGATGTGCGACCCCACGGCATCGGTGACGCCCCATGCCGCGCTCGGACGGATCGCGGGCTGGATCACGCAAGGGGCTGGCGCGGGAGCGTTGCGAAGCGCCTGCGGAGCCGCGCCTGTCACCGGCCCCGGCTTTAGCGAAAGCCGCATAGGCTTGGGCGCGGACGCCAATCTGGCAGGCGTTTGGTGCGGGCCAATCAGCGGACCGGCTTCGCAAGCGGTCATCTTTGTCAATGCCGGGGCCATTCACCACATCGGCTGGGCGCGCGGCCAAGTCGATATGGCGCGCGGGCTTGCCGCGCGCGGCATTGCCAGCCTTCGCATGGATTTTGGTGGTTTGGGCGACAGTTTCGCAGCGCGCGGCGACCGTTCGGTTTCCCTCTACACGGATGCCCGAAAAGCTGATGTGTCCACAGCCATCGACTGGATCGCCGCCCGCGGGTTTCACGATATTACTGTGGCCGGAGCGTGCAGCGGCGCATATCACGCAATGCAGGCGGGGCTGACAGACCGCAGGATCACCCGGCTGGCGCTGATAAATCAGCTTTGCTTCGTCTGGGGCGCGCGCTACTCCATTCAGCTTGCCGCGTGGCAGGCGACCCGCGCCGCCGTCGTCAACGCGGGGCTGGGCGCTGGAAGCGGCAACGCCGGCGAGGCGGCGCGCCACCTCAACAAGCTCATTCCCATCGCCAAGAAATTCGCCAAAGGAAGTTTCAACGCTTTGATGAATTTGAAGGACATGGCGGAGCGGGGCTTTTCCAGCCGCAATCCCGTCGAGGACTGGTTTGAGACGCTTTCGGCGCGCGGCGCCCAGGTGTCGATGATTTACAGCGACGGGGATGCCGGTTTGAGCGAGCTGGAGCGCTGGCTGGGGACGAATGGCGCGCGGGCAACCGCCCTCCCCGGCATCGAAACACACACGATCGAGCGGGCCGACCATATGCTCACTCCGCAAGCCGCGCGCGATGCGCTGCTGGGACATATGCTGGGCTTGCTGGGAACCAAAACACTGGGCGAAAAAGCACAGGCCGCAGCCTGAGCCTCAACGCTGTTTGGCGAGGCGGTCGAATTGCATCAGCCGCGCCATCAGCGCTTCCATCTCGTCGAGCGGGACCTGATTGGGGCCATCGGAGAAAGCGTTGGCGGGATCGTCGTGGGTTTCGATGAACACACCGGCGACGCCCACCGCGACAGCGGCGCGAGCCAGCACCGGCACAAATTCGCGCTGGCCGCCTGAGGACGAGCCCTGCCCGCCCGGCTGCTGAACGGAATGGGTGGCATCGAAAATCACGGGAGCGCCGGTTTGCGCCAACACCGGCAGCGCCCGCATGTCGGATACCAGCGTGTTGTAGCCAAAACTCGCGCCGCGCTCGGTGACGAGCACGTTGAGATTGCCGGATCCCGTAACTTTAGCGACGACGTTCTTCATGTCCCAAGGCGCGAGAAACTGCCCTTTTTTGACGTTGACCGGTTTGCCTGTCGCGGCCGCGGCCAGCAGCAGATCAGTCTGGCGGCAAAGAAAAGCAGGGATTTGCAGCACATCAACGAACGGCGCGACAGCGGCGCATTGGCCGTTCTCGTGAACATCCGTCAGCACGGGCAGGCCGAATTTTTCCCGGATTTCGGCGAACACCGGCAAGGCTTCCTCCAGCCCAAGGCCGCGTTTGCCGCCAAGCGAAGTGCGGTTGGCCTTGTCGAACGAGGATTTATAGACGAGGCCGGCGCCTTGCCGCGCCGCCATGGCTTTAAGCGCCGCCGCCATTTCCAGCGCGTGGTCACGGCTTTCCAGCGCGCAGGGGCCGGCGATGAAAGCCAGCGGCAGATCATTGCCGAAGCTGACGGCGCCGGCGCCCGTTCCGATGCGCACATGGGGGTTGGCGTTCATGGGGTTTTTCCGGAAAACGCCTGCGCCCCGGGGCGGCAGGATCGCCAGCACAGCGGGCGGCCAGCGGAGAATGAATGGAGGCCTCGCCCAGAATCGAACTGGGATACGAGGATTTGCAGTCCTCTGCGTAGCCACTCCGCCACGAGGCCTCACGCCGCGCGGGAATGTTCCGCGCGACGGGGCCTGATAGCAAGAATCGGACGCTCCCGGCAAGGCGGTTGTGGGGCGCCATTCAGGGAACGCTGTGACATTCGCGCGGCCATCGTGAATGGCGGGCGCTTGCAACGCTCCGCGCCCCGGCACAATATCCTTGTCCACAAGAAATCCGGGAGGGCGCTATGCGCGTGAAATCCGCTTTGACCGTCGCAATGGTTTCGGGCTTTTTGGCTTTTCCGGCAGCCGCGGTCGAATGGCGCCCGCTGGAGGAGGTCAAAACCGAAGTGCTCTCGCGCACTGGAAAACGCGGGGCCTTCGCCGAAGTGCGGCGCGACGAGGTGGAGGCAATCCTTCAATCCATCCACAGCCTCGATCGCGACGAATGGGCGCGCGAATGGTGCAAGACCGGGCTCAAACACGAGGCCGAGGGCGATGCGCGGGCCAAACAGGGCGCGCCCGCTCATGAGCTGGCGGAGCATTACAATCTCGCCTTCAATTATTGCATGCTGGGCCGCTACCCCACAGCCAGCAGCCCCGGCAAGAAAGAGGCCTACGCGCATTCGGTTCGGCAATACCGCAAGGCCGGGCAATATTTCGAGCCGCCGCTGCAAATTGTCGAGATTCCCTTTGAGGGCAAAAAGCTCACCGGCTATCTGCGTATTCCCAAGGGCGCGGTGAAGCCGCCTATCGTTATGAACTGGGGCGGAGTTGACGGCTGGAAGGAGGACCGCGAGCGTCCCAACCAGCGAATGCTGAAAGCCGGCCTTGCCACATTCAGCGTGGACCTGCCGGGCACCGGGGAAAGCCCGGTCCTGTACGGCGACCCGGCGGCGGAGCGGGCCTATTCGGCCTTCATAGACCATCTCGTCCAGCGCGGCGACATCGATGGCTCGCGCATCGCGGTCTGGGGCGGCAGTTTCGGCGGCTATTGGGCGGCGCGCCTTGCCTATACCGAGGCCAAGCGCTTGAAGGGGGCGGTGTTTCAGGGCGGCAATGTCCATTTTGGATATCAGGAGAAATGGCTCGTGCCGGCCTTCACAACGGGCGGGGCGACCTATCTTTTCGGCGCGGGAAGCCTGCTGGAGGCCCGCAACCAGGCGATGGGCCTGAAAACCATGGATGAGTTTTTAAAAGCCGCGCCGAAACTCTCGCTCGTGGCGCTTGGCATTATCGACAAGCCCTCGGCGCCGATTCTCGGCGTCAACGGCAAGCTCGATGATCAGGCGCCGGTTGAGGATATTTACCTCCTAATGGAGCATGGCAGCCCCAAAGAGGCGCGCATATACTCCAAAGGCTATCATATGGGCGCGACCCCGGGCATGCCCGAGGACGACGTCGCCATCATGATCACCCAATGGCTGAAGGAGAAGTTGTCGAAATAGCGGCGGCGGCGCGGACCCAATCTAAAAGCGGCGCGGCCGCTATTGCGGCACGATTCCCGCCGCTTTCACCAACGTTTCCCAGCGCGGGAATTCAGCGCGCAGACGCGCATCGGCCTGCGGACCCGTGTCATCGTTGACAATGGAGCCGACGGTTTCCAGAAATTTAGCGGTCTCGGGCATTTTTGCGATCAAATGCATCCAAGCCTCCAGCTTGTCGATGATCGGCTGCGGTGTCTTGACCGGCAGATAGACGCACCACCACGGGGCAAAATCGAAATCCTTGACGCCGGCCTCCTGCATGGTCGGCGTCGTTGGAAAGGTCGGCGAACGGATTTTCGTCGTCACCGCGAGGGCTTTCAATTGGCCCTGCTTGACCTGGCCGGCGGCGAACGTGCCGTCCATGATCATAAAATCCAAGGTGCCGTCGAGAATGTCCTTCATCGCGTCGGGCGCGGTTTTGTATGCGACGGGGCGCGCCGTCGCGCCGGTAATCTGCTTGAACAATTCGGTTGAGAGCTGCGCTGTCTGGTTGGTGTATCCGGCGATGGTATCGGCTTTGGTCTTCATCTTCGCCAGCAATTCCTGGATGGAATTGACGGGTGAATTTGGCGCCACCACGAGAACAAACGCGATCTGCGCGAAGGACGCGACGGGTTTGAAATCAGTCAGCGTGTCAAACGGCAATTCCTTGAACATGTAGCGGCTGCCGGCCATGTTCGAATTCGCCGCGAACAGAATATTGTAACCGTCGGGCTCGGCGCGCGCGACAAAACGGATTGCGATATTGCCGGTCGCGCCGGGCTTGTTCTCCATTATAAAGGGCTGTTTCGCGAGTTCTTCCAGCTTGTGCGCGAAATAGCGCGACAGAATGTCCGCGCCGCTGCCCGCGGAAAAACCGATGGAGACATGCACAGGCCGGTTGGGATAATCGGCCTGCGCGAGCGCGCGGGAAACCAGCGCCCCCGGCACAAAGCAGGAGCCGGCCATAAGCGCCAGCGCGCGGCGGTGTATCAACACGACCGCCGCCCCTTAATATTCGCCGCCGGTTTGAGCCGATGCGGGCACCACCGGCTCCGCCACAGGGACGTCCGGCTTCTTTTTCTTCGGGCGCATCCGCACATAGAGCTGACCGCCGACAAGCAGGGCGCACAGGCCGATGAAAACCGCGCTGATGGGCCGGTCGATGAAGGTCATCATATCGCCGCGCGAGATAATCAGCGCGCGGCGGAAGGTTTCCTCGAAACGCGGACCCAGCACAAAGCCCAGCAAAATCGGCGCGGGCTCGAACTTCAGCAGCATCAGGAGATAGCCGAAAACGCCGAAGAACAGGGTGACGGCGACATCGTGGAGCGAGTTCTTATCGGCGAAGACGCCGATGCAGATGAAGAACAGCGCGCTGGGATAGAGGAACTTGTAGGGCACCATCAGCATCTTCACCCACAGGCCGATCAGCGGCACGTTGAGGAAGATAAGAATGAGATTGCCGATCCAGAAGCTGGCGATCAGGCCCCAGAAAATATCCGGATGCTCGACGATCAGGCGCGGGCCAGGCGTGATGCCGTGAATAATCAGCGCGCCCAGCAGCAACGCCATAACCGCGTCGCCGGGAATGCCGAGACTCATCGTTGGGATAAAATCGCCCTGCACCGAGGAATGGGTCGAGGCCTCAGGCGCGGCAACGCCCTCCAGCGCGCCATGGCCGAAGCGCTCCGGCGTTTTCGACACTTTCTTTTCGGCGGCATAGGCGACAAACGAGGCGATCGTCGGGCCGGTGCCGGGAATGCAGGAACAAAGGCTGCCGATGATCGTGCCGCGCAGCACCGGCATCGCCGCCAGTTTGATGTCGGCTTTGCTCGGCCGCATGTCCCGCACCTTCAAATTGGTGTAGGCGGTGTTGATCGGCGCGGTGTTGTTGACGCTCTTGAGGAATTCGGCGATGCCGAAAATGCCCAGCGACAGCGCCACCAGCGCCACGCCGTCGGACAAATCGATCATGCCGAAGGTGAAGCGCTCGACGCCGGTGTTGATGTCGGTGCCGACCAAGCCGAGCAAAAGCCCCAGAATCGTCATGGCGACGCCTTTGAGAGGCGATCCCTTCGCCAGCGTTGACCCCGCCAAAAGCCCCAATAACATCAGCGCGCATATTTCGGGCGCGCCGAATTGGAAAGCCACTTTCGCCACGTAGGGCGCGAAGAAAATCATTTGCAGAATGCCGAACGCGGCGCCAAACGCCGAGCCCATCATGGTGATGCCGAGGGCAATGCCGCCCTTGCCCTGCTTCGTCAGCGGGAACCCGTCGAGACAGGTGACCGCGTGCGGGGGATGGCAGGGCAAATTCAGCAGGATCGAACAAATGGCGCCGCCGTATTGCGCGCCGTAGAAAATGCCCGAAAGCATGAGAATCGCCGCCACCGGCTTCATGCCGAAGGTCAGCGGCAGCAGAATCGAGACCGCCGATAGCACGCCCATCCCCGGCAGCACGCCGACGAGGTTGCCGATGGTCACGCCGACGAAGCACCAGAGAAGATTCTGCGGCTCAAGCGCCACAGAGAACCCGTGCATGAGTCCTTCCAAACCGCCCATGTCACAGCCCCCGAATGATAGGAATTTGAACGTGCAAAACGTAGTGGAACAGGCCCACGCCGAACACCGTTATGCCGGTTGCCAGCAGCGCGGAGCTTTTGAGATTGGCGGTCTTGTCGCCCCAGCATGCGACGAAGACACAGAGGAAAGTCGCGGCGAGAAGGCCAGCGAACTCCGCCATAACGATAAATATCACCACGCTTCCAAGAATGCAGCCCCAGCCCCGCCAGTCCGGGTGGGCGGGAAAGGCGCCGTGGCCGGGCATTTCGATTTCTTTCGCCACAACCGGCTCTTTGCTGCTTGCGCGGGCGGCGAGCGCGATCAGCGCGCCCATGAATATCAGCATCGCGCCAAGCGCGCAGGGGAAATAGCCAGGGCCCATCTTGGTGAGTGTGCCAACATTGTAGCCATAACCGATTTTGAGTGTTCCCGCGCCGATTAACGCCACCAGCGCGCCGGCATAATAATCGCGTCGCTCTTCACTGATCATCGTTTCTTTCCCTCACCCGCTGCGTTTCCCCCCGGAACAGCGCGACCTCTCTAACTTGCACATCCGACACGTCAAGGGCAAGGGCTCAGGCGCCGCCAGTCTGCCGCGGCGAGAGTTCATAACGAGACAAATTATTGACGATTCAATGCTGCAATGCGGCATCATCCACAACATCGCCGCGCCCTCCAGCGCCGGACATCATCCAAGCCTCAGCTCTTTGCAACCGGCATCCCCTTTGAGGCCCATTCGGTCCAAGAGCCGTCGTAGAGCCGGGGCGCCGGCTCGCCGGCGGCTTCCATCGCCAAATTGATGATGGCGGCGGTAACCCCGGACCCGCACGAGGTGATTGCCGGCAGTTTGGGATCAAAACCGGCTTTGGCGAAGGCTTTGCGCAACCCGTGCGGGGCCAGCAAGCGGCCGTCCGAAACGAGGTCGCCGATGGGCAGGCTGAGAGCGCCGGGCATATGGCCTGAGGGAAGGCCGGGCCGGGGCTCGGGCGCCTCGCCCCTGAATCTGGCGCCGGCGCGCGCATCGACGACTTGAATGGCGCGGTGCTCAAGGGCATTACGCACATCGTCGAGCGAGGCAACGGCATCCTTGGCGAAGCTGGCTTCAAACCGCGCCGGCGGGCGGATTACGGGACCCGATTCCAACGCCCTGCCCTCCAGCTTCCATTTAGGCAGGCCGCCGTCGAGCAATTGCACATTCCTCATTCCGAACAAACGCAGCATCCACCAGACCCGCGCCGCCGAGAACAGGCCTGAACCCTCGTAGACGACCGCATGCATGCCCTCGCCGATTCCCAGCGCTGACATGTCGCGGGCAAAATTCTCAGGGGAAGGCAGCATGTGCGGCAGCGGCGACGAGCGGTCGCTATGCGCGTCGATATCAAAATATACCGCGCCGGGGATATGGGCTTTCAGATAGTCAGCCATTCCGTCGCGCTTCTGGTTCGGCAGATACCAGGAAGCGTCCATCACCACAGGCGCGGCGGCGCCGGACGGCGGATTGAGCAGCAGCGCGGCGAGGCTATCGGTCGAAATAAGCGGTGAAATTTTGGGTGTCATGCGAAAATAGCCCCTGAAAATAACCGGATTTGTCATCCAGCCCCCACTGGCGCAGCGGCCAAGCCGAATTATATCTAGGGCGCGGCTCGAAGCGTTGCAATCCGCGGGGGCCGGGCCGGGAGCATTCGATGGACAGGACTGAAGGTCAAAGCCTTATCGTGCCGGTGGCGGGATTTTTGATCCTGCTGGGCGCGATCATCTGGATGCTGGCGCGATAAGGCTCGCGGCAGCGCGGTATACAAAAGCTTTCAGCGGGGCCGTCAATTGCGCGGAACATTGGCGCCCCGCGTCAACGCCGGTGGCGTATTTTTGGCGAATGGAAGAGCGCAAAACGCGCGCTGCCTTTTTGTTGAGAAACGCAACATGCAAAAAACCCAAGGCGCCATCTTCCCCGCCCTCTTCAGCGTCGCTTTTTTTGGGATGGTCTTCGGCACCATGGCGCGTTTTGGCTGAACTTCAGACGAAATCGGCCCGGACGGACAAAGGCCGCTCCATCCATTGAGGCACGGGCAGGCTTTGGCTCCGCAAAAATTCCGGATTGAACATTTTGCCCGCATAGCGCACGCCGGAATCGCAGAGAATTGTCACTATGGTGTGTCCCGGCCCCATTTCCCGCGCGAGGCGGATGGCGCCGGCGACATTGATGCCGGATGAGCCGCCCAACAACAGGCCCTCGTGTTCGGCCAGATCAAACACAACCGGCAGCGCCTCATCGTCCTTGATTTGAAATGCCAGATCGATCGGCGCATCAACGAGATTGGCGGTGACGCGGCCCTGACCGATGCCCTCGGTAATGGAACTCCCCTCGGATTTCAGCACGCCATGCGCATACCAATGGTAGAGCGCCGCGCCCATGGGATCGCTGATGGCGATTTTTATTTTGGGATTGCGCGCCTTCAGCGCCATGCCGACGCCCGCCAGCGTGCCTCCTGTGCCAACCGCGCAGGTGAACCCGTCGACAGCGCCCGCCGTCTGATTAAAGATTTCCGGACCGGTGGTTTCGAAATGGCCCTGGCGGTTCGCCACATTGTCAAACTGGTTGGCCCAGATCGCGCCCTGCGAATGTTCGCGCCCCAGGCGCTCGGCGATCCGGCCTGAGACTTTGACGTAGTTGTTCGGGTTGGAATAAGGAACGGCGGGAACCTCGATGAGTTCAGCGCCTTGCAGGCGCAGCATGTCCTTCTTCTCCTGCGACTGAGTCTCGGGGATCACGATGACCGTGCGAAATCCCATGGCATTGGCGACAAGCGCCAGGCCGATGCCGGTATTCCCCGCTGTCCCCTCGACGATAATTCCGCCGGGTTTCAGAACGCCCCGCGCCAGCGCATCGCGCACAATCGACAAGGCCGCGCGGTCCTTGACGGAGCCGCCGGGGTTCATGAACTCCGCCTTCCCGAGGATTTCGCAGCCGGTCAGCTCCGAGGCCCGGCGCAGTTTTATCAGGGGCGTGTTGCCGATCGCGCCTATCACGTCCTGTTGGATCACGCTGGAGTCCTTTCCCAAGTTTGCGGGCAAACTAGGGGCGCGCGGCCAAACGGGCAAGCGGCTTTGGAACAACGCGGCTCAATGCTGCGGCGGGAAGCCGCGCTGGGTCAGGAATTCGGCCGCCTCATACCGGCACTGGCCGATGCGCTCGCGCGCGGCGGCATCGACGATTTTGCCGATCGCCTCGATGGTGTCCCAGCCGTCTTGCGCCGCCTTGCGAAATTGCGCGCCTTGTTCCGCATCGACATCGAGGACCCGCAGAATATCGCGTTTTGCGGCGGCCCAGTCGCAAGCGGCGCGGGACGGCGCGCAGGAGGAGGCAAGCGCCAGCGCGCAAAGGGCGGTCCTCCATGCGGACGCGCGCTCACTCATTCGCGTTGGCCCGGATATACGTCCATAGCGCCTCAATATCGCTCTCCTTCAGCACGCCTCTCCACGGGGGCATCTGACCCTTGCCGTTTAAAACCGAATTTTCGAACCGCGGCCGGTCAGCGGCCTTCAAGCGTTTCAGATCAAAGGTGATGCCGGCGTTGGCGAGTTTCTCGCCGTGGCACTGGGCGCAGTTCATGTCATAAATATTCTCGCCGGCGGCGGCGGTTTGCTGCTGCCCGAGCGCTTCGCCCGCGGCAAACAAAGACAGCGCGCATAGAAATAATGCGGCGCGCGGATGCTGAAACAAGCCGATCCTCCCTTGCGCATGAAAACGCGGGCAGCCGCGAGGCGCCCGCGCTTATTTCCCGGCCTACTTGCCGTGCAGTTTGAAAGTCCACAGGGTGGAGCCCGTCGGCACGTTGCCCAGCGATGGGCCCGCGACGCGCATGGCGTAAACGCCGCCGATGCCCGAGCCGACCGTGACGTATTGCACGCCGTTCTTCTCCCAGGTGATGGGCTGGCTGATGATTCCCGAAGGCGTTTGGAACTGCCAGAGCAGTTTGCCGTTCGCGGCATCAAGCGCCATGAATTCGCCCGAGAGCTGGCCGGTGAAGACGAGGCCGCCGGCGGTGTTCATCGTGCCCGCCGTGTTGATGTGCTTGAAGGGCACGGACCATTTGGCCTTGCCGGTCATGGGATCGACGGCCTTGAGATGGCCGCGGAACTCCGGCGCGATGGGCTTTGTTGTGACGCCGAAAGCGGGCTGCCCGGCGACGACCTTCACCGGCTCCGGCGCCTGATATTCCATGCCCATGGCGTTGGTGTTGATGAACAGCAGATTTGCCGATGGGTCGTAGGACATGGGGAACCAATTGGTGCCGCCGTAGTTTGACGGGAAGACGTTCACTTTCTCGCCGGCCTGCGCCTTGATCGTGACATCGGTCCAGATCGGGCGCCCTTTAGCGTAGTCCCAGCCGGAGGCCCAGTTGACCTCGACAAAGGGATTGACCGCGATGGGTTTGCCGGTGGCTCGGTCGAGCACATAGAGGAAGCCGTTGCGGTGCGCCTGCATCACAACTTTCCTGGTCTCGCCGCCGGTTTTGATCTCGGCTTGGACGAGAGAATTGACGCCGTCGTGATCATAGGGATCCTCGGGCGAGGCCTGCGTCACCCAGGCCACCTCGCCGGTTTTGGGTTTCACCGCGATGATCGAATTGGTGTAGAGGTTATCGCCCTTGCGGCCGCGGGGATTCCACGGCGCGGGATTGCCGATGCCCCAGAAAACGAGGTCGAGATCGGGATCATAGGAACCCGTCACCCATGTCGAGCCGCCGCCGGTTTCGGCGGAATCGCCGGGCCAGGTTTCGGAGCCCTTCTCGCCCTTTGCCGGGATTGTATATCGGCGCCAAAGGAATTTGCCGGTCTCGGCGTCATAGCCTTCAAGGAAACCGCGGATGCCAAATTCCGCGCCGGCGACGCCGGTGATGACCACCCCGTTGGCAACCAGCGGCGCCACCGTCATCGAATATCCTTTGGTGTAATCGGCATCCGACTTGGCGCTCCAGACCTCTTTGCCGGTCTTGGCGTCCATCGCGAGAATGCGATTGTCGAGCGTCGTGCGGATCAGCTTGCCGTTGAACAATGCCGAGCCGCGGTTGACAATGCCGCAACACACGATGCGCAGCAGCTCCGGGGCGTAATCCAGATTGTTGCGCCAGATTTCCTTGCCGGTGACGCCGTCGACGGCGGCGGTGCGGTTGTGGTTGGTGATATAGATGATGCCGTCGTGGACCAGCGGCTGCGCCTCCAGCCCGGTCTGGTCTGTCATGGAATAGGCCCAGGCGGCGACGAGGTTTTTCACATTGCCGCGGTTGATCTGCTTCAGCGCCGAATGGCGCTGCGCTTTGTAGCCCATGCCGTAAGTGAGGACGCTCTGCGTGTTTTTCGGATCGTTGAGCAGGTCGGCGGCGCTCTGGGCAAAGGCGGGCGCGCTACCGCACGCGGCAAAAAACGAAGCCAAGGCAAGCAGACCAATGTGATTATTCGAACGCACGCGCGCCTCCCCTTTGTGTTATTTCGCGCGTTCCGGCGGATGCCGGCGCGCGATTGCCGGCCGGCGCGGTTTGTCACCGCGCGGGCCGCGTGCGTGAAGGTACGCAGCGCGCCTTGAATTGTCCACGCAAGTTTTGACACGGAAGTTTTGACCGGAAACTTTGCCGCCGGGCTAAAGCGCCGGCGCGCCGGTCGGCGCATTTCTCAAGGCGCGGACCCCTGCCCCGCAAGGCGCCGCAGGCGCGCTGTCAATTGCGGCGGAGACCTGTAAGCTTCGGCAATCTGCTCCTGCAACTGCGCGCCGGTTCTGACCGATCCCGCGCTTAGTTGGAGCTTTTCAGCCTCGTCCAGGAATTCCCGGTCGGCGAAAACATCCATGAGCGCCTTGCGCATGACGGCGACACGGTCGGGAGGGACGCCGGGCGGCATGAGGAACGGCCGGCCCGCCGCCAGCGCGGCGAAGGCGACCTGCGCCAGCGACTTGTCCTGCGGTGTCGTCAACAGGTCCGGCAGGAACGGCACGGCTCCCAGTTCCGGCTGTTTGCGCGGACCGTACTGGATGATGATCCGCACTTTTTTATCGCGAAGCCAGTCAGGCCGCGTCGAGGTCAGCGCGCTGTAAAACGCGCTCGGAAAGCCGTCAATTTCGCCGCGCTCCATCGCCAGAAACGCTTCGTTCAGGCCCGGATATCCGACGACGATCTTCATTTTCGCGCCGATCAGTTCGTTGAGAAGGCGCGCGTAGAAGCTCGGGGTCGAATTGGCGCCCGAGGAGCCCATGGTTGATTCCCTCGACTTCAGGTCTTCAAGGGATTTGATCGGCGAGTCCCGCCAGACGGAGACGAGGCCGACCTCGACGCTCGGCGTGCCGAGCCAGTTGAACAAATTTGGATCGTAGGCGGCTTCCTTTGTGCCGATCAGCGGCTCAAACGGCGTCGTGTTATTGACCATGCCGATGACGGTCCCGTCTCTCGCGGCGATCTTGAATAGATGATTGGCCGGAATAATGCCGCCGGCGCCCGACATGTTTTGAACCACGATGACAGGATTGCCCGCAATGTGTTTGCCCAGAAAGCGCGATACAGCGCGGCCCAGCGTGTCATAGCCTCCGCCGGGCGACGAGCCGACCAACAGCGTAACCGTTCTGCCCTTGTAGAAATCAGCGCCGGACTGCGCCCTGGCGCCCGGCGCCATGGCCGCGATTGCCGCCGCGAAGGCGGCGGTTATCCAATGGCCCGTCATTGTCTCTCCTTCGGAATGTTTCGCCCGGCCGCCGGGTCACTCCTATCCCCTGAAATCAAGATAGCCGCCATCGGGAAGCAAGCCGGCGTCCGTCATAGAGGACGAATCGCCGCGGGCGGAAAACAGCGGGCCGGACTTGCTCATGAATTCTTTCCGCGGGAGCGAGGTTGGCCGGCCGCGGGCATGTGTGCAACAAGAGGGAATGGCTGCAATCATACACCGGTTTCGCTCAGGGATAAATTATGGCGCGCGTTTCCAAGCTTAACAAATTCCTTCCCGCGGGCTCGACCGCCCTGATCCTTTTTGATGCCCTCAACGGCTACCTGCATCCGGCCGATCCCCAAAAACAGCGGTTTTTGGCCGAGCGCAACATTCTTCCCAACATGCGGCGGCT
>JANYFM010000321.1 GCA_025362655.1 Hyphomicrobiales bacterium | reverse complement strand
GGCGGACCGCGGCCGGCACGTCCTCCGGTTTGGAATTAACGATCCATTGGGCGAGAACGCGGGTGACTTCGGTCATAATTTTTCCTTCGTTGCGAATGTTGAATTTATCGCCCTAAGGCATGAAGACGCCGCCGTTGGCGTGAATGGTTTGCCCCGTCACATAACGCGCGCCCGGGCCGGCGAGATAGCGCACGAGGCCCGCCACCTCCTGCGGCCGGCCGCGGCGGCCGACGAGCGGCGCATGGCCTTTGTGATGATCCGGATTGGCGGCGGCGCTGCGCCCGCGCGCTGTGTCGATCATGCCGGGCACGACGCAATTCACAGTGATATGGCTTGCCGCGAGATCATGCGCCAGCGCCCGCGTCAGCCCGATGAGCCCGGCCTTGGCGGCGATCACATGGGCGCGGTTCTTCGCGCCGGTGTGCGCGGACATGCCGCCGATGTTGATAATGGCGCCGGCGCCGGAGGCGAGCAGGCGCGGCAGCGCGGCATGCGCGCAAAGATAGGCGGCATCGAGAATCACCGAGAGAACCTCGCGCCATTCGCTGTGCGCGAGGTCCGCAAAGGCGCTCTCGCGCCGCACGGCGGCGTTATTGACGAGAATGTCGAGCCGCCCGAACGCGTTGTGCGCCGCGCTGACAAGGCGCGCCGCGTCCGCCTCCTGCGTCACGTCCGCCATGACGGTGATCGCGCGTCCGCCGGCGGCGTTTATCTCCGCCGCCACGCCGGCGCATTCCTCCGCTGACGAGCGGGCGTTGATAACGACGGCCGCGCCCGCGTCAGCCAGTTCCAGCGCGATGGCGCGCCCGATATTGCGCGCGCTGCCGGTGACAATCGCCGCGCGGCCCTCCAGCTCCCGGCCGCCGCTCATGAGCGGAACTCCGCGAGGCCGGCGAGATTCGGCGCGGCAAAGATGCGTCCGGATATCGCGAGCAGACTTTCGGCCTGTGAGGCCGTCCACCCGCCATACAGGCAATTATCGGCGCATTTAGCCTCGATATCGGCGGTTGAAAGCGGCGCGCGGGCGCCGCCGCGCATATGCGGCTGGCGGATTTCGCGGGTCTCCCCGTTTTTCAGCGTGGCGCGCAGATGGCCCGAGAAATTCCTCGGATATTCGTCGGCGGGATCGATCTCGAAACGGATTTTCGCGGCAAGCGCCCGCGCCCGCGGGTCGGCGATCCGCGCATCGGTGAATTGCGCGAGGCCCGCCTTGCCATCGAGAAAACCGATGGCCATGCAGAACGGCGTTGAGAATTTCGCGTGATACGGCGTTTGCGGATTGTGCTTGACGGCCAACGGCTCCCACAGCCGGTGGACGGTGCCTTCGCCGACGCGGCAGAGAATATCCTCAACGTCGTCCGCGCGCACGCCCTGCGCGGCGAGCGCGATGGCGCAATCAATGAAGGGCTGCGTCATGGTTCCGCAGGCGTAGGGCTTGAAGGCGATGCTCTCGATCAGCCATTTTGTCCCGAGGCCGTCGAGCAGCGGCGCGAAATCGGGTTTCACCGAGGGGGCGAAGGCTTTGTAGAATCCATGCGCCCCCTCAAACACGGTGCGCGGCCCGAGAAATCCGCCGCGCGCCATCAGCGCCGCGCGGATTCCCGATTGCGCCGCCCAGCCCGCGTGCATGCGTTTGGTCCACGTGCCCTCGGCCAGATATTCAATGATGCCGGAGGCCATGCTGCCGGCAATGCCCATGGCGGAGACGGTTTTTGCGCGGCCGAGGCCCAGCGTGACGGCGCAAGCGGCGGCCGCAGCCATGCAGCCGAACACCGCGGTGGGATGAAACCCCGCCGCGTGGATGGCTTTGGGCGCCGCGAGGCTGAGCCGGCAGAGCAATTCGCAGCCGGCGGCGGCGCCGGTTAAAAGACGCTCTCCGCCAAGCCCCTCGCGCTCGCACAGCGCCATGACCGCGGGAATAATCACCGCGCCGGAATGCACCGGCCCGCCCTCGAATGTGTCGTCGTAATCCTCGCCATGCGCGGCGGTGCCGTTGATCAACGCGGCGCTGAACGCGTCAAAGCCGCCTGAATGGCCCAATGCGGTGCATTGGCCGGGCTCCGCCGCGCCCATCACCGCGCGGATGTAGTCCTCATTGCGCGCGGAAATGCAGAGGCCCGCGACATCAAGGAACAGCTTTCGGCAGGTTTCAGCAACCGGCGCGGGAAGCGATTGCGCCCGCGCCGCGCAGAGCCGGTCCGCGATGGATTCCGCGATGGATATTTTGGCCGGCTCGCTCATGTTTCGTTTCCGTTGCGGGACGGCCTTTTGCCCCTAAGCGCACCGGCATAGACGCAATTCCGGGCGTGAACAAGCCGCGCGGCCGGGCCTTCATTCGGGCGCTTGCGAAGGCCCGCGCGCGGCCTGATGCTGCGGCAGATTGATCAGCACGCGCAGGCCCAGTTCATAGCCGGGATCGATGACCAATGTGCCGCCGTGCAGCTCGACGATCTTGCGGCATTCAGCAAGGCCCATTCCGGCGCCGGACCCGGCGGCGTCCGCGTCCAGCCGGCTGAACAGCTCAAAGGCGCGGTTGTGCAGATGGACGGCAATGCCCGGGCCGTCGTCGGTGACGCTGACAATCGCCATGCCGTCCTCGTCGTGGCAATCGATGGTGATGATGGGCGCGCCGCCCGCGTGTTTCAGGGCGTTGTCGATCAGGCAGTGGAACACCCGCGCCATCAGCGGGAGGTCGCCGCTTATGACGAGCATCTGGCGCAAAATAATCCGCGCGCCCGCGGCCTCGATCCGCTGCCGGAGGCCCGCGGCGGCGCTCTCGACGGCGTCGCCGAGGTCGAACGGCGCCAGAATAAAATCGCGCGAGGATGTGCGTATGTATCGCCGCAGCGCCCCGATCATGCCGTTCATCCGCGCCGCGCGGGCGGCGATCTCCGCGAGCCCCGCCGCGCTGTCCGCATCCGCGCGCGCAATCGCCTCGATGCGCCGCAGCGGCCCCAGCAAATCCTCCGTCACCGCGCGTCCGATGACGCGCAGCTCCGCGTTGATTTTTTGTATCTCGCCGGACTGCGAGCGCAGCCGCGCGGTCTTGCCGATCTCATCGGTGACATCCTCGAAATACAGGATTGTGCCGCCGACGCCGCGGTCGGCGCGCCGCCACGGCGTCTGCTCCCAGCGCTTCCAGACGACCGCGCCCCGCTGCGATATTCTCTCCACGCGGCTTGAGGTGACGCCGTTGTCCATGGCCAGCCGCAGCGCCGCGCCGATGCGCGGCATGTCCAGCGGCGAGCCGGAGACGCCGGAATCGGCGCCGGGGGAGGGGTCGCCGAATTCCTCGATCCAGCGCTGCGACAGCATCATCGGATCGAGATTGGAATCGAGCATCGCGACGGCGGCGGGAACGTGGCGGATGAAAAGCGCCATCATTTCGGCCTGCTCGGCGATTTTTTCACTCTGTTTGCGGACCCGCTCCTCGAGCAGCCGGTTGTCGCGGATGAACTGCGACACCTCAAACTGCAATTGGTTCCGCTCCGTCGCCGTGCCTGAGACGGCGGCGAAGATTTCGAGATCCGCCACCCAGAGTATGCGCACGTCGAGCGCCCGCCCGTCGCCGCTGCCGATGCTGACTCCGGACAGCAAAAACGAGCCGCCGCCGGCGCGCAGCCCCTCGAAGGTTTCGCGCATGCCGACGAACAGATTGGCGTCGTCGATCATCGCTCCCACCGCCGGCGCCCAGACATCGGCGGCGCCCTCTGTCGCGGTGACGCGGCCGTCGGCGCCGAACAGGCACAGGCCCATCGAACCCGATTGAAACAGTGCGTCGATCAGGGCCGCCGATGTGCGCGGATCGCATGCCACGGGCGTCAGAGCCCCCGGCGAAGAATTGATTTCGCCATGTCGCCGAATATCGCGGCGACGCCCTCGCCGGTCAGCGCGCTGGCGCGCACGAGTTCGCGGAAGCGCAGCGGGGGCCGCTCCAGCGCCGCCGGATCGGCCGCGCCCAGATCGCACTTGTTGAGCACGGCGCTGACGGGGCGGCCGGGAAAACGCTCCTCGAAAGCCTCCATCAGCGCCGCCATTTTTTCAATAGTCGCGGGCCGGCTTGCGTCGGCGACGACAATCGCGCCGGACGCGCCGACGATATAAGTGGTTTTAAAAATGGCGTGACTGAAATCCCCGTCGGTGTCCCAGATCACGAGGCGCATTTTTTCATCGCCGACCAAAGTTTCATGGCTGAGCACGTTGACGCCGATCGTGGTTTTGTAATCGGTGTCGAAACGATCGAAGACAAGGCGTTTGGCCAGCGAGGTCTTGCCGACCGCGATATCGCCGAGAAGCATGATTTTAGCCGGGCGGATCACGGGCGCGCCTCGTTGTCGTAGAGGGGTTCGAGGGTGACGCGGCGGTTGCGCTCGCGGGTCTGCGGATCGGGTTCGGCGATGGGCATTGCCGCGCCCCGTGAAACCACGGTGATTCGCTTGCGGTCCATCCCCGCATTCGCCAGGATATCGGCGACCGCTTCAGCGCGTTTGCGGGCAATGGCGAGATTTTGGACGGTGCCGCCGCTGGCGTCGGAATTCCCCACCACGCGGATACCGAGGGATTCATCGATGGCCAGCGATGCGACGGCCTTGAGCCGCTCGCCGGCCACCGCTTCATCCAGCAAATTATCGCCATCGGAGAAAAACACCGCGAAACCCTCGATCAGCGCCGCCAGCCGGGCGCGCGGCGTGTTGAGCCGCGCATTGAGGCGCGACAGGGTCTCCGACATGCCCGCAACCTTTTCATTCAGGCTGCGCGTCTCCGCGCCGAACGCTGCGATAGCGTCGATGCGCGCGCGCAGATCGGCGACGAGCCCGGCCGAGGCTCCCGCGGCCGCCACGCTCTCAACGCGGGCGCGCAGTTCATCAACCTGCGCCGCGGAGGCGCTGCTTTGCGTCAGCGCATCCAAATTCCGGCGCGCGTCGGCGAGGCGGCCCTCAAGCTCCCGGGCGGCGGCCGCCGATTTTTGCTCCGCGCTCTCGACGCCCGCCGCCGTCGCCAGCAGCGCGACATGGGAGACGACCGCATAGCCGCCCGCCGGGCCGGCCAGCGTATCCGCCAGCGCCCGCGCATCGGCGGCGGAGGGCAGCACCGCTTTCAGGATGACCCGGCCCGCGCTGTGATCGACAGAGGCGCTGACGGGAAAAGCCGCGAGGCCGGGGCGGGCCGCGATGGCGGCGGCCAGAGCCTGATCCACATCGCGCTCCTGCAGCCAGTGGCCGCCGGCGCGCCCGGCCAGCGCGGCCAGCAGCAAAAGCGCCCCCGCCGCCGCGATTTTCAGCGGCCATCCCGGGGATTTTTTCGCCGCCGGCGCTCCGGCCTCGCCGACCCGGGCGGCGAACACCGCGAGCGCGTCCTCCCCGACAGCGCCGTCTCCGCCGTAATCCTTCAGCAGCGCCAGAAACGCCTGATCCAGCGCCGGGACCTGGCCGCGCGTCAGCTCGCCCTCCACCTCGGCGGCGACAATGGTCTGCGGCGAATTGCGCAAATAAGTTTTGCGGCCGCCGAAGTCCAGCGTGCGCAATTCGTTCGAGCCGGCGTCCAAAGCGTCGCGGGCAAAGCCGGTTATGGCGGCGATGAGGCCGCCGGCGAGGTCGGCGCGGTCATCGTCCCGCGCGTCGGCTCGCCAGCTGGCGAGCATCCGCCCGCTGCCGTTCTCCAGAAACAGCAGCCGCGTGACTTTCCCGGCGCCGGTCTGCTCCATCGCCAGCTCGCTCAGCGGGCGCCCGGTGCGTTTTGCGCGTATTCGCAGCTTCCAGCGGTCAACCGAGGTCAGCGCGTCAACGCGCTGGTTGAGCGAGGCCACCAGTTCGCGAAAGGCGTTTTGCACGGCGGCGACGACGAGCTGACCGGTCAGCGGATAGAGCGCCTCGACCATCATTTCGCGCGAATTGCGGATTTCGTTGCGGATAGCGGCGACGACGACCGGGGCGATGGCGTCGGCCAGTTCGCGGTGGCGGGCGACTTCGGCGCGGCGCAGGGAATCGACGAGAATTTCCGCCGTCGCCCGTTCCAGCGCCGGCGCGTCGCCGACCCGTCCGCCGAGCCGCTCGACTTCACGCTCGATATCGCCGAGCCGGCGTGCCTCGCCTTGGAACAGCAGGGCTTTGAGCTGGTTCAGCCCGTCGGCCGCCTGTTCGATTCTGCGCGGCTCTTCGGCCATGTCACTTCCTGACACGCGGCTCCGCGAGCTTGCGGACATGGGCGCCAAGGTCGCTCAGCGCCGAACCGATCCCGTCAATGGCGGTGGCGTGGCGGCGCTCGGTTTCGCGGTCGAGGTCTGCCATGCGCGATTCCAGCATGGAGAAGCGCTCCAGCATGTCAGCGCGCAATCCGGCGATGGCTGTCTCGAGATCGCGGTGCTGCTGCTCGTTGGAACGGTGCTTCTCGCCGAACAGCAGTTCGCGGACCTGATCGATGGTCGGTTCGACAGGCGCGGCGCCGCCATTCAGCGCGGCGGCTTTTTCATGCGGGTCGGGGCGGGCCATTTGGGTTTCCTTGCGGGCGACACGGGACATCTTAGCCTCCTGAGCCCCCGACTAGATAACGATTTATGCAAACGAGGCAACAAAATCGTCGGCTTGTGATGAATCGCGCGGCGGTTCTACTGTGCGCTGCCGAATCTTGCGAATTTTGGAGGATGCCGATCTTGAAGGACGCCATGGCCCGAAAGACGAAAATATCGCTGGGCGCGCTGTTTTCGGTGTTTTTCCGCATCGGCCTTCAAAGCTTCGGCGGCGGGCTGGTGAGCTGGATATACCGCGAAGTCGTCACAGCGCGGAGTTGGATGAGCGACGAGGAGTTTCTCTCCGGCCTCTCGCTCTGCCAGATTCTCCCCGGCGTGAACTCCACCAACGCCGCCATCTTTGTTGGCCAGCGCCTGCGCGGCGCGGCGGGCGCGGCGGCGGCGCTGACCGGCCTGCTGCTGGGGCCCTTCGGGGCCATCCTGCTGGCGGGCCTGACTTACAAAACTCTGCTGGGGACACCGGGTTTTCCCGCGCTGGTCGAGGGGGTTGGCGCGGTTGCCATGGGCCTGCTGGCGCGCCTTGGTCTTCAGGCCAGCCGCGGCATCCGGCCAGGGCTGGCCCCGGCGCTGGCGGCGGCGGCGGTGTTCATCGGGGTCGGGCTGTTGCAATGGCCCATGCTGGCGGTCGTGGCGGCGGTCGCGCCGCTCAGCATCGCCGCCGCCTGGCCGCGGGCCGCCGCCAATGCGTGACAATCTGTACGTCACGCTGATCCTCCTGCTGGCGCCTTTGTCGCTTGCCTCCATCGGCGGCGCGACCGGCATATACGCGCCGCTTCAGCACGAGACGGTGGATGTGCTTGGCTGGGTGACAACCCGCGAATTCATCGACTTATTCGCGGTGTCGCGCCTGACACCCGGTCCCAGCTCGATGCTGGCGCCGCTGATCGCCTGGAAAGTCGCGGGCCTGTCCGGGGCGGTTGTGGCCATGCTCGCGCTGTATCTGCCCTCGTCGCTTCTTTGTTACGGCGTTGCCCGGGTCTGGGAGGCGCACCGGGGCAAGCCTTGGCACCGGGCCTGCGAGGCGGGGCTGGCGCCGGTTGCAGCCGGGCTGGTCTTTGCAGGGGTGCTGGCGCTGCTGCGCATCGCGGGATCAGGGCCGCTGACCTGGCTCACCGTTGCTTTGGTGGCGGGCCTTTTGACCTGGCGGCCCAAGCTGCACCCTTTGCCGCTGCTGGGCGCCGGGGCGCTGCTGTTTTTGGCGGCGCGGGCTTTTTGGAGCTGACGGGCCATACATTGGCCTCCAGCCAGAAGACCTCGCCGGAACTTTCCTGCGTATCGAGCCACATAAACGGCAGCCGCGGGTATTCAGCCTCAAGAATTTCCCGGTCCTCGCCGATTTCGCAGAGGATTCCCCCGTCCGGCGCCAGATGCTCGGCGGCGCCGGCGAGAATGCGCCGGACAAGGTCGAGCCCGTCGCCGCCGCCATCGAGCGCCATGGCGGGCTCGTGGGCATATTCGGGCGGCAGGGCGGCCATGACCGCGGCCCCGACATAGGGTGGGTTGGTTAGGATGATATCATAGCGCGCGCGCCTCACGGGCGCGAAAAGATCGCCTGAAAACAGCGAGATGCGGTCCGCCATGCCGCTTTCACCGATATTGCGCTGGGCGACTTCGAGGGCGCCGGGCGACAGGTCCACAGCGTCGATTTGCGCATGGTGGAACGCCATCGCCGCGAGAATGGCAAGACAGCCCGATCCCGTGCAGAGGTCGAGGACGCGCAGCACCGCCCCGGGGTCGGCAATCAACGAGGCCCCGCCGCCCGAAAACATCTCGCCGCGCAGCAATTCGCCGATGAACGAGCGGGGCACGATAACGCGCTCATCGACATAAAAAGGCACGCCGCCGACATAGGCCCTGCCGAGCAGGTAGGAGGCGGGTTTGCGCGTCGAAACCCGCGCCTCAATCAGCCCCGCCAGCAAGGACCGCTCGTCCGGCAGCAGCCGCGCGTCGAGAAAAGGCTCAAGATTGTCGATGGGCAGGCGCAGTCCCTCCAGAATGATAAACGCCGCCTCATCCAGCGCGCCGGTGGTTCCATGCCCGTAAACGAGCCCCGCCGTGTTGAAACGGCTGATCGCCCAGCGCAGGAAATCGCGCGGCGTTTTGAGACAGGCGGCGGCGGTTCGCGCTGGCATGATATCCAGTGGTTTGAGGCGGGCGGCACTCAAAGGCTGCCTGCCCGGGGTTGTCAATCGGGTCTTGTGAGCGTCATACGGCGGGGCTAACTCTGGAAGCCGAATCAGGGGCCGGCCATGCGCGCCTATCAGTTGACGGCACAAAGCGGAATTGACGCCCTTAAAGCGGTCGACCTGCCCGTGCCAAAACCAGGCCGGCGCCAGGTTCTGGTAAAAATCGCCGCCTGTTCGCTGAATTACCGGGACCTTGCCATCGCCACAGGCCGTTACCGCGCGCCGACCCGCGCCCATGTGATTCCATTGTCCGATGGCGCGGGCGAAGTCGTTGAGACCGGGCAGGACGTGCTGCGGGTTAAAGCGGGCGACCGCGTCATGGGCTGCTTTTTCCAGCGTTGGACCGGCGGCGAACCGGGGCCGGACACGCAGGGCAGCGCGCTTGGCGGCGGCATCGACGGGATGCTGCGGGAATATGCGGTTCTCGAAGAGGACGGCGTCGTGAAGACGCCCGCGCATCTTACCGACATAGAGGCCGCCGCGCTGCCCTGCGCCGCGCTGACCGCATGGCATGCTCTGGTTGAGCACGGCCGGCTGGCGGCCGGCCGGACCGTGCTGGCGCAGGGCACGGGCGGCGTGTCGATATTCGCGCTTCAGTTTGCCCGCATGATGGGCGCGGCCGTGATCGCCATCTCCTCCAGCGACGAAAAACTGGCGCGCGCCAAAACGCTCGGCGCGGACCGCGGCATCAATTACCGCGATACCCCCGCGTGGGACGCCGCGGCGATGGAAATGACCGGCGGGCGCGGTGTCGACCAGGTGGTGGAAGTCGGCGGCCCCGGCACTTTCGCGCGATCGCTGGGCGCGATCCGCACAGGCGGCAAAATCAGCCTGATCGGCGTTCTCGCGGGAATGGCGGATATCAATCCCTCGCTTATTCTCGCCAAACGCGCCGATGTGCGGGGCATTTCGGTGGGCTCGATGCAGATGTTCGAGGCGATGAACGCGGCGGTTTCAGCCCATGGATTGAAGCCGGTGATCGACCGCGTGTTTCCCTTCGCGGAGGCTCTCGAAGCCTATCGCCATTTGCAGTCCGCGGCGCATTTTGGCAAGATCGTGATTACCATCTGACAAAGGTTTGCCCGTGCCGCGCCCGCCGCGGATTTCGGGCTTTGGGGGAGCGGCGGAATGAAAAGAGAATTTGGATTTTGCCGGCCGCTCGTTGTCCTTTTGGCGCTGGCGGCGGCCCCGGCGCGCGCGGCGGATGCGGCGCCAAAAGCCGTGGCGCAGACGCAGCAAACGGTGCCCGGCGATGAAATCTTCGGCTTCACCTCGCCAAGCGATATAGGCCAGCCCGGCGACACCGGCTTTGCCAGTGAAAATGACGGGCGCCTCGGCAAACGGGATGGGCGCTATTCCGCGCTAAACCAGAAATTTGAATTCAGCCGCGCCATTGCCGGGAACTGGTGGATCGCCGGCTCGTTTTTTCTCGCGCATAACCACAGCGTCAATGTGACCGGGGTTGCGGACATTGGCCGCTCAAATTTCGACGGCCTTTCGTTCGAGATTGCGCACAAAATCATTGAACGCGGCGCCGGCAATCCCTTTGCGGTGACGCTGTCGGTCGAGCCGCGCTGGTCCCGCGTGGACGGCGCCTCCGGCCTCGGCGCGAATGCCTATGGCGCGACGTTCAAGCTGTTCACGGATGCCGCGGTCATTCCCGGAAAGTTATACTGGGGCGGCAATATTCAGTTCACGGCGCAGAACGCGCAGGACCCGAACTCGCCCGGCGATCATATCCCCGGCTCAACCCTCCTGTTGTCCAGCGCGCTGGCCTGGCAGGCATCGTCCAATCTCTTTCTTGGCGCGGAGGCGCGTTATTTTACCACGTTTGATTCCGCCTTCGGCGCCCATCCCAACGGCCATGCGCTTTACATCGGGCCGACTCTGATGTGGAAAATCACCGATAAAATAGGCCTCAACGTAACCTATCAGCCTCAAATCCTCGGCCATTCCGCCGCCAACAACAACCTAAGGCTCGATCTTGATAATTTCGAGCGGGCGCAATTCCGGCTGAAGCTCGCCGCGCAGTTTTGACGCGCCGGCAATTCTTGAACGCTCCGGCGCCTCACTCGATCAGCGGCCGCGCCCTCGCTTTGACCGCCGGCGGCGTGGCGATGAGTTCAGAGCTGACCTCCCCGAGGCGTTCGCCGCTGACGGCATCGACCTCGATGCCTGCCGCCTCCGCTTCTTTGAGAAAATCCGGGTCGTTCATCACAGCCATGAACGCCCGCCGCAAAATCGCGACGCGGTCCGGCGGAACCCCGGGCGGCAATGTCAGCGGGCGCCCGTACAGGGTTCCCGCGGTGACGAGTTTTACCGTCAGCCTGTCCTCAGCGCTGCCGGCGAGCTCCTGAAGCGAGGGCACGCCCTTGAGATCGGCTGGCTTTGGCCCCTCGTAGGCGATGATGCGGATGGTCTTGTCGTCGAGCCATTTGCGCTTGGTTGCTTTCCAGCTTGACCATGTGTTGTTGCGCCCCGCGACCTCGCCCCGCTCCATCGCGAGATTGACATCGTTGCCGCCGGGATAGCCGGTGACGATTTTGAATTTTGTGCCGGCGAATTCGTTCATCAGGCGCGGAAACGTGTCGGTGATGCCGCCGCGCCCGACGGCGCCGATGATGACCTGCTTTTGCCGCGCGTCCTCCACGCTTGCCGCGCCGCTGGTGTGCCAGAGCGCCAATGTCTCCACCGTCGGCGCTATCGAGCCGATCCAGTTGAATCCCTGGGGGTCAAACAGCGGCCCCGGCAGTCCCGCCGCCTGCATGACCGGCAGCGCGTTCTGGATCATGCCGATGAACGTGCCGTCTTTGGGGGCGATGTTGTAGAGGTAATTGGCCTCCGTCAGGCCGCCCGCGCCAAGCATGGTCTGCGCGATGACGGCGGGGCCGCCGGGAATGTGCCGGCCGAGAAAGCGGGCCACGAGGCGCGCCTGCAAATCATATTCGCCGCCGGGGCTGACGCCGATGAGAACGGTGAGTGTTCTGCCTTTGTAGAAATCAGGCGGTGTCTGCGCCAGCGCGGCGGCGCAGGGCCAGAGGAGGCCCATCGCGGCGATTGCCCGCCTGCCCATCATACGCGGCTCCTTCGCGCTTCGACGATTTCAAGCGCCGCCTGAAAGGCCGCCTCTACATCCAGATGCGTCGTGTCCAGTCTCACCGCGTCCGCCGCCGCCAGAAGGGGCGCCGAGGCGCGGCCGGAATCGCGCGCGTCGCGCTCTCTTATATCCCGCAGAATGCCGGCATAATCCGCGCCGCCGCCGCGCCCCGCAAGCTCCAGCGCGCGCCGGCCGGCGCGGGTTTCTGGGCTTGCAGTGACGAAAATTTTGGCCTGCGCGCCGGGGCAGATCACTGTGCCGATGTCGCGCCCGTCAAGCACGGCGCCGCCGGGCCGCGCGGCGAAAGCCCTCTGCGTCTCCAGCAAAGCGGCGCGCACGCCGGGGATGGCGGCGACGATGGACGCGGCCTGGCCGGTTTCCCGGGTGCGCAGTTTCGCCTCGTCGAAATCTGTCAGCGCGAGGCCGCGGGCCGCCGCGACGGCGCGGGTTTCATCGTCCGGCGCCTCGCCTGCCTCGATCAGCGCCAGCGCCGTGGCGCGGTAGAGGAGGCCGGTATCGAGATGCGGCAGCCCGTAATGCGCGGCGAGCCGCCGCGCCAGCGTGCCCTTTCCCGAAGCCGCCGGACCGTCGAGCGCGATGATCATGGGCATCACCCGAATTGCGCGCCGAGCGCCGCCATCGCCGGACGGAACGTCGGGAAACTCGTGGCGATCATTGTCTCGTCGTCGATCGCGACAGGATTTTGCGAGGCGAGGCCCATGATCAAAAAGCTCATGGCGATCCGGTGGTCGAGATGGGTGGCGACAAGCCCGCCCCCCGCCGGCGCGCCGCCCGCGCCGCGCACGATGAGATCGTCGCCGGCGACGGAGCTTTGCACCCCGGTCGCGGCAAGCCCGTCGGCCACCGCCATCAGCCGGTCTGATTCCTTGACGCGCAATTCGCCGAGGCCGCGCATGCGCGTTTCCCCGCTGGCGAAGGCGGCGGCGACCGCCAGCACGGGATATTCGTCGATCATCGAGGGCGCGCGCGCCGCCGGCACATCGACGCCCTTCAGCGCGCCGTGGCGCACACGCAAATCCGCCACGTCCTCGCCGCCTTCCACGCGGCGCTCCAGCACGGTGATATCGGCGCCCATTTCCAGCAGCGTCTCCAGCAGGCCCGTGCGCAGCGGGTTCATCATCATGCCCTCGATGACGATTTCTGAGCCGGGCGCCAGCAGCGCCGCGACCATCGCAAACGCGGCGGAGGATGGATCGGCGGGCACGATCACCGGCCGGGCGCGCAATTGCGGGCGCCCCTCCAGAACAATTTTCCGGCCATGGGCGCCCTCGGGCGAGCTGACGATGGAGGCGCCAAAATAGGCCAGCATTTTCTCCGTATGATCGCGCGAGGCCTCGGTTTCAATGACGGTGGTGCGGCCCGGCGAGTTCAGCCCGGCCAGCAAAATTGCGGATTTAAGCTGGGCGGAGGCGACAGGCGTGCGGTATTCGATCGGCGCCGGTTCGCCGGCTCCTTTCAGGGTCACCGGCAGGCGGCCGCCCTCGGCTTCCGCGATCACCTGCGCGCCCATCAGCGTCAGCGGATCGAGAATGCGCCGCATCGGTCTTTTGCGAAGGGAGGCGTCGCCATCGAATAGGGCGGTGATGCCATGGCCGCCGGCGACGCCCATCATC
The DNA here is from genome assembly GCA_025362655.1 of Hyphomicrobiales bacterium. GTDB lineage: Bacteria > Pseudomonadota > Alphaproteobacteria > Rhizobiales > Beijerinckiaceae > Terripilifer. Next base: position 1,078 of record JANYFM010000321.1, on the reverse strand, counting down.
AGCCGCGTGCCGGTGCCGGCATTGCCGAAATCCAAGGCGTGCCGCGGCTCAATCAGGGTGCCAAGCCCCGCGCCCCGGACGCGCCAGTCCCCGGGGCCGACTCTTTCCACCCGCGCCCCGAGCGCCCGGCAGGCATCCGCCGTGCGCAGCACGTCCTCGCCCTCCAGCAGGCCGGAAACAGCGGTTTCACCAAGGCACAGCAGCCCCATGATCAGCGCCCGGTGGGAAATCGATTTGTCGCCGGGCGGGCGCAGCCGGCCCCGCAGCGGGCCCGAGCGCCTCGCCGTCAGCTTTTGCGGAGCGGCGGCGGGATTTTGCGGAACGGAAACGGAGGCCACGAAATCCCCGGAAATTTGAGAAGCTTTGCCGGGCTCGTAGCATGGGCGGCGCGCCGGTGTCACCAATCCCGCGCCACGCGAACTCCGGCGCAACTTCCCATTTGACACGCGGCCCCGGCCCGACTAACCGAAGCGCCGAACCGGATTCCCGTTTTGCCCGCGCGGCGGCGGAAACCTCCCTAATTTTATTTGTCCAAGAGGCCGACCCACCGTGGCCAAACCCGAACTCGGCACAAAACGCCAGTGCCTCAGCTGTTCCGCGAAATTCTTCGACCTCAGCCGCACGCCCATCGTGTGTCCGAAATGCGCCGCCGTGTTCCAGATCACCGCCTCAACCCGGCCGCAGGCGCGCGCCGCCGCCGCCGCCGATGAGGAGGGCGAGGCGGAAGCCGGCGCCGTCGAACTGGTGTCGCTGGAGGACGCCGAGGCTGGCGAGGGCAAGGATGTCGCCGCCGCCACCGAAGGCATCGAGGTCGATGACGACGCGCCGGCTGACGAAACCTTCCTCGAGGAGGAGGAGGGCGAGGCCGATGACGTGGCCGGCCTCATCGACAGCGATATTGCTGACGATGAAGAGGTCTGAACGCTTGCTGCGGCAGGCTTGTGAAGGCCGGGGGTTCGCGATATAGAGCCGCTCGTTTCTCGATTTCTTGTTCGTGAAAGAGTAATTCAGCCCTCCCCAAGGGGCTGAAACGAGACGCCGGCGCCCGCGCCGGTCAAGTGGGGCCATAGCTCAGCTG
>JANYFM010000276.1 GCA_025362655.1 Hyphomicrobiales bacterium | reverse complement strand
CATTGCCGAGGGCCTGCCTCCGGAGACGCCGGCGATCCTGATGGAGCGCGTTTCGTGGGAAGGCGAGCGGCGCATTGCCGGCACCATCGCGGGTTTGCCCGCGTTGGCGGAGGCCGCCGCATTGTCCGGACCCTGCATGGTGCTTATCGGAGCCGCGATGGCGGGCGCCAAAGGATGAAAACGGACCCGGCGAAGGCCGGGCCCGATCCTTTACGCGCGATCTTTGGCTTCAGATTGCGGTCAGCTTGGCGCGGCGACCCGGCGCGGCGGCTGATGGGAAGCAAAGCCGCCCTTGCGGCCAGCGACTGAGGCAAGTTCGTGATTTTGCGCAAAACTGCGCTTGGCCGGGCTCACACTCATGCCGCCCTTGCGGCCCGCCGCCGCCGCCAGCGAGGGATTTTGAGCGAAACTGCGCTTTTCATTGGGCACGCTTTCACCGCCCTTGCGCGCGATTGCCCGTTGCTTTTCCGGGTCCATGGACGCAAAACCACGTTTTGACGTCGGCATATGCGCGCTCCCTGCTGTTGCGGTCCAGTTGATACGCAGGGCTAACGCACGGATGGCGGGCGGGTTCCCAAACGGGATGCCGCGCGGAAAAATTAAAAATAATACGATTGCCCGGAACCAAAGCTGTGCCAGCTGAGTTGCCATTTGCGCATTGTGACCGGCCGTCGCTTGTCATGCCGCGCTTTTTCAACCCGTAGCGGCCACCCCCCCAGGCCTCTGCGGGTTTTTTTCTCAAATCAGGATCGTTTCAGGCGCCCGCGAGGCGCCGGGAGCGCCGGTCGAAGAACAGCGCTTGGCTAACCACAGCCTTCAGGCTTTCGACGCCAAATGGTTTGGCGATTAAGAAAGCCGGCTCGGGCGGGGTGCCGCTCAAAAAGCGCTCGGGAAATGCGGTGACGAAAATCACCGGCGTCTCAAAGCTTTGCAAGATCTGGTTCACCGCATCGAGGCCGGAGCTTCCATCCGCGAGCTGGATATCCGCCAATATCAGGCCGGGACGCTTGAGGCTGACCGCTTTCACGGCTTCCTTGTGGGTGCGGGCGACACCGGTGACGCTATGCCCGAGTTCCTCCAGCAGCGCCCTGAGATCGAGCGCGATGAACGGCTCATCCTCGATGATCAGCACGTCGGTGCGCAGCATTCCCGCAATATCCCGCCCGGCCTTGTCTATTAAGCTTTCAGCCTCGATCCGCGGCACGCTCATGATGGCGGCTATATCCGCCGCCGCGAATCCCTCCAGCGCGGATAGCAAAAAGGCGACCCGCGGACGGGAGGCAATCGCATCGAGCCGCTCGCGCGCGCCGCGCTCGTCAGGGGTAAAACCTGAGGGGTCGGGCCCGGTGCCGCCCTCGCGCGCCTCCCATGCCGCCAGAAAGGCGCGGTAGAGCGCGGCCCGGCTGTTGGGGCCTGCCCGAAACACATCGGGGTCCGCGCTGATGGCTTCGAGCGCGGCAAGCACGCAAGAATCCCCGTCGCTTTGGCTGCCCGTCAAGGCGCGCGCAAACCGGCGGAGGTAAGGGATAAACGGTGAAATTTCCTGGCCGCCTGCCATTGCCCGCCCAATTTTTGGTTTGGCCAAAACTCCCGCAAGACCCTGCAAGACTCGCGCACGGCCCTGCAAGTCCCCGCCTCCGGCCTCTGCCTTAACAATGAACCGGACCTCCTTTGGTTCCACAACAGGGAACCAAAGACGGACTTTCGCGTTCGCGTAGGATACAGTCTTGTGAGACCTCCTGAAAAGCTGTTTCTTCTGGGCTTTTTTGGCGGCGGAAAGAATGGTTGAGTTATGGACGAAATGTCCCTGAAAAAACCGCTGGCAAGCGCGTTGAACCGCTCCCCTGGCGGATCGGCCTCCGCGCCATCGCAGGCTGATTCAGCCGCCGGTTCTGTCGATGGCGCCCGGGCCGCCGGCGCCGCCATCTTGAACCTTGATCCGGCCCGAAAAGCCCGGGCTTTGCGGGGGCCGCGCAGGGGGAATAAGGGCGCGCCGCCGAAAGTTCAAATCGAGGAGCACATCGGCAGGCAGCTCAAGTCCCTCTACAATGACGTGCTGACCCAGCCCATTCCGGACCGTTTTCTGGACCTGCTGCACACCCTCGACGCCCCCGCCGGCGGGCCCTGCAAGGACAGCGGGAAATGAGCGTCAGCCCGCAAATGAAAGCGGATTTGCTGGCTGCGATCCCAAGCCTGCGGGCTTTTGCGGTCTCTCTTTCCGGCAATCCGGACCGCGCCGACGATCTTGTTCAGGAGACACTGGTCAAAGCTTGGACCAGTATTTCCAGCTTCACCGAGGGCACCAATCTCGCGGCTTGGCTGTTCACGATTCTGCGCAACCTCTATTTTTCCGAATACCGCAAACGCCGCCGCGAGGTGCCCGATACGGATGGCCTGATCGCCGGACGGCTGTCCACCGCGCCCGCTCAGCCCGGCCATATGGACTTCCTCGATTTCCAGGCGGCTCTGGCTCAATTGCCGCCGGATCAGCGTGAGGCGCTGATTCTCGTCGGCGCCTCCGGCATGTCCTATGAGGAGGCAGCCGGGGTATGCGATTGCGCCGTCGGCACGATGAAAAGCCGCGTCAACCGCGCCCGCGGGCGCCTCGCGCAATTGCTGTCCCCGGCTGCGCCCGGCGGGGAGGCGGCGGACGATTGGCGCGGAGCCGTTTTGCCAGCCGCGTCCGGCCGGCGGTTGTCGCGCGCCGGCGGCGGGTGAAGAGCGCTATCGTGTCTCGCTGAGGTAATGGATGACGGCAGCGCAACCGCCCGGTCACAGGATTGAAACGGATTCGATGGGCGCAATCGAAGTGCCCGCCGACCGCTATTGGGGCGCTCAGACCGAGCGTTCGCGGCGCAATTTCCGCATCGGCGGCGAGCTCATGCCGCTGGAATTGGTCCACGCCCTCGGCCTTGTCAAACGCGTTGCGGCCGAGGTGAACCGGGATTTTGGCCGGCTCGATGCGCCCCGCGCCAGCGCCATCGCCGCCGCCGCCGCCGAGGTCGCGGACGGACGCCTCGACGCCCATTTTCCGCTGGTTATCTGGCAAACCGGCTCAGGCACGCAAACCAACATGAACGTCAACGAGGTCATTGCCGGCCGCGCCAACGAATTGATGGGCGCGCCGCCGGGCGCCAAATCGCCGGTGCATCCCAACGATCATGTCAATCTCGGCCAGTCCTCCAACGATTGCTTCCCCACGGCGATGAATGTTTCCGCGGCGCTCGCGCTGCAAAACAATCTCCTGCCCGCGCTGGAGCGGCTGACGGAGGCGCTCGTGCTGAAATCCGGGGAGTTTGCCGGCATCGTTAAAATAGGCCGCACCCATTTGCAGGACGCGACGCCGATCACCCTCGGCCAGGAATTCTCCGGCTATGCCTCGCAAACCCATTTGGCGGCGGCGCGCATTCAACTGGCTTTGCCCGATCTTTTCGCCCTCGCCCAGGGCGGCACGGCGGTGGGCACCGGGCTTAACACCTGGGCCGGGTTTGCCGAGGCGTTTGCCGGGCGGATGGCGGAGCTGACCGGCATCCCCTTCATCACAGCGCCGAATAAATTCGAGGCGCTCGCCTCGCACGACGCGTTTGTTTTTGTCCATGGCGCGCTCAACGCCGCGGCGGCGGGATTGTTTAAAATCGCCGGCGACATACGCCTGCTTGGCAGCGGACCGCGCAGCGGCCTCGGTGAATTGAGCCTGCCGGAAAACGAGCCGGGCTCGTCGATCATGCCGGGCAAGGTCAATCCGACGCAGGCCGAGGCGCTGACCATGGTTTGCGCGCAGGTGTTCGGCAATCAGGCGGTGATTTCTTTCGCGGCGTCGCAGGGCCACTTGGAGCTCAACGTGTTCAAGCCGGTGATTGCGGCCGCCATGCTGCGCTCGATCCGGCTGCTCGCCGACGCGGCGGAGAGTTTTCGCGTTCATTGCGTCGAAGGTATTTCAGCCAATCGGCCGCGCATCGCGCAAATGCTGGAAAATTCTCTGATGCTGGTGACGGCGCTGACGCCCAAAATCGGCTACGACCGCGCCGCGGGCATCGCCAAGGCCGCGCATGCCAACGGAACCAGCCTGCGCGACGAGGCTGTCCAGGCCGGCTGCGTGACGGCGGAGGAATTTGACCTGCTCGTGCGCCCTGAAGCCATGCTGGCGCCCTCGCCGGAATGACGTCTATGGCGCGGCGCCGCGCGCGCATTCCCGGCTGATCGCATCAAAGCGCAGGCTTTCCGCCCCGCTCAGCTGGTTTTTCAAGACGCCCGGCCAGAGACCGTCGCGTTTGGCGCGGTCCGCGACACAGTTGCACGCCCGCGCGCAAAAGGGCGCCTCGCCGCCGACCGCGCCGCATCGCGTTTCGCAGGCGCGCTGATAATTCGCCGCCTCCGGCTGGGCGATCAGGCTCGCGCCGTAAACCAGCGCGAGAAACACCGGCTGATGCACGAGATAGACGAGCAGCGAATGGCGGCCTCCCCATGCGAGCGCGCGCGCCGGAGCGCTGCCCGCATGCCAGGATGCCAGCGCGGTCTCCAATCCGCGCGCCAGCGCCAGACGCATAATCGCCAGACCCGCGAGCGTGAAGCCCGCCCATGGGAAAAACGCCCGCCAGTCGTTGCTGCGCGGCTCGCTCCCGCCCAGCCCCGTCCATAGCAGCGCCGGGCTGTCAAAAAGCGGCGATGCGATGAACAGCGGCGCCGCAAGGACCGCGCCCGCCGCCGCGCAAACCAGCCACAACGGCGCGCGCAACAGCGCGAGCGCCGCAAGGCTGGCCGCGGCGATGCAATGCAGAATGCCAAAGAAAATGAAACTGTCGGGAAACAGATAATACGTCGAGGCGGTGATCGCCGCCGCG
>JANYFM010000219.1 GCA_025362655.1 Hyphomicrobiales bacterium | reverse complement strand
GCTTGAGCGCGGGCGAACCAATTCCGGGCGAACCCGGCGCGGGGGCCGGCGTCACTAATTGGCCGGGCGCGGGACTGGCTTGCAAACGGGCATTGCGGTTGCTGATCAGCTTGCCCGCGACAATGCCCGCCGCCAGCGCGGCGGGAATCGCCACGTAGGGCATGATGCCGGGTCCGCCATTGTCGGAGCGGCGGCGGAGGCTTTCGTATTCGACGGGAGCGGCGACATAATTGGGCACCACCACCCAAGGCGGCGGCGGCGGCGCATGGGGCGCGGGCAGGAAATAGATTTCCTCGGCGGCAACTTCATAAGAGGGCGGAGGCGGCGGCGTCCACCAAGCGGGCGGACCGGCGAAAAAGCCGGGCGGCGGAGGCGGAACGGCGGCATCATAAAATACCGGAACCGCCTCGTCGAAATACAGAATCTCGGCTTCCGGCGGCGGCCCCACTTCGTATTCAATCATCTGGAAACCGGCGGGCGGCTCCAGCGGCGCGGTTAGACGCGCCAGGCGCCGGCGCGCGTCCGCCGCGTGCGGGCCTTTGGAATATCTGCGCAGATAGGACCAATAAGCGTTAGGGGTGTTGGCGGCGGCGCTGGCCCGCCAGGTTTGCGCCTCGCGCCTCGCCGCGAGAATGCCGCGCACGTTTTTGGCGTAGGGGCTGTCGGGATAAGCGGCGAGGAAATCCTGGTAGGCGGCGATGGTGTCCCGGTCGAGCGCCGCGCCATAGGCGTCCGCCGCGCTGAAATCCCGGATCGGGCGGGCGCGCTGTCCTTCGATACGGCTTGTGACGAGGGGATCGGCGGGCGCGCCGGGCGCCGCCTCCAGCAGGCGAAAGGCGGGATCGAGCTTGCTGACGTGCCAGGGCACCACAGCGCCCTTCGTCAATTCGGCGACACGGGTGCGAACCCGCGCAAAAATTTCGTCAAGCGGCAGGCCCGGCTGGCGCATCATTTCAGCCAGCGCCTGCGCATAGGGACCATAGTTGCCGGCGGCGGGGGGCGAAACGACGCCGGGCGCGGCGTTAAACGCTATGAGAGTGTTAGGCTCGGCTTCGACCAGCGCGAGACCGGGCGCGAGCTTCTGCCCCTGCTTGCCGAAAGGGCCGTCATGGGCGAGATCGAGAATGATGATATGCGCGCGCCCCGGCAGCGCGACAAGCGAGCGGGTGAAATCGGAAACGCGGAGCGCATTGAGCGGCACGTCGGTGTCGCGCGCCACGCGGGCGCCGACGGGCACCAGATAATTCTCGCCCTCAAGCTGGAGGCCATAGCCCGAAATATAGACCGCCGCGACAGCACTGCCCCCGGCGGCCGAAACCTTTTCGAGAAACTCCCGGTACGCGGCGCGGAACGTGTCCTGATCGAGATTGCGCGCGCCCGTCACATCAAAGCCGGCGCCGCGCAAAGTCTCCGCGATCAGCCCGGCGTCATTGGCGGCGGCGGCCAGCGGCGCGCCCTCATAACCGTCATTTCCGATGACGAAAGCAAAGCGCGCCTCCGGCGCCTGCGCGCGGGCAGGCGCGGCGCCGAGCGCCAGGACGAGAGCCGCCGCGGCGGCGCACAACGAACGCATAAAAAGGCGCATCCAAAATCCCCGGTTTCAATCCCAGCGCCACAGGATGCGGCTATTGTGGCTGAACAAGGGCTGAACGATAATCGCGGCTGCCAGCCTGCTATGTTTGCCATCCACCGGCCGCAGGCGTTAAATTCGGATTGCGGGAGCCGCTGGTGCAAATCCAGTCGGACGCCGCGGGCGCTCACGCGCGGCGGATTATCGCGCGGCTTGCCTCCGAAGAGGCGGCGCGCCCGTGAAAAATTGAACCCGGAGAACGCCGCGTGCCCAAGACCCGCAACATTCTTTTCATCATGTGCGATCAATTGCGCAATGATTACCTGTCGTGTCTGGGCCATCCCAAACTGTCGACGCCGCACATCGACGCCCTGGCCGCGCGCGGCGCGCGGTTCAAGCGCGCCTATGTGCAATCGCCGATCTGCGGCCCCTCCAGAATGAGCGCCTACACGGGCCGTTACGTGATGTCGCACGGCGCGACATGGAACGGCATTCCGCTGAAGGCGGGGGAAAAAACGCTGGGCGATCATCTGCGCTCCCTCGGCCTGCGCGTCGCGCTGAGCGGCAAGACTCATATGACACCCGACGCGGAGGGCATGGCGCGGCTCGGCATTGATCCGGAATCCATCATCGGCGTGCATGTCTCGCAATGCGGATTCGAGCCCTACGAGAGGTTCGACGGTGTCCATCCCGACGGCCCGCACGGCTCCCCCGGCTATAATGATTGGCTCGCGGAGAAAGGCTACGACGGGCCGAACCCTTGGGCCCGCTGGGCCAACAGCGGCCTCGATGAAGAGGGAAAAATCGTTTCCGGCTTTTTCATGCGCCACGCGGGCAGGCCGGCGAGGGTCAAAGAGGAGGATTCCGAATCGCCGTTCGTCACGGAGCGGGCGATGGAGTTCATCGAGGAGACCGGCGAAAAGCCATGGTGCCTGCATCTGTCCTACATTAAGCCGCACTGGCCCTATATCGCGCCCGCGCCGTATCACAATCTCTATGGCCGCGGGGATGTCATCGCGCCGGTCCGCTCGCAGGCTGAGCTTGCCGATCCGCACCCGATTTACAAATCCTTCGTCGCCGAGCGGGTCTCGCGCGCCTTCTCGCAGGGAGAGACGCGGGAAACCGTGATCCCCGTTTACATGGGGCTGATCAAGCAGATCGATGATCAGATCGGCCGGCTGATGGAGTTTCTCGAAAAAAAGGGCCGCCTTGAGGACACGATGATCGTTTTCACCTCCGATCACGGCGATTATCTCGGCGATCACTGGCTGGGCGAGAAGGAATTGTTCCATGACATGTGCGTGCGGGTGCCGATGATCATCGTCGATCCCGACGGGGCCGCCGACGCGACGCGCGGCCAAACCCGCGAAGATCTTGTTGAAATGATCGACCTCGCGCCGACGTTCATCGAAGCCGTCGGCGGAAGCGTTCCCGGCCACCAGCTTGAAGGGCGCTCCCTGATGCCGCTGCTGCGCGGCGACAGACCGAAAGACTGGCGCCGCTATGTGATCAGCGAATATGACTTCAGCTACCGCCTGGCCCGGATCGATTACAAAATTCCGATCCGCGACTGCCATCTCACCATGGTCGCGGACGAGCGCTGGACCTATATCGACGCGCCCGGCTTCCCGCCGATGCTGTATGACCGCCTCGAAGACCCGCATGAATTCATCGACCGCGGGCGCGACCCCCGATGCAAAGCGATACGGGATCAAATGCGGGAGCATCTGTTCGAATGGGCGACGCGCCGGCGCCAGCGCACCACGATCAGCGACGAGGAGATCGCGAGGCGCACCGGCAAAGAGGCGTCCCAAGGCGTGCTGATCGGCTATTGGGACGAATCGGAGCTCGGGCGCGGGTGAGATTCACGCCATCGCGCGCTCGACAGCCTGCCTGACAGCGGGCAAAACCTCCGCCTCAAACCATGGGTTTTTCTTCAGCCAGCCGCTGTTGCGCCAGGAGGGGTGCGGCAGCGGAAAAACGCGGGGCCTTGCTTGCGCGAAATCGGCAAAACGGCGGACAAGTTCGGTCACGCCCCCGCCTTTGCGCCGCGCAAGCCCGAGGCGGGTGAAATGATAATCCTGCGCGTGGACGCCGATGGCGAGAATGGTTTCAACCGCCGGCATCGCCGCCATCAGCGCGTCGTGCCAGGCGGCGCGGCACTCGCGGCGCGGCGGCAGATCGCCCTTGTTTTTGTCCCAGCCGGGAAAGCAAAATCCCATGGGAACAATGGCAACGCGGCTTTCGTCGTAAAAGGCGGCCTCGTCGATCCCCATCCACCGGCGGAGCCGGTCGCCGGAGGGGTCAGTGAAGGGCAAGCCGGATTTATGAACGCGGATACCCGGCGCCTGGCCGGCGATCAGCAGCCGCGCCGTTGAGGAGACGCGCAGCACCGGCCTTGGCTCATGCGGCAGGGGCGCGCCCGTTGGATCCGCCACGCATAAGCGGCAGGCGCGGATGCGCGCTGCCAGTTCCGCCAGCTTTGCGTCAGATGTCGAAGACAAGGCCATCGTCGAGGACAATGACGCCGGAAGCCTCAAATTCGCCAGTCCTCGCCAGCGAACTGTCGCTCATATGGGTCACGGCGATGCGCTTGGCCTTAAGATCGGGCAGGTGCGCCCGCAGTTCCGGCCAGCTTAGATGGCCGGGCACGGAACGCCCGCCCGAATAGCATTCGACAATGAAGAAATCCGCGCCCGCGGCTATTTGCGACAGCGCCGGCGTCCATTCGGAATCCCCGGAATAAGCAAAGGTCTTGCCGCCGCCGGCCAAGCGGACGCCGGTTGAAGGGCCGCCGGACTGATGCACCACCCGCGTCGTCTCCAGCGCGAGGCCGGCGACGTCCATCCGCGATCCCGGCTCGATTTCCTCGACCCGCCAGTCGAACCGCCACCCGTGGATGGGGATGCCGGGAAAAAACACCTCGATCGCCTGCTCCAGCCGCGCCCGCAATCCCGGCGGACCGACGATCAGCAGAGGCTGGGTTCGGCGCACTTCAAACTGGCTTTGCAGCAGCAGAAAGGGCAGCCCGCCGAAATGATCACCATGCAGATGCGAGATCACGACAGCGTCGATGTGGAGGAGGTCAAAGCCCATCTTGTGCCAGGCGACAATCGCCGAGGCGCCGAAATCCACGAGCACGCAGCGTCCGCCGGCGTCCAGACGGAAACAGGTGTGGCTGCGCCCATTGGTGCCCCAAGCGTCCCCGCATCCCACAATCGTTAACTTCATGGCAATGTCTCGCAAGCCGTCCGCATATTTCAAATCGGGCCGGACTGCAAAATGCGGCGCCACGCGTTCGGCGGGCCGGCAGGCGGCGCAGTCCCATAGCCTTTGGCGGGTCCGGGCGCAAGAAAACCTGTGAATACCGGCTTTCTCGCGGAACCTGGCGGCGCGCGGGATAGACCGCCCGCTTGAGCCCTCGTACCGCGGGGACGCCGGCTCCGCCGTGCGTTTTCGCACCCGGCGAACAGGCCGGGCGGGGCGTTCTCACCGCCCGCGTGAGGCGAATATTAAGGTTTACAAGCCCATGTTTGTTCCGCGTTTCCCATCATCGACGCGTTGAGTCCGGGTTGCCTGTGAGCGAAGTCACCGCAGAAATGATCGAGCGCGGGCGCGGGCCGGACCCGCGCACCGCCTCGCAGCGGCGCAAACTCGCTTTTAAAGTGCGCGAAACCCGGGAAAAACTGACTTCCTCCGGCACGGGATCGCGGATTTTTGATGTCGAACTGCTGCGGCTCCACGCGCAGGGCCAGGCCGGCTCGACACCCGCCATGGTCATGCTGGCGCTGGCGGTGGCGGCGGGCGCTTGTCTCTGGGTTGAGCGGGCCTCGGTGCTGTTCTGGCTGTCATTGGTGGCGGTGGGCCTTGCCTTGAGCCATAGTTTTGCGGCGCGTTTTCTGAAGTTGCCTGAACCCGAGGTCGATGTGCGGGCCTGGCGGCGGCGGTTCACGCTGGCCGAGGCGCTGTCGGGCGCGCTCTGGGCGATGATCGTGGTGCTGCTGCTTGACGATCCGAATCCCACCGCGCGCACTTTTGTGCTGTTCGCGCTGCTGCTTATCGCGGCGATGACGGCGATGACCTGCGCGGCGATTCCCGCCGCCGTCCATGCCGGCCTCATTCCCCTGATGATCGCGGTCGCCATGTTCATGGCGCCGTGGGACGGTTTTCAAAACCTGTCGCTGTCGATCATGGCGGGCGGAGCGCTGCTGTATTTCGTCGTGCTGGCCAAGCGCCTCTATTCGACATCGCTCGACACGCTGGCGCTGAGCATGGAAAAAGAGGCGCTGATTGTCGAAATCGAGCAATCGAAAGCCAATTCCGACGAAGCGCGCCGCCGCGCCGAGGAGGCCAATCTCGCCAAATCGAAGTTTCTGGCGACCATGAGCCATGAATTGCGCACGCCGCTCAACGCCATTCTGGGGTTTTCCGAGGTGCTGAAAGGCGAATTGTTCGGCGCGCATGCGGTGCCCGCCTACAAGGAATATTCCAGCGACATTCATTCCAGCGGCCAGCAACTGCTGATGCTGATCAATGAAATCCTCGACCTCTCGCGGGTTGAGGCGGGGCGCTACGAACTGCGCGAGGAATCGGTCTCCTTCGCGCATGTCGTCGAGGAATGCCGGCACCTGCTGAGCCTGCGCGCCAAGAGCCGCGATATCATTGTCAGCGAAGCCATCGAGGCGGATTTGCCGCGAATCTGGGCCGACGAGCGGGCGCTGCGGCAAATCACCCTGAACCTGCTGACCAACGCGATCAAATTCACTCCGCAGGGCGGCGCGATCATGATCAAGGTGGGCTGGACCGCCTCGGGCGGGCAATACCTGTCCATCCGCGACAACGGCCCCGGCATACCGCCGGAGGAAATTCCAACGATCATGTCGTCCTTCGGGCGCGGCGCCCTTGCCCAGAAAAACGCCGAGGAGGGCAGCGGCCTCGGTCTGCCCATCGTCAAGGGCCTCGTTGAACTGCACGGGGGAACGCTGACGCTGAAATCCGAAGTCCGCGCCGGCACGGAAGCCATCATCGTGCTGCCGCCGGAGCGGGTGATGAACGCCCTGCCCCAGTTGGACGGCGAAACCGCGCAGCCGCCGCAGCCAAGGCGCCGCTCGCTGCGCGCCGGACGCAGCGCGGCCTAGTTTGGCATGGCGATCCGCTCTATGCTGGAAGGCATCCCGGCGGCGGAGCCAACCACGATGAAACTGCGAATATTCGGACTTCCCGGCGCGTTGATCCTCGGGCTCGGCCTTGCCGCCGCAATGGCGCAGGAGGCCCCGCCAGGCGCGCCTGCCGGTCCGCGCGCCCAAACCCAGCGCGGGCAAACGCCGGACACGCCGCGACCGGCCGCCGCCGAGGGCCTGCGCCCCCTGCCCGCCGATGCCGTGACGAAACACAAAATCACCCTCGCCGGCGTCGTCCGCGATTTCACCGCGACGGCGGGAACGATCCGCCTCTCGGACGCGCAGACCGGCGCGGCGCAGGCCGACATCGCCTATATCGCGTTCAAAATGGACGCCGAGGAGACGCGCGCGCGTCCCGTGACTTTTGCCATGAACGGCGGCCCCGGCTACGCATCGGGCTGGCTCAATCTGGGCGCGCTCGGGCCTTGGCGCCTGCCGATGGACGGCGCGGCCGCCTCGCCTTCCGCGCCGCCCGCGGTCAGCGAAAATCCCGATAGCTGGCTTGCGTTCACCGATCTGGTGTTTCTCGATCCCGCCGGCACTGGCTACAGCCGCATTCTCGGCAATGATGACGTGCGCAAATCCTTCTGGAGCGTCAACGGCGACATTAATTCGCTGGCGGTGACGATCCGCCGCTGGGTCGAGGCCAACGGGCGCGGCGTGTCGCCGAAATTCATCGCCGGGGAGAGTTACGGCGGCTTCCGCGCGCCCAAAATCGCGCGGATTTTGCAAACCGATCAGGGCGTCGGCGTCGACGGGCTGATCCTGATTTCGCCGGTGCTGGATTTCCGCCGGTTTGACGCGGGCGGCTCGCTGTTCAACGATGTCGCGCGCCTGCCCGCCTATGCCGCTACGCTGCGCGAGCGGAAGGGGCCGATCACCCGCGACTCGCTTAAGGATGTTGAAGACTACGCCGCCGGCGGGTATCTCGCCGATGTCGTGAAAGGCATCAACGACAAAGAGGCCAAAGCGCGTTTGACACAGCGGGTGTCCGAGCTGACGGGGCTGCGTCCGGTGATCGTTGAACGCTATGCGGGGCGCGTGCCCGCCAATGTCTTTGCCCGCGAAATCAACCGCGCGGAAGGGCGGGTGTCGAGCTTATACGACACCAATGTCACCGGGCTGAATTCCAACCCCTATTCGCAGCAAAACTTCGGCGACGACCAGTTGCTGAACGGCCTGCACGCGCCGATCTCGGCGGCGATGACCGATCTTTACAAACAAAAGCTGAATTGGAATGTCGAGAACGGGCGCTACCTCTTCCGCAACGATCAGGCGGGACGCCAGTGGGAAGGGCGTGCCGGCGCCGAGGCGGTAAGCGATCTGCGCCGCGATCTCGCGCTCGATCCGCGCTTTCGCGTGCTGATCACGCACGGGCTGACGGATATCGTCACGCCCTATTTCGAAAGCAAAATGGTGCTCGACCAGATCCCGGATTTCGGCGCGCCGGAGCGCTTGAAACTGGCCGTCTATCCCGGCGGGCACATGAGTTATATCCGCGAGGCCTCGCGAAAGGCGATGCGCGATGACGCGAGGAGACTGGTGGAGGGACGGTAGATGGAGCGCGCCGGCGCACGTCGCCAAAAGGCGCGCCCCCTCCCCGCCCGCCCTAATTCGCCTTTCCCGGCACCTGCGCCTGCGCGAAGGTCGCCATGTCGGCGTGGCAGGCGAGCGCAGCCTTGACGATTCCCGCCGCCAGCGCCGCGCCGCTGCCCTCGCCCAGCCGCAGGCCGAGATCGAGCAGCGGTTTTTTGCCGAGGCGGCGCAGGACTTCGGCATGGGCACCCTCCGCCGACACATGCGCGGCGAGACAGTGATCAATGCTGGCGGGGTCGATGGCGTGCAGGATCGCCGCCGCCGCCGTGACAACATAGCCGTCAAGGATCACCGGCACGCGCTCCATGCGCGCGGCCAGTATCGCGCCCAGCATCGCCGCGATTTCGCGCCCGCCGAGGCGGCGCAGCAGCTCCAGGGGATCGCCGAGATGGGCGCGGTGCAGCGTCACCGCTTTTTCCACCGCCGCGGTTTTGCGCTTGAGCCCGGCGTCATCAACGCCTGTGCCGCGCCCGGTCCAGTCGGCGGCTTTGCCGCCGTAGAGCCCGTGGTAAATCGCGGCGGCGACGGTGGTGTTGCCGATGCCCATTTCGCCGAGGCACAGAAGGTCCGTGCCGCCCGCCACCGCCTCCATCCCGAACGCGATGGTGGCGGCGCAGGCGGCCTCGTCAAAAGCGGGGCCTTCCGTGATATCGCCGGTGGGAATGTCGAGCGCCAGCTCGAAGACTTTCAGGCCCAGCCCAAACGTCGCGCAAATCTGGTTGATCGCCGCGCCGCCGGCGGCGAAGTTCTCCATCATGGCGCGCGTCACCGCTTGCGGATAAGCCGACACGCCCTGCGCGGCGACGCCGTGATTGGCAGCAAACACCGCCACCAGCGGGCGGTCAATCGCGGGACGCGAGCGCCCCTGCCAGGCGGCCAGCCATTCAACGATTTCCTCCAAGCGGCCGAGCGAGCCGAGCGGCTTGGTCAGCTCGCGGCCGCGCTCGCGCGCGTCGGCGGCGCAGGTGTCGGACGCCGGCGGCAATTGCGCGAACAGCGCGCGGATATCATCAAAGGGAAGGCCGGAGGCGGGCATGGGCTGTTCCGGGTTTCGGGGAGCCGCCTCGATAGAGGGTTGGAGGCGGCGGGGATAGGGGGACGGGACGATACGCAAATTTCCATATCAATTGAAAATCAGCCGTGAAAACATGGATTGATGAACGACAGGCCGGAAAGACCCCGCGCGCAATTTAAGCCTCACGCCTTCGCGCCAAACACCATGCAGGTCGTCGTTGCGTGCGCGTAGAGCTTGCCGTCGCCATCCACCAGCCGGCCTTCCGCGGTCGCCACGCTGCGGCCGCGGTGGATCACTTTGCCCTCGGCGCGCACATTGCCGGTTTTGTCGGTCAGGGGCCGCACGAGGTTCAGCTTGAGCTCCAGCGTCGTGTAGGTTTCCCCGACACCCAGCGTTGTCTGCACCGCGCAGGCGACCGCCGAATCGAGCAGCGTCGCCGCGAAACCGGCGTGAACCGTGCCGATAGGATTGTAATGCCGGAAGCCCGGCACGCCCTCGAACACCGCCTCCCCCGGCCGCGCCTGCGTCAGCGTGAAGCCCAGGGTCTCGCAGATCGGCGGACGCGGCAATTCACCGGCGATCATCTTTTGCAGGGCGCTCAGCCCGTCCATGGAGGTCAGGACCTCGCGCGGGAAGACACCGTATTGGGGGGTGTGGGACATGAAGCGCCTCTGAAGGAATAGGAACGCCCGAAGTCATAGTTGAGCGCTGCCGCCGCGTCATCCGCCTTTGACGGACGCATCTCGACAGCGCCGCGCATTTCCCGCAAACCCTGCGGATGTCCCTGCCCCGCGACTGCGCCGCCGATCTGCTCGCCTGCCTGCGGTTCTACTCGCGGCTGCCGGTTCCCGTCCTCGGGTTTGAAACGGCGCCGCACGCCATGCCGGATTTTTCCCGCGCGATCCGAATGCTGCCTTTGGCGGGGTTGATCATCGCGCTGCCCGCCGCGCTTGTGCTGGCCGCCGGGGCGGCGCTCGGCCTGCCCGCAACCGTCTGCGCGGCGCTGACACTGGGCGCGGGCGTGCTGACCTCGGGCGCGTTCCATGAGGACGGGCTCGCCGACACCGCTGACGGGTTTGGCGGCGGCGCGACGCGGGAGCGCAAACTGGAGATCATGCGCGACAGCCGCATCGGGACTTATGGCGGCGCCGCGCTCTTCTTGTCGCTGCTGATCCGTTGGGCGGCGCTCGCGGCGCTGTTGCAGGGTAGTATTTGGGGCGCGGCGGCGGCGATCCTCGCCTGCGGGGCGGTGTCGCGCGCTCTAGCGCTGGCGCCGATGGCCCTGCTGGCCCCGGCGCGGAGCGATGGAGCGGCTTGGGCGGCGGCGAGGCCTGCCGGGGGCTCCCTCGCCGTGACGGGGGCGCTGGCGGGCCTGGCGGGGCTGCTGCCGGCTTGGGCGGGCGCCTCCCTGCCGCAGGCGGCCCTGGCCATGGCCTGCGCCCTGCTGGCGGCGCTGGCGATGACGTGGATTTCCGCGCGGCAAATCGGCGGACAGACGGGCGACGTCGCCGGCGCGGCGCAGCAACTGGCGGAAATGGCGTTTCTGTGCGTGCTCTGCGCGCGGGTTTGATCGCCCGCGCGCCAGCCCGTAGATTGCTCCGATGCAACGAATGTCCACCCCTTGCGTGAATTTTTGCTGGATCGATCCCGGTCACGGCCTGTGCGGGGGCTGCGGGCGCACCCGCGGCGAAGTCGCGGCATGGGGCGGGCTCAGCGAGCCGGAGCGCCTGGCGGTGATGGCCGGGCTCGAAGCGAGGCTGAAGCGCGCGCTGGCAAAATCGCCGGCAGAAACGTCGTCATGAACACCGGCTGGCTCCTGCTGGCGGCGCTTTGCGCGGCGGCGGCGCTGGCGCTGCTATTGCCGCGGGACACATTCATCGCGGGAATGCAGGGCGGCGATTTCGTCGCCAATGCCGCCTATGGCCTTGTCGCCGTGGCGCTGGCGGGATCGCTTCTGCACCGCTATCGCGGAAGGCTGGGAGCCGGCCTGCGCGACGCGCTGATCTGGATCGGCCTCGCGATCACGCTGGTGGCGGGCTACGCCTACCGCGATCTGCTGGAGCCGGTGCGCCAGCGCGTCATGGCGGAGCTCAGCCCCGGCTCTGTCATCACCCCGGCGCCGGGAGTGGCGGAAGTGGCGAGGCGGCGCGACGGACACTACGCCGTGGACATGCTCGCCAACGGGGCGAAACTAACCTTCGTGTTCGACACCGGCGCGTCCAGCGTTGTGCTGCGCGCCGAGGATGCCGCCAAAATCGGCATCGACGTTTCCAAACTGAATTTCTCGCAGATGATTTCCACCGCCAACGGCGCCTCACGCGCCGCCGAAATCATGATAGACCGGCTCAGCGCCGGCTCGATTTCACAGCAACGCGTGCGCGCGCTTGTGGCAAGGCCAGGCACGCTCAATGAAAACCTGCTGGGCATGACCTTTCTGGAAAAGCTGGCGTTTTACGGAGTTGAGAACAACAAGCTGGTGCTGCGGAGCCGGTGATACGGGCTTTCCGGCGCGCAATTTGCCTGCGACAAATGAAAACCCCGAACGGAGCCTGCGATGCCGCAAACCGCCAAGCTCAAAGCCGCCAAGTTCATGGCCGCAAAGCCCAGCCGCCGCGCTTTGATCGGAAGCGGCGGCGCCTCGTTGCTCGCCCTCGCCGGCGGCGCGGCGCGCGCGCAACCCAAAATCTCCATCGCCGCGCTGTTTGCCGGCTCGGTCGCGGACGGCGGCTTTATGCAAGCCGGCTATGAGGGTCTGCTGCGGGCCCGCGACACGCTCGGGGCGGACATTGCCTTTGAGCAGGGTGTTGCGCCGCGCGCCGAAGCGCTGACGGGCGCGCTGCGCGCGCTGGCGGCGCGGGCGCCCGGCCTCGTCATCGCGCACGGCGGCCAGAATAATGAAGCGGCAAAAACCGTCGCGCTCGAATTCCCGAACATCCTGTTCGCGGTCACGCAGGGCGCCGCGCTCGGCGCCAACCTGTCCAGCTACGAGGTTTTGCAGGAGCAGTCGGCGTTTCTGGCGGGGGCGCTCGCGGGCCTGACGACGAAAACCGGCATCGCCGGGCATATGTCGGGCATTCGCGTCACGCCCGGCCTGAAAGGCCGCGCCGCCTGCGCCGCCGGCCTGAAGTTCGCCAATCCCGGGGCGCGGCTGCTGACTAATTTCTCCGGCGACCAGGATGACAATGCCCTGTCGAAGAAAATCGCCCATGCGATGATCGACGCCGGAGCCGACGTGATTTTCACCATGCTCAACGCCGGCCGGGGCGGCGTGATCGACGCCTGCCGGGAACGCAATGTCCCGCAGATCGGCAATGTCGGCGACTGGGCGGCGAGGATGCCCGAAGTCTTTATCGGCTCGGCCATCGCCAATTCGGGAATCGCGCTGCTGGCTGCCGCCGAGGATTTCGCGGCGGGAGAGTTTCGGCCGGGGGTGTTGAAAAAGACCGGCCTTGAGCGGTCGGACGCGGTCCGCCTCAGCCTGCGCGAGGGGATTGATCCGGCGCTGCGGGAAAAGCTCGCCGGCCTTGCCGCCGGCATCGCCGCCGGGCGGATTGAAGTGCCGGTCGAATGGGCGGGCGCGGAGTTTGCCGCCCCGGCCTGACGCTCACGCCGCCAGAGCTTCGCGCGCCACGTGGGTGACCGCCGCCCGCAACACCTCGACGCCCGCGCCGCGCTTCACCGCCTCGCACGCCAAGTGCCGGCGGAACTGGCGCGCTCCCGGCATTCCCGTGAAAAAGCCGAGCATGTGACGCGTCATGTCGGGCAGGCGCGCGCCCTCCGCGAGCCGCGCTTCGATATAAGGGATATACGCCTCGACAACATCAAAAACGCTCTGGAATGGCGCTGGCTCCCCGAAAAACTCCGGATCGACGCTCAGCAGCATGCCGGGATCATGATAGGCGGCGCGGCCGAGCATGACGCCGTCGAGCTGCTCCAGATGGGGCCTCGCCTCCGCCAGCGAGGCGAGGCCGCCGTTGATCGACATGGGCATCGCCGGAAATGCCCGCTTCAACTCGTGGACAAGCGGATAATCGAGCGGCGGCACGTCGCGGTTTTCTTTCGGAGACAGGCCCTTCAGCCAGGCTTTGCGGGCATGGACAAACAGCGCGTCCGCGCCGGCTTTGGAGACGCTCTCCGCCATCGCCCAAAGCGCCCCGCGCGGCTCCTGTTCATCGACGCCGATGCGGCACTTGACTGTGACGGGAATCCGCACAGCGGCTTTCATGGCGGCGACGCATTCGCCCACCAGCGCGGGCTCGCGCATCAGGCATGCGCCGAAAGCGCCGCTCTGGACGCGGTCCGAGGGGCAGCCGCAATTGAGATTGATTTCGTCGTAGCCGAGGTCCGCGCAGATGATTGCGGATTTCGCCAGAGCGTCCGGCTCCGAACCGCCCAGTTGCACCGCGAGGGGATGCTCGCCGGCGCTGAAGCCGAGCAGGCGGGCGCGGTCGCCATGGATCACGGCGCCGGTAGTCACCATTTCCGTGTAAAGCCGCGCGCGGCGCGTCATCAGCCGGTGCAGGACGCGGCAATGCCGGTCGGTCCAGTCCATCATGGGGGCAACGGAGAAACGAATATCGATGGGATTCAGCATGGCCGGGCTTTGAGAACAGGCGGGGAGACGCAGGCCGGGTGGGTATCAATTGGCGGGGCGCGGGTCAAAGCGGCCCCGGCCTTGCCTAATCCTTTCGTCGCGTCAGGGCCCTAATGCGCGCCGCGCTGCCGCATCCATGTTGCCCCGGAGGTGATCCGTGCTATCAGCCCATTCAGACGAGGGAGCGTTCAGGACGTGCCGGACGAAATTATTCTGGAGACGCGCGGCCTAACCAAGGAGTTCCGGGGCTTCGTCGCTGTGCGCGACGTAAGCCTGAAGGTGCGCAAAGGCTCGATCCACGCGTTGATCGGCCCGAACGGCGCGGGCAAGACGACGTGCTTCAATCTGCTGACGAAATTCCTCGATCCGACCTCGGGATCCATCCTGTTCCGCGGGCGCGACATCACGGCGTCGAAGCCCGCGGATATCGCGCGCATGGGTCTTGTGCGGCGTTTCAGATATCCGCCGTGTTTCCGCACCTCACCGCCCGGGAGAACGTGCGCATCGCCCTTCAGCGCCAGCGCGGCGGCAATTTCGATTTTTGGCGCTCCAAGGGCGTCCTCGACGCGTATAACGGCAAGGCTCTGGCTTTGCTGGATGATGTCGGGCTGACTGAATTTGCCGAAACGCCCGCGGTGGAAATGCCCTATGGACGCAAGCGGGCCCTCGAAATCGCCACAACGCTGGCGCTCGATCCCGAGGTGATGCTGCTCGACGAGCCGATGGCGGGGATGGGGCATGAGGATATCGATAAAGTTGTGCAACTGATCCGCCGCGTGTCGAAAAACCGCACGATTCTGATGGTCGAGCACAACCTGAAAGTGGTCGCCGACCTCTCGGACACGATCACGGTGCTGACGCGCGGCCAGGTTCTGACCGAGGGCGGCTATGCCGCGGTCTCCGCCAATGCGGATGTGCAGCAAGCCTATCTGGGGGCCGGCCATGGCTGAGCCGCAAACCGCCGGCGCGCCGCTGCTTGAGGTCAAGGGCCTGCAAGCCTGGTACGGCGAATCCCACATCCTCCACGGCGTCGATTTCAACGTCCGCAAAGGCGAGGTCGTGACCCTGCTGGGCCGCAACGGCGCCGGCAAAACGACAACACTGAAATCCATCATGGGCATGGTCGGCAAGCGCCGGGGATCGGCGGAATACGAGGGGCATCAGACGGTTGGCCTGACCTCGGACCGCATCGCTCGGCTCGGCATCGCGCTTTGCCCCGAGGAGCGGGGCATTTTCTCCAGCCTCAGTGTCGAGGAAAACCTCATGCTGCCGCCGCGCGTCGCGCCGGGCGGCCTCACGGTCGAACAAATATTTGAACTGTTTCCGAACTTGAAGGAAAGGCTGAACAGCCAGGGCACCAAGCTTTCCGGCGGTGAGCAGCAAATGCTGGCCATCGGGCGCATTTTGCGCACCGGCGCGCGGCTGCTGATGTTGGACGAGCCGACCGAGGGGCTCGCGCCCGTCATCATCGACCAGATCGGCCACACGATCGCGGGGCTGAAGCGGCAGGGCTTCACGATTTTGCTGGTTGAACAGAACTTTCGCTTCGCTTCCAAGGTCGCGGACCGCTATTACGTGATGGAGCATGGCAGGGTGATCGACGCCTTCGCCAATGCGGACCTTGAAGCCAATATGGGCAAACTGCACGATTACCTCGGCGTCTGAAGCGCCGGCGGCGTTAAAAGGAGAATGGTGATGAAGCTTATGGTATCCGCGCTAGCGCTCACAGCCGCGCTAGTCTCCGGCGCGCCGGCGCTCGCGCAAGACAAAATTGTCAAACTCGGCATCCTCGATGATATGTCCGGGCTATACGCCGACGTCGGCGGAGCGGGCTCGGTTATCGCCGCGCAGATGGCGATCGAGGATTCCGGCCTCGTCGCCAAGGGTTGGAAAATCGACATCGTCTCCGCCGACCACCAGAACAAGCCGGATGTGGGCGTCAACGTGGCGCGGCAGTGGATTGATCAGGAGAAAGTCGACGGCCTGTTCGGCGTCCTGAGCTCGGGCGTAGCGCTCGCGGTCACCGGCGTCGCGAAGGAAAAAAACGTCGTTTACATGAATTCGGGCGCCGCCGCCTCCGATCTCACCGGCTCAGCCTGCACGCCCAATATCGTCCACTGGACGTATGACACCTATCTGCTCGCCAACGGCACCGGCAAAGCGGTGGTGAAGGCCGGCGGCGACAGCTGGTATTTTCTCACAGCCGACTATGCCTTCGGCCAGGCGCTGGAGCGCGACACCAGCGCGGTCGTCACCGCCAACGGCGGCAAGGTCATCGGCGCTGTCCGCCATCCACTGAACTCGTCGGACTTTTCCTCGTTCCTTTTGCAGGCGCAGGCGTCCAAAGCCAAAATCATCGGCCTCGCCAACGCCGGCGGCGACACCACCAACGCGATCAAGCAGGCCAACGAATTCGGCATCACCGCCGGCGGACAGAAGCTGGCGGCGCTGCTGCTGTTTCTCACCGACGTGCATTCGCTCGGCCTGAAAATGACCGCCGGACTGCAATTCACGGAGACGTTCTACTGGGACATGAACGAGGGCACGCGCGCCTTTTCGGCGAAATTCTCCGAGCGGATGCGCAACAAGCAGAAGCCGACGATGGTGCAGGCCGGCGTCTATGCCTCGGTCAACCATTACCTGAAGGCGCTTGATGCGATGGGCGGCAACGTCCATGACGGCGTCAAAATCGTTGACAAGATGAAGGCGATGCCGACCGAGGACGCGCTGTTCGGCAAGGGCACTATCCGCGCCGACGGCCGCAAAATCCACCCGGGCTATCTGTTCGAGGTGAAGAAGCCCGAAGAGTCCAAATATCCCTGGGATTACTACAAGCTGATCGCCACCATCCCGGCGGAGGAGGCGTTCACGCCAATCGAAAAGAGCGCCTGCCCGCTGTTGAAGAAATAAGCGGAGCTCTCGCCTTCTCCCCGCCGGCGGCGGGGGGAAGGGACAGCCAAATCCGGACAGCCGATGTTCAACATTTCCACGCAGGCCTTGTTTTCCCAGCTGCTTGTCGGCCTCATCAACGGGTCGTTTTACGCGCTGCTGAGTCTCGGGCTGGCGGTGATTTTCGGCATGCTGAACATCATTAACTTCGCGCACGGCGCGCTGTATATGATGGGCGCGTTCTGCGCGTATTTTCTGCTCAGCATCGCGGGCCTCGGCTATTGGTGGGCGCTGGTTCTGTCGCCGCTCATCATGGGCGCGTTCGGCATGTTCCTGGAGCGGACGATGCTGCACCGCCTCGCCGGGCTGGATCATCTTTACGGGCTGCTGCTGACGTTCGGGCTGGCGCTGATTTTTCAGGGCCTGTTTCAGAATTATTTCGGCTCGTCGGGCCTGCCCTACGCGATACCCCAGGAACTGACCGGCGCGCAAAATCTCGGCTTCATGTTCCTGCCGAACTACCGCGCCTGGGTTGTCGTCTTCTCTCTGGCGGTGTGCCTCGCGACATGGTTCGCCATTGAGAAAACAAAACTCGGCGCCTATCTGCGCGCCGCCACCGAGAACCCCTCGCTGGTGCGCGCGTTCGGGGTCAACGTGCCGCGCATGATCACGCTGACCTACGGGTTTGGCGTGGGGCTGGCGGCGCTGGCCGGCGTTCTCGCCGCGCCGATCAACCAGGTGCGGCCGCTGATGGGGGGCGATCTCATCATTGTTGTCTTCGCGGTCGTTGTCATCGGCGGCATGGGGTCGATCATGGGATCGATCGTGACGGGCTTCGCGCTGGGCCTCGTCGAGGGGCTGACGAAAGTGTTCTATCCCGAGGCGTCGAACACGGTTGTCTTCGTGATCATGGCGCTTGTGCTGCTGGTGAAGCCGGCGGGCCTGTTCGGGAGGACGGCATGACCGGCGCCGCGATAACAACGATCCCGGCGCCGGGCGCGGGGCTGAACACAGAAATGAAAGTCTTTGCCGTCATGGCGGCCGTGCTGGCGCTGATCGGACCAACGGGTATCGTCTATCCCTATTTCATCATGCAAGCGCTGTGTTTCGCGCTGTTCGCCTGCGCCTTCAATCTGCTGATCGGCTTTGTCGGTCTGCTGTCCTTCGGCCATGCGATGTTTCTGGGCACGGCGGGCTATGCCAGCGCCCATGCTGCGAAAGTGTGGGGCGTCGCGCCTGAAGTCTCCATCCTCTTTGGCGCGGCCGCCTCGGCCCTTCTGGGCGTCCTGACGGGCCTGCTGGCGATCCGCCGGCAGGGCATTTATTTTTCAATGATCACGCTGGCGCTGGCGCAGATGATCTATTTTTTCTACCTGCAGGCCAAATTCACCCATGGCGAGGACGGCATCCAGGGCGTGCCGCAGGGGAAAATGTTCGGCCTGCTCGATCTGACGCGGCCGATGACGCTTTATTTCGTTGTGCTGGCGGTGTTCCTGCTGGCGTTCCTGCTGATTTACCGGATCATCAATTCCCCCTTCGGCGAAATTCTCAAAGCCATCCGCGAGAACGAGCCGCGCGCGATATCGCTTGGCTATAAGGCCGATCAGTACAAGCTCGCCGCCTTCGTTCTGTCAGCCGCGCTGGCCGGCCTTGCAGGCGCGCTGAAAGCCCTGGTCGCCCAGAACGCCTCTCTGACTGACGCGCATTGGAAGATGTCGGGCGAGGTCGTGCTGATGGTGCTCGTCGGCGGCCTCGGCACGATTTACGGGCCGGTGCTGGGCGCCTTCGTCATCATTGCCATGCAGCAATATCTGGCGGGCATCGGCCAATGGGTGCTGGTGGCGCAGGGCGTGATTTTCGTCGCCTGCGTGCTGGCGTTCCGGCGCGGCATCGTCGGCGAGATCGCGCACCGGCTTCGTGTTGCGCTTTAGATTTTTGGCGGCGGGTCGTTTTCCGCCGCGGCCTCGCGCTCCAGCCGCTCCAGATAGGCATGCTCCTGGCGCTTGGCGAACCACATGAAGCCGGCGGCGCCCGCCACAGCGCAGATGAACGCCGCAATGCCGATGGGCCCGCTGAGCCGCGTCACCGCATCGCCGAAAATATATCCGCCGAGGCCGAACACCAGCGCCCAGATGACGCCGCCCAGCGCGTTGTAAAACATGAACGGCTTCCAGCCGTATCGCAGCGCCCCCGCCAGCAGCGCCGCGAAAATCCGCAGGAAGGCGATGAACCTGCCAAAGAAAACGATTTTTGCGCCATGGCTTTTAAACAGCCGGTCGCCAAGGGCGAGCCGCTTTTCCGTTAGATTGATCCAATGGCCGTGGCGGTGGAGCAGCGGCAGGCCCCATGTGCGCCCAACCCAAAAGCCGATGTTATCGCCAATGATAGCGCCAGCCGCCGCGACGCCGATGATATGCGTGATCTGCAAATTTCCGGTCATGCCGGAATATATCGCGGCGGAAACCAGCGCGGTCTCGCCAGGCAGCGGCACGCCGGCGCTCTCAAACATAACAATCAGGAAAACCGCCCAAAGGCCGTAACCGACGATGAGCGGGTGAATCCACGCTTCAAACATAGCTTATTAAACATCCATTTTGTGTGAATAATTAAATTTTCTAGCTTTTTTCTGTGATTTAGTTTATCCCGGCGGCAATTCCCGCGCCCGCTAAAATTCTCTAACCCCGGCAGATGCAAAATGCCACAGGTCATCTCCGCCAACCGCCTCGGCGACGGCATTATCGTATTCCTCGCCAAAGGCGGAAATTGGGTGGAGAGCCTCGCCGGCGCCGAAATTTTCGCCGACAAAACCGGCGCCGAGGCCGGGCTCGCGGCGGCGGGCGCCGCGATGGCGGCCAATATCATCATCGAGATCACGCCTTTTGATGTGGATATGACCTCCGCGGGACCGGTGCCGCGGCACATCCGCGACCGCATCCGCTCGGCTGGGCCCACGGTGCGCCTCGACCACGGCAAGCAAGCGGTTTAAACCCGCGCCAGCTCAGGAGCCCGCTCATGTATCGCTACGATGAATTTGACGCGGCCTTCGTTCGCGAGCGCACCGCCCAGTTCGCCGGCCAGGTGAAGCGGCGCCTTGCGGGCGAACTCAACGAGGATCAGTTCCGCATTCACCGGCTGATGAACGGCGTCTACCTGCAGCTGCACGCGTATATGCTGCGCATCGCCATTCCCTATGGCACGCTGTCGCCGCGCCAAATGCGCAAGCTCGCGTTCATCGCGCGGCGCTATGACAGGAATTACGGGCATTTCACCACGCGCCAAAATCTGCAATTCAACTGGCCGGCGCTCAGCGATGTGCCTGACATTCTCGCCCATCTCGCTGAAGTGGAGATGCACGCCATTCAGACCTCCGGCAATTGCATCCGCAATGTCACCGCCGATCATTTTGCCGGCGCGGCCGCGGATGAGGCCGATGATCCCCGCCCCCACGCGGAAATCCTGCGGCAATGGTCGTCGATCCATCCAGAGTTCACCTTCCTGCCGCGCAAATTCAAGCTGGCGCTGACCGGCGCGGCGAATGACCGCGCGGCGATCCAGGCGCATGACATAGGCCTGCATCTGACGACGAACGCCAAAGGCGAAAAAGGCTTCATCGTTTATGTCGGCGGCGGCCAGGGCCGCACGCCCATGGTGGCGAAAAAAATCCGGGATTTTCTCCCGGAGGCGGATCTGCTCGCCTATGTCACGGCGATTGTGCGCGTCTACAATCTTGAGGGGCGGCGCGACAACAAATACAAAGCGCGCATCAAAATTCTCGTCCACGAAAAAGGCCTTGAGGCGATGCGCGGGGCCGTGGAGGCGGAGTTCGCCGCCATGCCCCGCGGGGAGCTGACGCTGCCGGCGGGCGAAATCGAGCGCATCCGCGCCTATTTTGCCATGCCGCCCCTCGCCGCGCGCCCGGCGCGTTCGGAGGCGCTTTTGGCGCGGCGCGCGAAAGACGCCGCCTTCGCCGCGTTTGTCGATAACAATGTCGCCGCGCACAAGGCCGCCGGCCACGGCATCGTCACTATCAGCCTGAAAGCCATCGGCGAAATTCCCGGCGACGCCACGGCGGAGCAGATGGAGGCCGTCGCCGATCTCGCGGAAAAATACGGACACAGCGAAATCCGCGTGTCGCACGAGCAGAATCTCGTGCTGCCGCATGTGGCGCTGGATGACCTGCCGGCCGTATACGACGGGCTGGCCGCGCACGGCCTCGCCACCGCCAATGCCGGGTTGATCTCCGACATCATCGCCTGCCCCGGCATGGATTACTGCTCGCTGGCGACCGCGCGCTCGATCCCCGTGGCCCAGCGCGTTTCGCGGCGTTTCGGCGATCCCGCGCGCGCGCGCGAAATCGGCGCGATGAAACTCAAGATTTCCGGCTGCATCAACGCCTGCGGCCACCACCACGTCGGCCATATCGGCATTCTCGGGCTGGAGCGCAAAGGCGTCGAAACCTATCAGCTGACGCTTGGCGGCTCGGCGGATGAAACCTGCGCGGTCGGCGATATCACCGGTCCCGGCTTCTCCTATGAGGACATCGTCGACGCCGTCGAGACCGTCGTCGACGCCTATGTCGAATTGCGCGCCAACCCGTCGGAGGATTTTCTCACGGCATACCGGCGCGTCGGCATGGCGCCCTTCAAAAAAGCGCTCTACGACCGCGACAAGGGCGCGGATATTTAACCCCACCGGCGGACTTCATGGCGCTTTTTAAAAACGGTTCTTTCATTGATGATCCCTGGCGCGCGATCGCCGACGGCGAAGGCGTGCCCGCCGCGGGCCATGTCATATTCTCGCTCGACTGGTGGAACGACGAGCGCCAGGCGTTCGAAGGATCCAATGTGCCGCTCGGCCTGCGCATTGAGGCCGGCGCGCGGATTGAGGATTTCGCCCGCGACATCCATCGATTCTCGGTGATCGCGCTCGCCTTCCCGAAATTCACCGACGGCCGCGCCTTCTCGACGGCGGTCCTGCTTCGCGGGCGTTATGGCTACAAAGGCGAACTGCGCGCTGTCGGCGAAGTGCTGACAGACCAAATACAATTGATGCGGCGCTGCGGCTTTGATGCTTTTGAGATCAACGACCCCGTCACCGAGGCGGAGGTCCGCGGCGGCTTCACCGGCGGCATGTCGCATTTCTATCAGCCGGGGTTCGGGCCGGAGGCGCCTTCAGGCACGCGCCCTTGGGCGCGGCGGCTTGCTTAAAAAAAAGCTCACGCGCCCCTGGGCGCGGCGGCTTGCTTAAAGAAAAGCTCACGCGCCCTTGGGCGCGGCGGCTTGCTTAAAAAAAAGCTCACGCGCCCCTGGGCGCGCCTCAGACTCCCGTGAGCACGACCCCGGTCAGCACCGCGAAATAATGAGCGCCAGCCGCGCAGAGAACGAAAACGTGCCAGATGGCGTTCTGAAACCGCAGCCGCTCCCACCGGTGGAAGAACACGCCCACGGTGTAGAGCAGGCCGCCCAGCCCCGCCGCGGCGAGGCAATGGGGCGCAACGCAGCCGATCAGCGGCGCCAGCACGGCGATGGAGGCCCATCCAAGGCCGAGATAAAGCCAGTCTGACAAGCGCTCGAATAATTCCGGCGCGCCGAATTTGAGGGCGATGCCGGCAAGGCAAAGCACCCAAACGGCGCAGGTAAGGGCCACCGCCATCCAGCCGCTGTGCATCAGCGTCGTGAACGGCGTGTAGGTGCCGGCGATCATCAGGAAAATCGCCGAGTGATCGCAGCGCCGCAATATGGCGCGGCGCGGCGAGGTGTAATGGAGATTGTAGGCGGCGGAGGCGCCGAACATCGCCAGCAGCCCGATCGCGTAGATGGCGACTGCCGGGAGTTTGGCGGCATCGCCCTGCTGGGCGGTGTGCAAAATCAGATAGGCGGAACCGGCGAGGGCGGCGGCAATGCCCGCGGCATGGACACAGCTGTCAGCCCGCAATTCCTGCGCGCTTTGCTCGCGGCGGCGCGGATCCAAATCAACCGGCGATAGCGTCATGGCGCGCGCCCCCCCCAAATGCGGCGCGCCCGCCAAGGGGGAATGCCGTCATCCTCAAGCCGTCAAGCTTGGGCGTGAAAAGTAATCACAGGGTTGCCGGCATTTTCCGCCGGCGCGCCGCTCCGGCGTGCGGCACGGACGGGAAAAGCCGCTAAATTTCGAATAAACATAAAGAGATAGGCAGAGGGAGGTTTTCACGCGGGGGCGCGCCGCGGCAGGGAGGCGCGGGGTGAATTTCAAGATTATGGTTTCCGCCGGGTTGACAGCGCGGCGCTGCGCAGCCCGGCGGCGCGGCTCAGGCGCCGGTGTCGGCGACAAGCCCGGCGGCGGCGATGGCGGCAAGGGCGGCGGCCTCGTCATTGTCAGAGGAATCGCCTGATATGCCGATGGCGCCAATCAATTTTTTATTGGCATCGCGGATGATAACGCCGCCGGGCACCGGCACGAGGTTGCCGTCAGCGACGCCGTTCAGCGCGTTGACGAAATGCGGGCGCTCCGCCGCCATGTTGTTGACCCGGCGCGAAGGCATGCCGAACGCGACGCCGCCAAAGGCTTTGCCGTAGGCCACGCGCCAGCGCATGAACGTTGTGTTGTCCTCGCTGCCGACCGCCTTCATGCCTCCGGCGGCGTCGAGAATGACGACCGACATCGGATTGAATTTTTTCTCGCGGCAAAAGGCAAGCGCGTCGGCGAGCATTTTTTGCGCGACGGCATAGGTGAGTTCGGTCATGGCGTTTCTCCTAAAGGGTTCAGGGCCTTTGTTCCGCGTCCGCGCGCGGGCGTCAAGGCGGGCATGGCTATCCCATCACCGCCTTGGGCAGCCAGGTGGCAATGCCGGGCGCAAAGCACAGAATGAGAATGCACAGGATCATCAGGCCGACAAACGGCAGCACGCCCCAGATGATATCAATCAGGGGAATGTCCGGCGCGATGTTTTTGATGACGAAAATATTGAGCCCCACGGGCGGGTGAATCAACCCCATTTCCATGACGATCGTCATGACCACGCCGAACCAGATGAGATCGAACCCGGCGGCCTTCAGCGGCGGCAGGACAATCGGCGCGGTCATCAGGATGATCGACACCGGCGGCAGGAAAAAGCCGAGCACGACGACCATCAGCAGAATGATGAACAGCAGCGGCCATTTCGACAGGCCCAGCGCCACAATGGCCTCGGCGGTGGATTGCGAAATGTGCAGATAGCTCATGACGTAGGAATAGAGCAGCGACATGCCGATGATCATCATCAGCATGGTGGATTCGCGCAAAGTCGAATTGAGAATCGGCGTGACATCGGCCGGCCGCCAGACGCCATAGATGACGGCGATGAGCGACAGGGCCAGCAGCGCCCCGAGGCCCGCGGTCTCCGAAGGCGTCGCATAACCGCCGTAGAGGGCGATCATGACGCCGGTCAGCAGCGCAACGAAGGGAATGACGCGCGGCAGCATGGCGCGCTTTTCCGCGCGTGAAAAAATCTCGTTGTGCAGAATCGGCGCGGAGACGCCGGTCTCCCTCATCACGGTTTTTGCGGCGCTGTGTTCGCGGCGGTAGCGGAACACCGCATAAAGGGAAAACAAAATCACCAGCAGAAGGCCGGGCCCGAGCCCGGCGAGAAACAGCCGGCCCAGCGATTGCTCGGAGGACACCGCATAGAGAATCATGGTGATCGAGGGCGGCAGCAATATCCCAAGCGTGCCGCCCGCCGCGATGATGCCGGCGGCAAAACCGCCGGAATAGCCGCGCTTGCGCATTTCGGGGATGCCGGCCGAGCCGATGGCGGAGCAGGTCGCCGGCGACGAGCCCGCCATCGCCGCAAACAACGCGCAGGCGAACACATTGGCGATGCCGAGTCCGCCGGGAATGCGGCCCATGAGGCCGTGCAGCGCCGAATACAAATCCGCGCCGGCGCGCGACTTGCCGATGGCGGCGCCCTTCAAAATGAAAAGCGGTATCGCCAGCAGCGTGATCGACGACATTTCCTCATAAACATTCTGCGCCACCGTATCGAGCGAGGCGTGCGGCATGAAAAAATACATGAAGGAGACCGCCACCGCGCCGAGCGCGAAGGCAATGGGAATGCCCGCCATCATCACAACAAGCGTCGAGCCGAAATAGAGCAGGCCGAGGGTCAGCGCGCTCATCGCGGCGCGCTCCTGCCGAGCGCGGCGGCGATCTGCGCGAGAATCTGAGCGCACAGAATCGTCATGCCCGCGGACATCGCGCCGTAGGGAATGGTCAGCGGCGGGCCCCAGCTTGAGGCGGTGTGCTGATCATCGCTCCAGGCCTCCTGAAACAGAGTCCAGGATTTCCACGCGAAGAACGCGCAAAAAGCAAGACTCACGGCATCGACGAGAATTGCGCGGTAATAATTGACGCGGGGGGAGAGGATTTCCGGCAGCGCCTCGATGCCCACATGGCCGCGGATCGATTGCACATAGGGCGCGGAGAGGAAGGTCGCCGCGACCAGCAAAAACACCGTCGTCTCATCCTGCCATTCTGTCGACTGGCGCAGGAAATAGCGCACAACGACACTTTCGGTCAGCACGACCGCGCCCGCCAGGAGCGCGAGCCCCGCGGCCAGCATGAGGATGCGGTTAAGCGCGGCAAGAGCCGTATCGAAGGCGCCGCCGGCGCCCTCCGGGGCGCTTTCCCCCGCCGGATTCACGCGGTCTTCTCCGACAGTTCAACCGCAAGTTTCATCAGCTTGGCGGATTGCTCGTTCTTGCCGGCATAATCCTTCCACGCGCTGACGCGCGCCAGCTCCTTCCACTGGGCCAGCGAGGCGTCGTTCATTTCCTGAACCTTGACGCCCTTCTTGGTGTAAACCTCGACGACGCTTTTATCATCCTGCTTCGCCGCCGCGTAGCCATAGGCCTCCAGATCCGCGCCGGTCGCCATGATCGCATCCTGCTGGGCCTTCGGCAGGGCGCTGAAGATGGCCTTCGACATCAGCAGCGGCTCGAACATGAACCAATAGGATTTGCCGCCGCCGCCGGCGAGGTGCTTGGCGAGCTCCTCCATGCGGAAGGAAATCAGGCTGGTGGATGACGTGACAACAGCATCCACCGCGCCGGTCTGCATCGCCGCATAGGCTTCGTTGGACGGCAGGGACACGACCGCGGCGCCGGCCTCTTTGAACATCAGGTCCATTTCGCGCGAGCCGCCGCGAACCTTCTTGCCCTTCGCGTCCTCGGGGCCCAGCAGCTGGGCGCTGCGGCTGGCGCAGCCGCCGGCCTGCCAAACCCAGGAGACGATAACGACGCCCTTGTCTTCGCAGATGCGGTTGATCTCGCGCCCGATCGGCGCGTCCTTCCACGCCTGCCCCTGCGTGTAGGAGGAAACGAGGCACGGCATCAGCGTGATGTTGAGCTCGGGAACCTCGCCGCCCGCGTATGCCAGCGGATAGAGACTCATATCCAGCGCGCCCTTGCGGATTGAGGAGAACTGCGCCGTCGTTTTCATCAGCGAGGAATCAGGATAAACCGTGCCGGTCAGCTCGCCGTTGGTGCGTTTGGCGATTTCGGCGGCAAAGCGCTTGCACATCCGGTCGCGGAAATCGCCCTCTTCGCCGGAACTGCCGGGGAATTGGTGGGAGATTTTCAGGTTCACGGCGGCGGCGGCGGGGCCCGTCAAATTAAATAGGGCGGGCGCGGCGGCGGCGCCGGCGGCAAACTGGCGGCGGGTGATCATGGCGGTTTCCTCCCGTTGTCGATATCCTCCGGGACTCGCATTACCCTGCGGCGCGAGTCAATCCTCCGCGCCAGGGCCGGGCACGGCCTTCACCTAAAGTATGAGACGAAACCGGGGGATTTGGATGGCCGCGGGTGAAAATGCATTGCGCGCGGAAATCATCGCGCAGGCGCGGACAATGAACGCGCTGGGCATCAATCAGGGGACGTCAGGAAATTTATCGGTCCGCGCCGGCGGCGCCATGCTGATCACGCCGAGCGGCACACCCTATGAAGCCATGAACCCCGCAATGATCGCCAAGATGAAGCTCGACGGCGGCGGCGCTTGGAGCGGGCCGCTGGCGCCATCAAGCGAATGGCGGTTTCATCACGACATTTACCGGGCGCGGCCGGATGCCGGCGCGATTGTTCACGCGCACCCGCCCTACGCGACGGCGCTGTCGATGCTGCGGCGCGCCATTCCCGCCGCCCATTACATGATCGCGGCCTTCGGCGGCGCGAATGTGCGCTGCACGGATTACGCGCCTTTTGGCACGCAGGAACTCTCTGACCTGGCGATTGCCGGCCTTCAGGACCGCTCGGGCGTGCTGCTTGGCAGTCACGGCATGATCGTTATCGGCGGCGATCTCGAGCAGGCCATGGGGCGCGCGGTTGAGCTTGAGGCGCTGGCGAGGCAGTTTTACCTCGCCTCGCTGGCGGGCGCGCCGGTGATCCTGACTGACGAGGAGATCGCGCGCACCCTCGAGCGGTTCAAAAACTATGGGCCGGCGCGCAAAAAGACCGCGCGGCGAACGCGATGATCCCGCCTCCCAGCCGCAAGACCCGCCTTGCTGTCGCCTTGCTTGGCGCGGACACTCGTGGTGTCCCCGGGTGATTTTTTCCGGAGCGCTGCTCACAGAGTGGAGGAAGCCTATGGAAAGACGATCGTTCCTAAAGTCGCTGTTTGCTGTCGCGGGCGCGCTCGGCGCAGCGGCGCTGACGCCTGCGGATGCGCTGGCGATGCCCGCCGCTCCGCCGCTTGGCGCGGCTCCGGTGGGTGAAACCGCTGCCCCGGCTGTCGCGACACCCGCGGATATCGAGGCGGCCCGCCTTGAGGACGCGCGGTGGCGCTATCGCCGCCGCTTCTATCGGCGGCGTTTCGTTCGCCGCCGGCGTTTCATTCGCCGCCGGCGCTATTATTATTGATCCAGCCAAAAGAGCCGCCGGGATCGCCCGGCGGCTTTTTATCAGACCCGGCGGCGAAGCTGGTCGAACAAAAAGGCTGTGACGAGACCCCAGGCGCCGTTGATCAGCAGGCCGATCCACGAGATGCTGCCGAGCGGCAGGCCTTTGATGGAAGTCACGACAAAGGCGCCGACAGCCGTCGCGCCGAGGCCGCCAAAGACTATCGCTATCACCCAGTAGAGCCAGCCCTTGGGCACGTAGGGCTCCACAAGCGCCCAGAGCACGCCCCAGACCCCGCCCCAGAACGACAGGTTGAGAATCGAGGGCATGTTGAAGGCACCCTTGTTGGGCGCCATGTTCCACGGAAAGTTGCGGCCGGGAATGGTGTAGAACAGCGCCAGCGCCATAATCTGGTGGCCAAGCGGCACGGCGATAAAGCCCGCGACAAAGCCG
The DNA here is from genome assembly GCA_025362655.1 of Hyphomicrobiales bacterium. Lineage (GTDB taxonomy): Bacteria > Pseudomonadota > Alphaproteobacteria > Rhizobiales > Beijerinckiaceae > Terripilifer. Next base: position 19,538 of record JANYFM010000219.1, on the reverse strand, counting down.
AGCAAAAGCAGCTTGATCGAGAACGACGGTTTCGAGTCCATGAGGTCGTTGGATAGCGACATTTCGTTTCCTCCCCCGCGCGGCCATCGTTGTTACGCTTGTACCGCCGCGCATAAAGAGAACCTAACGCCAAACCGCCCGCTTGCAAAATCCGGGGCGCGGCCTCACCAGACCCCTGAATTAGGCATCGACAGCCACGGCTCTTTCGGCGTCAGCCCCTCGCCCTTTTGAAGCAATTCAATAGAGACGCCGTCGGGCGAGCGGATGAACGCCATCTTGCCCTCGCGCGGCGGGCGGTTGATGGCGACGCCCGCTTTCATCAGCCTTTCGCAAAGCGCGTGAATGTCATCCGTCTGATAAGCGAGGTGCCCGAAGTTGCGGCCCCCCGTGTAAGCCTCGGGGTCCCAATTATGCGTGAGTTCGATCAGCGGGCAATGGTTCCACCAGTCGCTTGAGCCGCTTTTCCGGCCGGCGGCGGCGTCTTCGGGGGCGGCAAGGAAGATCAGCGTGAACCGGCCCTTTTCGCTGTCAACGCGGCGGACCTCCTCCAGCCCCAGCTTGTTGCAGTAAAAATCGAGGGATGGCCCAACATCGGCGATGCGAACCATGGTGTGAAGAAAGCGCATTGCGGCTCCTTGCAACGGAATGTGAAACCGCAGCCACCCTATCGGGAAATCACAGCCTCCGCATCCCCTTGGGAAATCCGGCGGTTGAGATCACGGCGGCATGCGCTAAAAGCGGGCACGAGAGGTTCGGGTCCGGCATGAACGAGCACAACGCCTTAAAAGAGAAAGCCGCTCTGGCTTCGATCGCCGCCAGCGCGCTGGTGACACTTGGCAAGCTCGCCGCCGGCCTGCTGACAGGCTCGCTGGCGCTGCTGTCGGAGGCCGGACACGGGCTGCTCGACACCGGCGCGACCATCCTCACGTGGTTCGCCATCCGCGCCTCCGGCAAGCCCGCTGACGAAGAGCACCATTACGGCCACGGCAAAATCGAAGCCGTCGCGGCGCTGGCGGAAACCGGATTGCTGATCGTGCTGGCGGTTGTCGTTCTGTTTGAGGCGGTTCAGCGGCTGATGGGCCATCCCTCCGGTCCCGTGGATGCCGGCTGGATCGCTTTTGCGGTTCTCGCTGTCTCCATCGCTGTTGACTTCACGCGGTGGCGCTCGCTGGGCAAAATAGCCAGGACGACCCGCAGCGACGCGCTTGCGGCGGATGCGCTGCATTTCTCGAGCGACCTCCTCGCCTCCATCTTTGTCATGGCGGGCCTCGCGGCGGCGCGCTTGGGCTATCCCCAGGGCGACGCGCTGGCCGCCGTCGCCGTGGCGGTGTTTATCGGCATCGCCGGCTACCGCCTCGGACGGCGCACCATTGACACGCTCGTGGACGCGGCGCCGCTGGGTCTGACGGCGCGTGTGCGCGCGGCGGCGGGGTCCATCGCCGGCGTTGTCGCGGTGGAATCTGTGCGGCTGCGTCCGGCGGGCGCGGAGGTGTTCGGCGAAATCGGCATTTCCGTTCCCCGCACGCTGGCGCTCGAAAAGGTGGCCAAACTTCAGGAGGAAGTGCTTCGCGCGGTGGCGCGCGAGGCGCCGGAGGTTTCCGCCACGGTGACCGCCAATCCGGTGGCGCTCGATGATGAGAGCGTGCTGGAGCGCGTGCTGCTGATCTCGGCGCGCCGCCGCCTCGCGGTTCATCACGTCACCGTGCAGGAGATCGGCGGCGCGCGCTCGGTAAGTCTGGACCTCGAACTCGACGGCGCGATGCCGCACGGACAGGCGCATGACATCGCCACCGCGCTGGAGGAGGCCATCGAAGCCGAGCTGGGCGCGGGCATCGAAGTGGAAACGCATATCGAGCCGATGAACGCGCGCGAGCTGACGGGCCGCGGTCTCACCCCTGAGCAGGCGGCCCCCATCGAGGCCGCGCTGGCCGCGGCGGCGCGCGCGGGCGGAACCCTCACGCACGTCCACAATGTGCGGGCCCGCGACACCGCCAGCGGGCTCGTCGTCAACTACCATTGCCATGCCGATCCGCGGCTCAGCGTCGATGCCGTGCATGCGGCGGTGGATGAGGTCGACCACGCTCTGCGCGCCGCTTTCGCGAATGTGACGCGCGTCGTCGGCCATGCGGAGCCGGAGGGGGCGTGAGGGAATCGCGCGGCGCGCGAATCACCGGTAGACAGGGCTGCGTTTCCCGAGCCCCGGCAAAAAATGACTCCTTTTCTCAAATCCAAAGCCGGCATCGCCATTGTGGCGGGCTTTTTCATTCTGTTCATCGGCGGCGGCGCGCGTTTCGCCATTGGGCTGACGCTGCGGCCGATGGTGGAGGAGCTCGGCTGGGGACGCAGCGAAATCGGCGGAGCGGTGGCGGTCTTCCAGGTCGTCACGGCTTTCGCGATGTTCTTTGCGGGCCGCGCCGCCGACCGGATGTCGCTGCGGCTGATCATCGGCGGCGGGCTGGCGGTCTGCGGCATCGCCATCGGACTGATGAGCCTCGTCACGCAGCCGTGGCAGGTCTTCGGGCTTTATGGAATTCTCTTCGCGCTGGGCAACGGCACGGCATCGGTCATTCCCGTCAGCGTGATGGTGACGCGCGCCGCGCCGGAGCGCGCCGGCTTTGCAAACGGCATCGTCTCGGCGGGAATGAGCGTCGGACAATTGCTGATTGTCGCTGTGCTTGCGGCGGTGCTGGCAACAGTCGGCTGGCGTTCGGTGTTTTTCTGGCTCGGCGCGGTTCATGCGGTTTTTCTGGGGGCGCTGCTGCCGCTGATCCCCGGCGCGCGCGCCCATGGGATCGCCGAGGCCGCGGGCGCGCCGCGCGCCGGCCTGACGCTTCGCGCCTCCATGCGCAAGCGGCGGTTCTGGCTGCTGACCGGCGTCTACGCCATCTGCGGCTTCGATGATTTTTTCGTCTCGACCCATGTCGTCGCCTTTGCGCAGGACCGCGGCGTCGATGCGTTCATGGCGGGCAATCTTCTGGCGATGATGGGCCTCACAGGACTCGCGGGGGTCGTGCTCGCGGGCTATTGGGGCGACCGCTCCGGGCCGGTGGCGGCGACCGCAGCCTCGTTCGCGGCCCGGGCCGCGTCCTTCGGACTGGTCGTGTTCGATCAATCGCCGGCATCGGTGACGATTTTCGCGCTGGTCTTCGGCCTGACCTTTCTGATGACGGCGCCGCTCACCGTGCTGTTCGTGCGCGAGGCCTTCGGCACAGCGCATCTTGGCGCCATCGCCGGGCTGATCACCATGATCCATCATATCTGCGGCGGGCTCGGCGCTTGGATCGGCGCCGCTGTGTTCGACGCCAGCGGCCGTTATGACGCGGCATTTCTGCTGATGTTCACAGCCTCCCTCGCGGCGCTGGCGCTGACGCTGATGCTGCGCGCCCACCCAAAGCCGGCGGGGTGAAGGGTCGCCACGCGAGCCCTGTTGACTGTATGTTTTTCATATGTTAGTGAATACTCACAAATAGGAAAGCCCGCTAGACATTAGGGTTGGGCGGGCTGCCGATTGGGAGGCTGGTTCCATGTTCGCTTCGCTGATGACAGCCCGGCGCTTTGCGCCTTTGTTCTGGTGCCAGTTCTTTTCAGCCTTCAACGATAATTTCGTGCGGCAGATGCTGGCGATGCTTATCCTGTTCCGCCTTGGCGAGGATCAGGCGGGCGCGATGATCACCCTCGCCGTCGGCATTTTCATCGCGCCTTCGCTGCTGTTGTCGGCGCCGGGCGGCGAGATCGCCGATTCCAGCGACAAAGCGCTGATCGCGCGGCGGCTGAAATTCGCCGAAATCTTCGTGCAGATGATCGCCGCCGCCGGTTTCTGGATGGGCTCGCTGACGCTGCTTTACACCGCGCTGTTTGGTCTGGGCGTGATCGCCGCGCTGTTCGGCCCGATCAAATACGGCATACTCCCGGACCATCTGGAAACGCGGGAATTGCCGGCCGGCAATGCGCTCGTCGAGGGCGCGACTTTCTTCGCCATTCTGTGCGGCCTGATACTCGGCGGCTACGCGGCGGGCCATGACCGCAATGCCGTGTTCATCGCGGCGCAGCTGATGCTGGTGGCGCTCGCCTGCTGGGGCGCGAGCCGTTTCATCCCGGCAACACCCGTTGCGGCGCCGGCCCTGAAGGTCAACCGGAATTTCTTCGCCTCGACCGCCGCGATGGTGCGCGAAATCAAAAGCGAAGCGCGGCTGTGGACGGGCGGCGTTGCGGTCAGCTGGTTCTGGATGACCGGCGCCGTCGCGCTGTCGCTCGTGCCCGTCGTCGTCAAAACCCGCATCGGCGGCGGCATTGACGTTGAGACCGCCATCAGCGCGCTGTTCGCCATCGGCATCGCCATAGGGTCCCTTCTCGCGGCAGTGGCGGCCCGCGGGCGCATTCTGCTGTTTCCCGTGCCGGTCTCGGCGCTGGTCATGGCGGGCTTTCTGATCGATCTTGGCGTGACCACCCATGGCCTGCCGAAGGCCGCGCATGAGATCGGCCTCGGCGCGTTTTTCACCAGCGCGGCGGGCATCCGCATCGCCATCGACACCGCCATGACCGCGGCGGCCGGCGGCATGTTCGTTGTTCCCGCTTTCGCCGCCGTGCAGGCCTGGGCCGGCGAGGACCGCCGCGCCCGCGTTGTGGCGGGCGTCAATATTCTAACCTCGTTTTTCATGGTTGCGGGCTCGCTCGCGGCCGCCGCGCTTCAATGGGGCGGCCTCAGCGAGCCGACGCTGCTGATCGGCCTCGGCGCGCTCAATATAGGCGCCGCATGGTGGCTGTGGAGACATCTGCCCGGCAATTTCGCCGCTGACTTTCTCAATCTCGTTTTCCGCCTCGTTTACCGCATGGAGGTTCACGGGCTTGAAAATGTGAAACTCGCCGGCGAGCGCTGCGTCATCGCGCTCAACCACGTGTCGTTTCTCGACGCGCCGGTCATTCTGTCGATCCTTGAAAAAAAACCGGTCTTCGCCATCGACTGGCAGATCGCCAAGGCGTGGTGGGTGAAACCGTTCCTCGGGATCGCCCGCTGCTTTCCCATGGACCCGGCGAAACCGTTGTCAACGCGCGGCCTGATCAAAGAGGTCAAAGAGGGCAACAGCCTCGTGATCTTCCCGGAGGGCAGACTCACCGTCACGGGCGCGCTGATGAAAGTGTATGACGGCGCCGCGATGATCGCCGACAAGTCCGGCGCGATGATCGTGCCGGTGCGCCTCGAAGGGCTGGAGCGCACGCCGTTCACGCGTCTCTCCGCATCGCAGGTCAAACGCGCCTGGTTCCCCAAAGTTCGCGTAACCTTTTTGCCGCCGCGCAAACTCGCGCTTGAGCCCGGCCTTGTCGGGCGCCAGCGCCGGCTCGCGGCGGGCGCCGCGCTTTATGATGTGATGTCGGACCTGATGTTCTCCACCAGCGGCATCGACAAGACGCTGACGCGGGCGCTGGCCGAATCCGCCGCCCGCTGCGGCCCGAAAAAAATTCTGCTGGAGGATCCGATCACCGGCTCCATGAACGGCCGGACGCTGCAAATCAGCGCGGCGGTGCTCGCGCGCAAAATCACCGCCTTCACCGCGCCGGGAGAATGCGTGGGACTGCTGCTCCCCAACGCCAACGGCGTCGCCGTGACCTTCTTCGCGGTTCAGCAGGCGGGGCGCGTCGCCGCCATGCTCAACTACACCGCCGGCGCGGCGAACCTGCGCTCGGCCTGCGCGGGGGCGGCGATCCGCCACGTCCTGACCTCGCGGGTTTTCATCGAGAAGGGCAATTTCGCCAGCCTTATCGCCGGTCTCGGCGAGACAGCGCGGATTCACTATCTTGAGGACGTCCGCAAAACCGTGACGCGCGGCGACAAGCTGCGCGGCCTGTTTGACGCCGGCAAAATGCTGGCGCCGCGCGGCTGCGATGATCCCGCCGTCGTGCTGTTCACCTCCGGCTCGGAGGGCGCGCCCAAGGGCGTCGTGCTGTCGCACCGCAACGTCGTCGCGAACGTCGCGCAGATCAACGCGCGTTTCGACATCACGCCCGCCGACATCGTGTTCAACGTGCTGCCGGTGTTCCACTCGTTTGGCCTGACGGGGGGCATGCTGCTGGGCCTGCTGTCGGGCATGAAAGTTTTTCTCTATCCCTCGCCCCTGCATTACCGGCAGATACCCGAGCTCATCTACGGCCTCAACGCCACCGTGCTTTTCGGCACCGACACGTTCCTCAACGGCTACGCGCGCATGGCCAACCCCTACGACTTCCGCTCGCTTCGCTACATCGTGGCCGGCGCCGAGCGCGTCCGCGAGGAGACGCGCCGGACCTACATGGACAAGTTTGGCCTGCGCATTCTCGAAGGCTACGGCGTGACGGAGACCGCGCCCGTGCTGGCGGTGAACTCACCGATGTTCAGCCGCAACGGAACTGTGGGCCGGCTCATGCCCGGCGTCGAGCACAGGCTCGAGGCGGTGCCCGGCATCGAGGAGGGCGGCCGCCTGCATGTGCGCGGCCCCAACATTATGCTCGGCTATTACCGCGCCGAGAACCCCGGCGTGCTGGAGCCCACAGACGGGGGATGGCACGACACCGGAGATATTGTCACGGTGGACGAATTGAGCTTCGTCACGATCAAGGGCCGCGCCAAGCGCTTCGCCAAAATTGCCGGCGAGATGGTGTCCCTCGCCGCCGTGGAGCAGATGACCGCCGACCTCTGGCCGGATAACGCGCCGGCGCTGGTTGCCGCGCCCGACGCGCGCAAAGGCGAGCGGCTGATCATGGTGACAACGAGGACCGATGCGACGCGCGCGCAGGTGCAGGCCCACATGAAAGCCAAAGGCGCGACCGAGCTGATGATGCCCGCGGAAATCATGGTGGTGGACGCCCTGCCGCTGCTGGGCTCGGGCAAGACCGATTATGTCGAGCTCAACCGGATGGCGCGCGCGCGGACCGCCGCCGCGGCGGGGGCCTGACAGGCGGGCGCCGCCTCCCCAACGCGTCCGCGACGGCGCCCGGACCCGGGCGCGCATTGAGCTGGAAGCGCTGCGCCTGTTCGCGCAAAAAGGCGTTGACGGCGCGACGATCCGCGATCTCTCGCAGGCGGTCGGCGTCGCCGACGCGGCGCTGTACCGGTATTTCAAATCCAAAGAGGAGATAGCCGCGGATATTTTCACCCGCCACTACGGCGCGCTGGCGGCGCAGGTCCGCGCCATCGGCGGGCAGGGACTCGCATTCCCGCAAACAGCGCGCGCGCTCGTCGATCTGTTTTGCGGGCTTTTCGATGAAAGGCCGGATGTCTTCGCGTTCATTCTTCTGAACCAGCACGCGCATCTGCGCTATGTGAAGCCGGGTGAAAATGTCGTCGATGATCTCACCGATATCATGGCGCGGGCACACCGGAACGGGGAAATCTCCATCGGCGACGCCGAGCTTGCCGCCGCGCTGGCGCTCGGCGCGGTTTTGCAGCCCGCGGTTTTCAAACTCTACGGCAGGCTGCCCGGTCCGATGAGCGCGCTGGCGGAAACCCTCGCCGTCCGCGCGGCGGCGGCGGCGGGCTGTATCGTCTGACAGCGCCGTGGTAAAAAGACCGCTCCGCCGGATAACGCCGCCCAAGGACTTATGCACCCATGCGCACCGAAGAAGCCCGCCCCGTCCGCCTCGCCGATTACCGCGCGTCCGATTATCTCATCGACAGGGTCGAGCTTGACTTCAGCCTGCATGTTTCCGCGACGCGCGTTCTCGCGCGTCTGCACATGCGCCCCAACCCCAAAGGCGCCGCCGGCGCGCCTCTCGTTCTTGACGGCGACGGCATCAACGCCGTCCGCGCTGATCTTGACGGCCGCGCGATCGATCTTCGCGCGGCGGCATCCCCGGACCGGCTGACAATTGCCGCGCCGCCGCGGGGCGCGTTTGTTCTCTCGGTGGAGACGCTGGTCGATCCCGCCGGGAATACGCAATTGAGCGGGCTTTACCGCTCGGGCTCCGCCTATTGCACGCAATGCGAGGCGGAGGGCTTCCGCCGCATCACCTATTTTCTCGACCGGCCCGATGTGCTCTCGGTTTACACCACGCGGATCGAGGCGGAGAAATCCGAGGCGCCCGTGCTGCTGGGCAACGGCAACCCCGGCGCCTCCGGAGACATTGCGGGCACATCGCGGCATTTCGCGCTCTGGCATGATCCGCATCCCAAGCCCTGCTATCTCTTCGCGCTGGTGGGCGGCGACCTCGCCTCGATCCATGACACGTTTCAAACGATGTCCGGCGCGGATGTGAAGCTCGGAATTTACACTGAGCGCGGCAGGGAGGCGCGCGCCGCCTATGCCATGGATGCGCTGAAACGCTCGATGGCTTGGGACGAGACGGCCTTCGGGCGCCAATATGATCTCGATGTTTTCAACATCGTCGCTGTTTCGGATTTCAATATGGGCGCGATGGAAAACAAAGGGCTCAATGTCTTCAACGACAAATATGTTCTGGCCTCGCCGCGCACCGCGACCGACACCGATTACGCGCTGATCGAATCCGTCATCGCCCACGAATATTTCCACAACTGGACCGGCAACCGCATCACCTGCCGCGACTGGTTTCAATTGTGCCTGAAGGAGGGCCTGACGGTTTTCCGCGACCGTGAATTCTCCGCCGATCAGCGCTCCCGCGCGGTGCGCCGCATCGCTGATGTCCGCGCGCTGCGCGCCGCGCAGTTTGTCGAGGACGCCGGGCCGCTGGCCCACAATGTGCGCCCGGGCGAATATCTGGAAATCAACAATTTCTACACGCCGACCATCTATGAGAAGGGCGCCGAGATCGTCCGCATGCTGAAAACGCTGATCGGCGCGGATGCGTTCAGGAAGGGCATGGACCTCTACTTCGCGCGGTTCGACGGGACAGCGGCTGTTGTCGAGGATTTTATTTCCTGCTTCGCCGAGGTCTCTGGCCGCGATCTCTCGCAGTTCATGCTCTGGTACAATCAGGCGGGCACGCCGCTGCTGCGCGCCGCGTGCGCTTATGACGCGGACGCGCGCGCGCTGACTCTCGATCTATCGCAAAGCTGCGCGCCGACGCCGGGACAGCCGGACAAACAGCCGCTGGTCATTCCTGTGGCGCTCGGCCTGACCGGCGCGGACGGCGACCTGGCGCTGGAGACGCCCGCGCCCGGCGAGCCCGGCGGCGCGGGCCCTGATGAAATTCAGCGCGGCGTTTTTGAGCTGGCGGGGAGCTCCCGCCGCATCCTTTTCCGCAACGTCGCCGCGCGGCCCGCGCTGTCGCTGCTGCGCGGATTTTCGGCGCCGGTGAACACCGATTTTGAAATCGACGAGGCCGGCCTTCTGGTTCTGCTGGAACATGACACCGACCTGTTCAACCGCTGGCAGGCGGCGCAGACGCTTGCCGCGCGCGCCATCGTCCGCTCTGTCGACTCCATCCGCGGCGGCGGGCAGCCCCGATCCTGCGGCGGCCTTGCCCATGCGCTGGGAGAAATCCTCGCGGCGCACGCGTCGGACATGGCCTTCGCCGCGCTTGCCATCACCATGCCGGGCGAAGCCGACATCGCCCGCGAAATCGGCGCGGACATTGATCCCGACGCGATTCACGCGGCGCGTCAGGCGCTGCGGCGGGAAATCGGCGCCGCGCTGGCAAAGCCAATTCTCGAAACCTATCACAGGCTCGCCGCGCCGGCGGGTCCCTATTCGCCCGATGCGAAAAGCGCCGGCAGGCGCGCGCTTCGCAACGCGCTGCTCGATCTCGGCGCGGCGGGAAAACCCGAAGAGGGGGCCGCGCTCGCCTTCGCGCAATTCAGCGCCGCCGACAATATGACCGACAAATTCGCAGCGCTCTCCGTCCTCGCGCAGAGCGGCGGCGCGCGGCGCGAAGAGGCGTTCGCCGCTTTCCTCCGCGAATTTGAAGACGACGCTCTGGTCGTTGACAAATGGTTCGCGCTGCAGGCCTCCATCACCGACGGCGACACCCTGGCGCGCGTGCGCGCGCTCATGGCGCACCCGCTGTTCACAGCCGCGAACCCGAACCGGCTCCGCTCGCTGATAGGAAGCTTTTGCGCGAACCCGCCGCGGTTTCATGCGGCGGGCGGCGGCGGCTATGACTTGCTGGCGGAGGTCGTCACCGCTCTCGATCCGCAAAATCCGCAGGTCGCGGCAAGGCTGCTCGGCGCGCTGCGCACGTGGCGGACCCTGGAGCCTGGACGGCGCGCCAAAGCGGAGGCCGCGCTGCGCCGCGTCGCCGCCCGCGCGGGACTTTCGCCCGACACCCGCGACATCGCCGGCCGCTCGCTTGGATAAGCGGGCCGTGTTCGCTTTTTGGACTCACGTTTTGATTCCGGGCGCCGCGCGGGGCTAAAAAAATCGCATCAACCATTCATTAACTTCTGGACAAATCACCCCGCCGCGATTCACATGGGCGTGATTCGAGGCGATGCGGCACATTGGCTCCGGGTTGATATTTTTTCGAGGAGGCCCGGCATGACCCATGCCGATTTGGCCAGCGCGCCGATTCGTTCCGGCGCGTGGCGGGATTTTGCGCTTTTTTTCGCGCCGCGCGCAAGCCGGGGCGCCGGCGCCCGCGGCGCGTGGATGGATCATTGCGTCCTCGCGCTCGCCGCCGCTTTCATCGCGAGCGCGCTCGGCGTCACAGCGCTGCTGGCGGCGCGCGAACGCGACACTGAAATCGCCGCCGCAAGCGCCGGTCTCGAACTGGCCGCCGCCGCCGTCGCGCACGAATTCAACGCGCCGCGCTCCGGCGGCGGTTTTATTTTTTCGCCCGCCGCTCTAGCCAACGGCCGCCAAGCGGTCATCGCCGACGCGCTGGGCGCGATTGTTTTTTCGGCGCCGCCGCTGCCGGATTCCATCAAGACGCTGAATGACCGCCTCGGCGCCGCGCAGGCTCTGACAACCTTTGGAGAACAGGCCGGCGTGATGCGCGTCATTCTGCCGGACGGCGCGGAGGCGCTGGCGGCGGTGCGAAATCTGAAAGGCGCGGCCGGCCAGGCGGCGGTGATTCAGCCGCTGGAGGATGCGCTTGCGGCCTGGCGCGCGCGCGCCCTGCAAACCGGTCTTATGACATTGGCGTGTCTCGGCGCGCTGGCGCTTATGTCGCTGGCGTGGATATCGCAGACCCGGCGCGCGCGCGCCGCGGCCGCCGGCGGCGAGCGGATGCGGGAGCGCATCGAAACCGCCCTCAGCCGCGGGCGCTGCGGATTATGGGACTGGGACATCGCGCGCGGCCGAATTTACTGGTCCGCCTCCATGCACGCGATACTCGGGCGCGAGCCCTCGGGCCCGTGGCTTTCCTGCGGCGATGTCAACGCCATGATTCATCCCGGAGACGGCGATCTCGCGCGCATCGCCGAACTGCTCGCCGCCTCGGAAACCGACAGCATCGATCATGAGTTCCGCGTGCTCGACGGCGTCGGCGGCTGGATGTGGCTGCGGGCGCGCGCCGAGCTGGTGCGCAAGGAGGGCGACGCGGGCGCGCATCTGGTCGGGATCGCCGTCGACATCACCGAGCAAAAACTTCTCGCCGAAAGGAGCGCCACCGCGGACATGCGCCTGCGCGATGCCATCGAGACCATCTCCGAAGCTTTTGTGCTTTGGGACGCGGGCAACCGCATGGTGATGTGCAATTCAAAATTTCAGCGCCTCCACGGCCTTGACGGCGGGGCGGCAGGCGCTGGAATTTCGTATTCGGAGCTGATGGCCGGCGGCACGTCTCCGCAGGCGCGGATGCTGCCGGCTTCCGGCAGCCCGGCGCGCGGCAACGCGCGGACCTACGAGGCGCGCCTCGATGACGGGCGCTGGCTCCAGATCAATGAGCGGCGCACCAATGACGGCGGCTATGTGTCCGTGGGAACCGACATCACGACGCTGAAACGCCACGAGGAGCAGCTGGTGGATTCCGAGCGCCAGCTTATGGCGAGCATCGCGGACCTGCGCCGCTCGCGCGAGACGCTGGAGGCGCAGGCGTCCCAGATGACCGACCTCGCGGAGCGCTATCTTGAGCAAAAGGCCCACGCGGAAAGCGCCAATCAGGCCAAATCGGAATTCCTCGCCAACATGAGCCACGAGCTTCGCACGCCGCTCAACGCCATCATCGGCTTTGCCGAGCTGATGGAGCGCGAGACCTTCGGCGCGCTCGGGTGCGCGCGCTATGTGGAATACAGCGCGCACATCCGCGAAAGCGGCGAGCATCTTCACAGCTTCATTTCGGACGTGCTGGACATGTCCAGGATCGACGCCGGGCGCATGCGGCTTGAATACGGCGAGTTCCGGATCGAGGATATTGTGCTGGCCGCGGTCGAGAACGTCCGGGCGGCCGCCGATCAAAAAAATATCGTGGTCAGTGTCGACGTCCGAACCAGCGAAACCATCCGCGCGGACCGGGCGCAGATCGAAAAAGTCATCACCGGGCTTATGGGAAACGCCGTGAAATTCACGCCGCGGGGCGGGCGTGTTTCAATCCGCACGCGCCGCCTCGCGTCCTCCGTCAATTTTTTCGTTGAGGACAATGGCGCGGGAATCGCGCGGCACGCCCTGCCCCGCGTTGTCATTCCCTTCGAGCAGATCGGCGCGCCGCTGGAAAACGGCGTCAAAGGCTCCGGCCTCGGCCTTGCCATCGCCCGCTCCATCCTCGAGCTGCACGGCGGCTCCATCAAAATCCGCTCGACCGTCGGCGCCGGCACCATCGTGCGGGCGCAGATACCGCTGGAACCGCCGGCAATGCAGCGCGCGCCGCCAAGCGCCGCTTGGCACGCGGCATGACAGGCCGGCGCGCCGGCTATCCCAACACGCGCTCAAACAAAGCGCGCGTCTCAAGGCGCGTTTCCATAAGTGTCCGCGCCAGGTGTTTGAAATCCGGAACATTCGCGGCAAGCGCGATGCGGCGCAGAACGCCGGGGGCGGCGGCATCCGGATCGAAGCGGCCATTCACCGCCAGCCGCTGCATCTGCGTCACCTGCGCATAGAGCCGCCCGGCCCGCGAGAGCAATTCCGCATCCCCGGCGCAAATCAATCCGAGCCGAGCCGCTTTGCCGATCACGCCGAGCGTATTTGTATCGAGAACAGCCGGATGCCGGGCGGCGTGACGCAGGCACCAGTATTGCGCGAGAAATTCGATATCGACAATGCCGCCGGACGCGAGTTTTAGATCCCACGGATCGCTTTCGCCTTTTTCAGCGGCGATCAGCCGCCGCATTTCCAGCACTTCGCGCCGCAGAGGTGTTTCATCGCGCGGCGCGGCGAGGATTTGGCGCACGGCGCGCCTCACATCGAGCGCCAGCGACGCGTCGCCGCAGATCACGCGGGCTCTCGTCAGCGCCATGTGCTCCCAGGTTTCCGCTTCGTTTTTTTGATAGTCTTTGAAAGCCGAAAGCTGAACCGCGACGGGGCCTCTGTTGCCGGAGGGGCGCAGCCGCAAATCCACATTATAAAGCGTCCCCCCGCGTGTCGCGGCGGTCAGCGAGGAAACCAGCCGCTGGGCAAGCCGCGTGTGATATTGCGAAGCGTGAAGGCTGCGCGGGCCGCGCGATTCCGGACGCTCCGGATCAAAATCATAAATCACAATGAGATCAAGATCGGATGCGGCGGTCATTTCGCGCGAGCCGAGCTTGCCCATGCCCAGCACCGCGCAGCGCCCGCCGGCCACGCGTCCATATTCAGTCTCAAAAGCATGCTGCGCATGGGCCAGCGCCGCATCGGTGAGCGCGTCCGCCAGCGCGGAATAAGCGCGGCCCGCCGCCGCCGCGGTGATCGTTCCGGCCAGCATGCGCGCGCCGGTCAGAAATTTCTCCTCATGGGCCATGTCGCGGCAGGCATCGAGAAAGTCTTCGGCGCGCGGCGCCGCGGCAAGCAGGCGGCGCGCCCGCGCCGCATAAGCGCGCGGGCCGGGACCGGCCCCGGCCGGCGCGGAATCAATGGCGGCATCCAGCACGTGGGGGCGCGCGATCACAGATTCAGCGAGGCGGGGCGCGCCGCCGAGAATATCCGCGAAGAGCCCGCGGATATCGGCGTTCGATTTGAGAATGGAAAGCAGCTCAATCGCCGCAGGCATGCGCGCGAGCGCCGCGTCAAAGGCCAGCAGCGCCGTGTCGGGCTCGCCGCTGCCCGCGAATGCCTCCAGCAGCGGCGGAACCAGTTCTGTAAGCACTTCGCGCGCGCGCGGGCTTTGAATGGCGGCCCGGCGGCCAAAGTGCCAGCCGCGGATCGTCTCCGCCGCCAGCGGCGCATCGCGGAATCCCATTTTGCGCAGCGTGACAAGCGTCGCGGGATCGTCCTCCGCCCCGGCAAAGACGAGACTGCCGAGCTGAGTGTCGAGACCCGGCGAGGCCTCGAACAGCCGCGCGTAGCACCGCTCCACCGCGCGCAGATGGCGCGTCAGCCGCCGCGAAAATCCCGGCGTCCCGCCAAAGCCGCAAAACCGCGCGAAGGTTCGCAGCGCCGCGCCCGAAGGCAGCCGCTGGGTCTGCTCATCGGCTATCATTTGAAGGCGGTGTTCGATTTCGCGCAGAAAAACATAGGCGCCCGACAGGTCCTTCACGGCCGGGGCTTTCACCCATCCGTCCCGGCAAAGCTCTTCTAGCATGCCAAGCGTTTGCGCTCCGCGCAGATTGGCGCGCTTGCCGCCGAAAATGAGCTGCTGGGTCTGCACGAAGAATTCGACCTCGCGGATGCCGCCGCGGCCAAGCTTCACATCGTGCCCGGCCACCGCGACCTCGGCATGGCCGCGCACCGCATGTATCTGGCGCTTCATCGCGTGGATGTCGGCGATGGCCGCGTAGTCGAAATATTTTCGCCAGATGAAAGGCGCGAGGCCCGCCAGAAAATTTTTGCCCAAATCAATATCGCCGGCGACGGCGCGGGCTTTGATAAAGGCGGCGCGCTCCCAGTTCTGGCCGACGGACTCGTAATAATCCATCGCCGCGGGAATGGAGACGGCCGCCGCCGTCGAGCCGGGATCGGGCCGCAGCCGCAGGTCAACCCGCAGCACATAGCCCTCGCCGGTGCGCTCCTGCAAAAGAGCGGCAAGGTCCCTGGTCAGCCGCACGTAGAACGGCGCCGGCTCCGCTCCCGGCGCCAGCCGGGCCGCCGCGGGATCGTAAAGAACAACAAGATCGGTGTCGCTGGAGTAGTTGAGTTCGCGCGCGCCGTGCTTGCCGAGCGCCAGCACGCAGACGCCGCAGCCGCGCGTGACGCCGCCGCCATCCGGGGGCAGAAGTTTTCCGGCCAGCGCCGCGCCGCGCAGCAGAAAATTGAGAGCGCCCGAAACCGCCGCATCGGCGAACAGCGACAGCGCGCCGGTGACCGCGCCGAGGTCCCAGACGCCTCCGAGATCGGCGAGCGCGATGAGCAGCGCGGCCTCCTGTTTGGCTTTGCGCAGCGCCGGCATCGCGTCAGCGGCGCTTTGGGCCGCCTCCAGCGCGGCGGCCATGGCATCGAGCAGCCGCGCGAGGCTCTCATCCGGCGGCAGGCGCAGCAGGCGCGCGAGGCGCGGCGCGTCCTGCCGCGCGAGGCTCCAAAGATAGGGGGAATGACCGGCGATTCCCTCCAGCAGCGCGCGGACCGTTTCAAGCTTCGCAAGCTCCGCGATTTCCGCGCCGGCTTTTTCAGCGCAAAATTCCGCCAGCCGCGCGCGCGGGGCGCGGGGGCTGGCAAGCTTCGGCGCGCGCCGCAAAGCCTGCGCCAACGGCACGCCGCCGCCGGCTGAGGGAGCGGGCGCGCTCATTCGGCTTTTTCGATGAGGCGGATTTCCGGCGGCGGCAGCGCCTCCGGCGTGGAATTTTCCGGCGATACCGCCGGCGTGGCATTTCCCCGCGGCAGGGCGAGAACAACGCGCAGGCCCGGCGCATTGTCCTCAAGACGGATCGCGCCATGATGCAGCCGCGCGACAGCCGCCGCCAGCGAAAGGCCAAGGCCCGACCCGGCGCTGGATCGGGAGCCTTCCAGCCGCACGAACCGCTCGAGCACGCGCTCGCGGTCGGCGGGCGCGACTCCCGGCCCGTGATCGCATACTTCGATCTCAACCCTATCGCCGGCGCGGCGGGCGGTGACGCGCACGCCGGTTTCGCCGGGGGCCGCATCCGGCGAAGCCTTGCCGTATTTGATCGCATTGTCGATGATATTGGCGAGCGCCTGCCCAACAAGCTCCCGGCTGCCGCGCACCCACTGCGCGCCCGCCGCGTCAACCAGCAGCGACATGCCCTGCTCCTCGGCCAGCGGCTCGTAGATTTCGGCGACATCGCGCGCCACAAGGGCCGCGTCGAAATCCGCCATGCCCCTCTGTTCACCGCCCGCCTCGGCGCGGGCGATCAGCAGCAGAGCGTTGAAAATCCGGATCAGTGCGTCGGATTCCTCCAACACCTTCTCCAATGCCGCGCGGTAGTCCGCGGGGGCTGCGGAAGCCGCGCGCAGCGCCTGTTCCGCGCCGTTGCGAAGGCGCGTCAGCGGCGTGCGCAGATCATGCGCGATATTGGCGGAAACCTCTTCGAGGCCGCGCATCAATTCGCCGATGCGGTCGAGCATGGCGTTGAGATTCAGCGCGAGGCGGTCGAGCTCATCATTGCTGCCCGCCAGCGGCAGGCGGCGCGCGAGATCGCCGGCCATGATGGTTTGCGCGGTGCCGGTCATGGCGTCCACGCGGCGCAGCACACGGCGCGCCACAAACAATCCGCCGGCGGCGCCCAGCGCGGTCAGCCACAGCAGCGAAGTCACGAGTGTGCGCGCCAGCACGCGCCCGAGATTTTCGCGGTCGGAGAGGTCGCGCCCGACCAGCAGGCGAAACCCGCCGGGCAGCAGAAACACGCGCGCCAGCGCCACATGCGTGGCGGATTGCTCGTCAACGTGCCGGTAAACCGTCTCCACCGCGCCGGGCGTGTCGAGCACGCCGGCGGGAAGCTGGCCGACATTGCCGGCGATGCGCTCGCCGGCCGCCGTCGTCACCAGATAAAGCGAGGCCCCGGGCCGCCCGGCGCGCCGTTCAACCGCATCAACCAGAGTGCGGACGCCGCCGCGGCGGTATTGCTCGGAGAGGCCCGTCAGCTCGGCATCAATGGTCTGGGAGGATTGTTCATCGAGAAGACTGCGCACGGTGAAGCCGACGCGGCCCAGCAGCAGCGCCGCGCCGACCGCAAACATCACGACAAAGCCCAGCGACAGCTTGAAAGCCGTGGTGCGGATGAGTTTACCGAGCGCCGTCACGGATCATGTATCCCGCGCCGCGGATGGTGTGGAGCAGCGGCGTTGCGTTTCCCTTGTCGATCTTGCCGCGCAGGCGCGACACGTGGACATCAATGACATTGGTCTGCGGATCGAAGTGATAATCCCACACGTGTTCCAGCAGCATCGTGCGGGTCACGACCCGGCCGGCGTTGCGCATCAGATATTCAAGCAGCCGGAACTCGCGCGGCTGCAGCGTGATCTCTTTGCCGGCGCGGGTCAGCGTGTGGGTGAGCCGGTCAAGCTCAAGATCGCCGACACGGTAGCCTGTCGGCTCGCCGCCGCCGCCGCGCTTTCGGCGGGCGAGCACCTCAACACGGGCAAGGAGTTCCGAGAACGCATAGGGTTTGGCGAGATAGTCGTCGCCGCCGGCGCGCAGTCCCTTGACGCGGTCATCGACCTGGCCGAGCGCCGAAAGAATGAGAACGGGGGTTTCGACTTTCTGCTCGCGCAGGCCGCCGATCAGCGAGAGGCCATCGAGCTTTGGCAGCATGCGGTCGACAATCAGCACGTCGTAATCGCCGTCGCGGGCGAGGCCATAGCCTTCGAGCCCGTCGCCGGCGTGATCGCAAAGATGGCCGGCCTCGCGAAACGCCTTGACGAGATAGGCCGCCGCTTCAGAATCGTCCTCGATGATGAGAATCCGCATATCCGTCATATAGCGGGTTCCGCGCAAAAACGGCAGGCCGGGTTTGCTTCAGGCCGCCCGCTTCGCCAAAAACGGCAGGCCGGGTTTGCTCCGGGCCGCCGGCTTCGCCAAAACCGGCAGGCCGGGATTGCTCCCGGCCGCCGGCTTCGCAATGTCCTCGCCCGCAAGGTTCCGGCGCGCTTGCGCGCAGGGCCCAACATTACCGCCTCAGCCGGCGGAGGCCGCGGCGGCGAGGGCGACGAAGCGCACGCCCTCAGCGGACTTAACGCGCAGCAGCACGGTCTTGCGGCCCTCTTTGCGGGCGGCCTCCACGGCTCCGCGCACGTCGGCGGGGGTGGCCACCGGCCTGCCCGATGCCTCCAGGATCACGTCGCCTTTGCGCAATCCCTTTTGCGCGGCCGCGCCGTCGGGATCGACCTCCGAGATCACGACGCCTTCCTTGCCGGCTCCGGCGGGCGCGAGGGTCAGGCCAAAGCCGCTGAGCTTGCCGGGCTCGGCGCGGACCGGGCGTTCGGCGGCCGCGCGCGCTTCGGCCGGCAGCGTGCCAAGGCGCACCGTCGCGGTCTTCTCAGCCCCGTCGCGGGCATAGGTGATCTCGACGCGCTTCTCCGGGCCGAGCCCCGCGATGCGGCGCGAGAGATCGCGCGGACCGTCGATTTTCTCGCCGTTGACGGCGGTGATCACATCGCCCGAACGCAGACCGGCGGCGGAGGCGGGCGTGTTCGCCTGGGCTTCCGCGACAAGCGCGCCTTTCTGCGATTTAAGGCCGAGGGATTCCGCGATGTCGGCGGTGACCGGCTGAATTTGCACGCCGATCCAGCCGCGCGAGACCGAGCCGTTATCCTTCAGGGACGCGATCACGCTCTTGGCGGTTTCCGAGGGAATGGCAAAGCCGATGCCGACGCTGCCGCCCGAGGGCGAATAAATCGCGGTGTTGACGCCGACAACTTCGCCATTGAGGTTAAACGTCGGCCCGCCGGAATTGCCGCGGTTGACGGGCGCATCGATCTGCAGGAAATCGTCATAGGGGCCTGAGCCTATGTCGCGGCCGCGCGCCGAGACGATGCCCGCCGTGACGGTGCCGCCGAGGCCGAAGGGATTCCCGATCGCGACCACCCAATCGCCGACGCGCGGCGTTGCGGCGGACCACGGCACGAACGGGAAATTTCCGCCGTCCTTGATTTTCAGCAGCGCGAGATCGGTCTTCTTGTCGGCGCCGACGATGGCCGCGGACAGCGTCCGCCCATCGTCCAGCGTCAATAAAACCTCCGTCGCGTTTTCAATAACGTGGTTGTTGGTCACGACATAGCCGTCGGCGGAGATAATGAAGCCGGAGCCCTGGGCCTGGCCGGCGCGCGGACGCTGGCCTTGGCCTTGCCCCTGATTGGGCGATCCCGGGCGTCCCGGCATGCCGTTCTGGCCTTCGCCGAAGCGGCGGAAGAAGCGCTCCAGGGGATCGCCCGGCTGCATGCCAGGGCCCTCCTCCTGGTCATCGCCGGCGGCAATCTTCGTCTCCAGCACTTTTACTTTGACGGAGACCACCGCGCCGCGCACATGCTCAACGGTGTCAGCGAAAGAAACCGGGCTGGCGGAGAGGTTCTGCGCCAGCGCAAAAGCCGGCGCGGGGGGCAGCGCCGTCTGGACCGCGGCGCCGCCAACGACAAGCGCCGCCGCCGCGCCGAGCAGAAGGCCGCGCAGGGAGACGCGGCGACGAACAGGTG
>JANYFM010000215.1 GCA_025362655.1 Hyphomicrobiales bacterium | reverse complement strand
GACTACCCAAAGGGGATCAAGGTCAGTGACGCGGAGATGACGACCCTCAATATCAAGGGCGACACATTCCATCCGGAATGGAATTATACGATCTCACCGAGAGTGCCGACCTGAAGCGGTAATCTTTGGGCGTCGCCTTAGTGTCACGACGCTGCTGCGGTGGCGCGCCGAAGCGATGGCCACAGCCTCGGGCGAGAGGCCCGGCGCTGGCAGCCCGCGCTGGACGGCCGCGGCGCGGCTAGACGCGGTGATCGCCACCGCCAGCATGGACGACAATGCACGCGCTGCCTGGTGGCGCGAGAAGGATCTGTTCACGGCGGAGTTGAACGGTTGGCGGCGCGATCCGGTTGCCGGCCTCGGCGCACCCAAGGCCGCGAGCACCGCGGCCGTGCGGGAAGACCGACGCCGGATTGAACCTGCCGAAGCGCAGGAACGTGCCGTTGACGCTCGCTGGGGCTATAGGCTGATATATTCGAGGGTTAAAATGGTGCCCAGGGGCGGAATCGAACCACCGACACTGCGATTTTCAGTCGCATGCTCTACCAACTGAGCTACCCGGGCGTCCGGCGCGGGTTAGCGCTGCGCGGAATGCGCGCTTTATAGGAAGCGCGGGCGGGCTTGTCCAGCCGCGCGCGCGGCGCTTTCACGTTCCCTCCCCGCGCTCGGCTTCGGGCATTTCCTCCTGGCCCTCTTCATTGGCCGGAATCGCATAATTGCCGCCGAGCCAGCGGCCCAAATCCACATCGGCGCAGCGGCGCGAGCAGAACGGCCGGTAGCGCTCGCTGCGCGGTTTGGCGCAGATCGGGCAGGGGCGGGGGCTTTGCGCGGCGGGAGGGGCTTCGCTCATGGGTTAAACCCGGTTGAGCCAGAACAGATGCGCCGGAAAGCCCTCGCCCGCCAGCAGCGACATTGTCTCATACAGCGGCAAGCCCACAACATTGGGATAGGAGCCGGCGAGCTTGACGACAAAAGCGCCGGCCAGCCCCTGGATCGCATAGCCGCCGGCTTTGCCGCGCCATTCCCCCGACGCCAGATAGGCTTCGATTTCCTGCGGGGTCAGGCGTTTGAAGCGCAGCCGCGTCTCCACCAGCCGGCGCCGCTCCGCGCCTTTGGGCGTGATCAGGCTGATCCCGGTGTAAACGCGGTGCGCGCGGCCCGAGAGCCGGCGCATGCATTGCCCCGCCTCTTCGGCCAGATCGCATTTGGGCATGATCTCGCGCCCCGCCGCGACAACCGTGTCAGCGGCCAGCACGAAGGCGCCGGCCAGTTCCGGCCGCGCCTCAACGATCAGCCGCGCGGCGGCGGCTTTGCCGGCGGCGAGGCGCGCTGCCAGCGTGCGCGGCAATTCGTTGCGCTTGGGGGTCTCGTCGATATCGGCGGGGATCAGCGCGTCCGGCTCAATGCCGATTTGCTGGAGCAGCGCCAGCCGGCGCGGCGACGCCGAGGCCAGCACCAGTTTGGACCGCCAGCTTGGCGCTTGCCCGCTCACGTCAGGTCCCTCACGCCGCCGCTTCCAATTATTTGAATCGATAAGTGATGCGGCCCTTGGTCAAATCATAGGGCGTCATTTCCACCAGCACTTTATCGCCGGTCAGCACGCGGATCCGGTTCTTGCGCATTTTGCCGGCGGTGTGGGCGATGATTTCGTGCTCATTTTCGAGCTTGACGCGAAACGTGGCGTTCGGCAGCAGTTCGGTCACCATTCCCGGGAATTCCAGCAGTTCTTCCTTGGCCATTTGATCTCGATTGGTTAAAGCGCGGCGAAACCGGGGTCCGGCCTCTAAAGTTGGCGGACCCTATTCGAAACCGCGGCGTTTGTGAACAGCGCTGGCAATCCCCATTCGAAGCCGGTTTTCATGGGCTTTGCGCGGCGGGCGGGGCGGCGGTCTCGGCGGCTTTCGCCCGGTCGGCGGCGCTATAGGCCCGGTGGCGGCGGATCGCCAGGGGAATCAGCGCGAGATAGGCCAGCGACACCACCACCAGCATCTGCATCGGAAAGCTCGCGATCAGCAGAATCGCCGCGACAATGCCAAACAGCACCGCGATGAACCATTCGCGCGGCACCCGGCCGATGGTTTTGCCGGAAAAATTGGGGATGCGGCTCGCCATCAAAAAGGCGATCAGCACGACGTAGAGGATTTCCACGGTTACAAAATTGCGGTCGCTGGGCAGGCCCATCGACAGGTGCAGATACAGCGGCAGCATCACCACAATGGCGCCGGCGGGCGAGGGCATGCCGACAAAAAAGTGCTTCGACCACGCGGGCTTGCCGGGATCATCGTTCATCACATTGAACCGCGCCAGCCTCAGCGCGCAGGCCACCACGAAGATCAGCGCCGCGAACCAGCCGAGATTTTTGTTCTCGTGCAGGCTCCAGAAATACAGCAGCAGCGCCGGGGCGACGCCGAAATCGACGAAGTCAGCCAGCGAATCCAGCTCCGCGCCGAACCGCGACGTGCCCTCCAGCGCCCGCGCGATCCGCCCGTCGATCCCGTCGAGAATGGCGGCCGCGACGATGGCGACAACGGCGGTCTCAAACTGGCCCTCCGAGGCGAAGCGGATCGCGGTGAGCCCGAGGCACAGCGCCAGCAGCGTCACGAGATTGGGAATGACAAACCGCAGCGGTATCCGGCGAAACCGCGGCAGCCGGCCGCGGCGCGGCTCCTCGCCGCCCGCCTCGTCCAAATCCGTGCCCGGCGCGTCCTCCGCCACGCCTCACCCCATCCTGTAAACGCGGCGCGGCTCGCTGGCGCGCAAATCCGCCAGCACCGTTTCGCCCGCGATGGTTTTCGCGCCAAAGCCGACCAGCGGCTCGGCTGCGCCGGGAATATAAACATCGACGCGCGAGCCAAAGCGGATCAGCCCGATCCGTTCGCCCGGCTGCACGTTATCGCCCTCGCGCGAAAAACACAGGATGCGCCTTGCGATCAGCCCGGCGATCTGCACGACGCCGAAACGCCCGTCCGGCGTCTCGATGACAAACCCGTTGCGCTCATTGTCCTCGCTCGCCTTGTCGAGATCGGCATTGACGAAAATGCCGGGTTTGTAGGCGATTTTGGCGATCCTGCCGGCCACCGGCGAGCGGTTGACGTGGCAATCGAACACCGACATGAAAATGGATACGCGCTGCATCGGCTGATCGCCCAAGCCGAGTTCTGGCGGCGGCGCGAACAGGCCGAGCGAGCAGACGTAGCCATCGGCGGGAGCGATCACGAGCCCCTCGCGCGCCGGGGTGACGCGCACGGGATCGCGGAAAAAATAGGCGCACCAGAGGGTTGCGATGAGCCCCAGCCAGCCGAGCGGTGTCCACAGCCAATACAGCAGGAGCGACACGACGGCGAAAATCCCGATGAATTTATAACCCTCGGGATGAATGGGCACGAGCTGTTTGCGGACGGAGTCGAGAACGGACATGGGGTTTCCGGCATAGGGCAGGCTTGAAAGCAAACACGGAGGCAAAGCGCGGCGTCTTGTGCCACTCCGCGCCGCGAATGTCACGGGAGGCCCAAAAGCCATTCTGACGCGCTGGCGGGGGGACGGGGGCGGGGGCTGACGTGGCAGGGGAACGTGTAACACGCGGCATTGGTCGTGAACGGTTACGCGGGCCATCGAAATTCTTTCGGAAGCCAGCAAGCGTTTGCCGGATGAAGTGCGCGCGCGGCATCCGGGCGTGCCATGGCGCGATATTAGGGACGTGGCTACTTGTGACGGTCGCTTTCTGACCTATCGCGTCGATTCGCAAAATTCGTCCTTACGCCCATCCCGCCCCTAGCGCTTCCCCGTCCTTCCCGCGCGCGCCTTTCGAAGCCCCTCCGCCCAGCCGGCCTTCTCAATCTGCCGTCCGCGCGCCACCGCCAAGGCGCCGGGCGCGACGTCTTTTGTGATGACCGAGCCCGAGCCGACATAAGCGCCCTCGCCGATGGTCAACGGCGCCACCAGCGAGGAGTTGGAGCCGATGAAAGCGCCCTCGCCTATCACTGTGCGGGCTTTGTCGAAGCCGTCGTAATTGCAGGTGATCGTGCCCGCGCCGATGTTGGCTTTGGCGCCGACACTGGCATCGCCGATGTAGGTCAGGTGGCTGACCGCCGCGCCGGCGCCGATTTGCGAGGCTTTGATCTCAACGAAATTGCCGATTTTTGCGCCTTCGCCGATGACGGCCCCCGGCCGCAGCCGCGCGAACGGGCCGACCGACGCGCGCGCGCCGACTTCGCAGCCCGCCAGATGCGAGGCGGCGTGGATGACCGCGCCTTCGCCGACGCTGACGCCGGGGCCGAAGAACACATTCGGCTCGATGACGACATCGCGCGCCAGCCGCGTGTCAAAGCACAAAAACACAGTCTCCGGCGCGGTCATGGTCACGCCCTCCATCATGGCGGCGTCCCGCAGGCGCTGTTGCATCCCCGCCTCCGCCTTCGCCAGTTGCAGACGGTCGTTGACGCCCATCACCTCGGCCTCCGGCGCGATAACGACCGCGGTTTTGGCGCCCGCCGCGCGGGCCGCGGCGACCGCGTCGGTGAGGTAATATTCGCCTTGGGAATTATGGTTGCCGATGGCTTCCAGAAAAGCCATCGCCCGGCTCCCGTCGAGCGCCATCAGCCCGGCGTTGCAGAGGGTGGTTTTGCGCTCGGCAGCGCTGGCGTCCTTGTGCTCGCGGATGGCGGCAAGGGCGCCATTCTCCATCAGCAGGCGGCCATAGCCGGAGGGGTCCGCCGCCTCAAAGCCCAGCACCGCCACCCCGGCGCCATCCCTCAGCGCGGCGCGCAGGGCTTTATAGGTCGCGGGAGTGATCAACGGCGTGTCAGCGAAGACCACGAGGAGATCGTCGCAGCCCCTCGCCAGCGCCTCGCCAGCGGCCAGCACGGCATGGGCGGTGCCGAGCCGCTGCTCCTGTGCGAAGATTTCGGCTTTGGGCGCCAGCGCCCGCGCCTGCGCCGCCACATCGTCCCGGCCCGGCCCCACGACAACCGCAACCGCGTCCGCTCCAGCTTCCGCCACCCCCGCGAGCACATGGCCCAGCATCGAGCGCCCGGCGACGGGGTGCAGCACTTTGGGCAAGGCCGATTTCATCCGCGTGCCCTCCCCGGCGGCGAGGACAATGGCGAGGCAGACCCGGGGGGAGGGATTGGGGGGGGAAGGATTGGAGGGCATGGGCGAATCTCTTTGCGGACCGGATTTTGCCGGATGTAGCGCAAAACAGGCGCGGCGTCCGACCGGCGGAAAATACACGGATCGGGCGGCGCGGCTATGGCGGGCCGGCGCTCCACAAAGCCTTTAAGGCGACCTTCATACCTGTTGGATTACCAAAATGCGTCGGATTTCGCGAAGGCCGGTTGTGGTTGGTTCATCTCTCACGCCAAAATATGTGACGCTGGACGGGTGCCGCTTCCTGGCGGCGAGCGGGGTGGTTCTTTTTCATTTTGACACGGACTTTCATTTGGGTCTTGCGAAGGTCGTCCCCGCAGTCGCCCAACTGACCGCGATGGTCGATTTTTTCTTCATGCTGAGTGGCTTTGTGATCGCAACGGGCTACATCAACAGCGTCGTTTCGTGGACTGACTACCGGCGTTTTTTGCGTGCCCGCCTTGCGCGAATTTATCCATTGCATCTGGCGACTTTGGTGATGTCTCTTGGATTCGTCGCCATGGCCGCGGCGTTGGGCGTGTCTGCGAATCATCCGGAAATCATTGCAATGTCGGGGTTGCCCGCAAACTTTCTGCTGCTGCATGCATGGGGCGTCCTCGATCATCCATCCTTTAACGTGCCGTCATGGTCCATTAGCGCGGAGTGGTTTGTTTATCTAACCGCGCCTGTTTTTTTCACGCTTGTCAGGCGCGCTCACCTGCTGGTCAATTTGGCTCTCCTCATCCTGTTTACCAGCATGATGATCGCCATCCGCTCCCATGCCGGGCTCGGCCACTGGATGGACGCCGCTTATGATTTTGGCATGCTGCGGGCCGTTCCAACATTTTTTTCAGGCGTGATGCTGGCAAACATTCTCGCGCGAACATCGATCAACTGGACACCGTCATGGTGGAGCGTGCATGCAGCAGGCGTGCTGGCTATTTGCCTGCTCGGAACTCACCTCCCTCGTGAATTGGTTTTGATAGTCTTTGCCTTGCTGATCGTGGCGGCGGCGCTGGCAGACCGGGGCGGCGCCCCGACAATTCTCAAAGGCGAACTGCTGTCGTCCCTGGGCAAGAGTTCCTACGGGCTTTATATGCTCCATGTCCTGCTGAGCCTGCCAATCCTATTTTTCTTGAGACGCCTGCAACTTATCGACACCGGATGGTCCCTCATCGCGGCCTGTGCGACCTATATAATTGCAATTGTTCTATCCCTCGTGTCGTATCGTTTTTTTGAAACGCCGATGAGACGGTTATTGACTGCCGCATAAGTCCCTGCGGCGATGAGCGAATTTCGCAATTTTGATTGAAAATAAGAGCGCGAAAGAAATTAAAAAAATTGAGGCCTTATGGCCATGATGCTGTTGTATTGTTCAAGCACGATAAGATTCAGCCCGGCTTATTCATCGGGGCCAGTGATTTCCCCTTTTTCTCACCGAGCCTGATTTCGCGCGCGCGTCCTGGTCGGGCTGTATCGACGCAAGCGCGGCCGACAACGCAGCAAAGGGATCAAGCCCGGCGAAACGACCAGCCGGGCCAGGCGCGCCGCCCAAGCACGATTGGCGCACCTTCGCCGGCGCCACCGCCCGGCGCGTGCACGATCGCGGCATGCCGGTCAGCCAAGGCGAGCTGCGCGATATGATAGATTGGTCCGCGGGCCGGGAGGATTGCCCGCCGCCTGATGAGGGGACCGTGCGGCGTAAGGTATCGTACGCCCCCGACGGGGACCGCCTTGTTGAATTGGCGGGTCTCGGCGAAGCTACGACCTTAAGTCCGGCTTTAAGGTCGACCTGATGTCGCGTATTGAAATTTTGAACGGGGTTGAGCGGCGGCGACGCTGGCCGGAGGCGGACAAGCGGCGGATCGTCGAGGAGTCGCTGGCGCCTGATACCGTGATCGCGGATGTCGCGCGGCGCAACGGCGCGGCGACGAGCCTCGTTTTCGCATGGCGACGGCAGGCGCGCGGGAACGGGACACTCGCTCCGGTTGAGGCGTCCGAACTGGTCGCCGCTCTGAAAACGAAGGTGGAAGGTCCCGCGCTTTCACGCGAGCCTTTGCCCGCGTTCATCCCGGTGACGATTGCTCCTGATTTGCCCGGGCGTGCTGCGGCGCCATCAATGGCCGTGATCGCGATTTCCTTCGGCGCGAACATCAGCGTGAAAATCGAGGGCGTGCCCGACAACGGCACGCTGGCGCAGGTCATTAACGTCTTGTCGGCGAACGTGGCGCGGCGATGATCACTCTGGCTGGCGCCGTGCGGGTCTGGCTCGCCACCGGCCACACGGACATGCGGCGCGGTTTTCCGAGCCTTTCACTTCTCGTGCAAGAGACTTTGAAGCGTGATCCGCACGCCGGCGACCTTTACGTTTTCAGGGGCCGTCGCGGCGATTTGATAAAAGTGATCTGGCATGACGGCCAGGGCGCGTGTCTGTTCACGAAAAGACTTGAACGCGGGCGCTTCGTGTGGCCATCGGCGAGCGGCGGCGCGGTGACGATCAGCGTCGCGCAATTGAGTTATTTATTGTCTGGAATCGACTGGCGCATGCCCGTGGAAACTTGGCGTCCGAAGGCGGCGGGATGATCACGCGGAATTGAATCATTGCCGTGGAAACGCGCGTTTTTTCGCGGGATTTTTGGCGTCGAACATGATTCTCTTCATGGGTGACGACGACATCGAATCCCTTCGCCGAACCCCTCCCGAGCGACCTCGCGTCGGCTCACGCGATGATCCTCGCGCAACGCGAGATGCTGGTCGTGGAGCGGAGCGACGCGAAGGTTCGCGCGCTAGAGATCGAGCGCCTGAAGCTCTTGCTGGCGAAGGCGCGGCGCGAGGCTTACGGGCAATCGTCGGAACGCGGAAAGCTTCTCGTCGAACAACTCGAACTGGCCATCGAGGACCTTGAAGAGGCGCAAGGCGAGGAAGCGGCGAAGGCGGAAATCGCCGCGCCCGAGGCCGCGAGACAAAGACCGCCGCGCGCGCTGCGCGGACCCCGGAAACTGCCGGACAATCTGCCCGTCGAGCGCCACGTCGAACCCGCGCCTTCTGCCTGCGGCAAATGCGGTTGCGCGCGGCTGCACAAGCTCGGCGAGGTCGTCTCCAGAACGCTGGAATGCGAGCCGCGCCGCTGGAAGATCATCGAGCGCGTGCGCGAGAAGTTCTCGTGCCGCGCGTGCGAAGGCATCACCGAGTCGCCGGCGCCCTCGCACCCGATCCCGCGCGGCTTCGCCGGGCCGAGCCTGCTGGCGATGATCCTCGTCGCCAAGTTCCTGTTGCATCAGCCGCTGAACCGGCAGGCCGCGACCTACGCGCGCGAGGGCGTCGAGATCGACGCGACGACCATGGCGGACCGTGTTGGCGCCTGCGTCGTGGCGCTGCAACCCGTCATCGCGGCGTTGCGCGCCCACGTGCTGAAGGCGGAGCGCGTTCACGCCGACGACACCACGGTTCCCGTGCTGGCGAAACTGAAAACCAGAACCGGACGCATCTGGATCTATCTGCGCGACGACAGGCCATTTGGCGGCGCGGACCCGCCGGCGGCCTTCTTCGAATATTCGCGCACGCGTCACGGCGAATATCCGTCAAAACATCTGGAGGGCTGGACGGGCGTCATGCAGGCCGACGCCTTCGCGGGGTTCAACGAACTCTACGACGCGCGGCGAAAGCCGGGGCCGATCATCGAGGCCACGTGCTGGGCGCACGCGCGCCGCAAGTTTTTCGAACTGGCGAAGCTCGCGAAAGCTCCGATCGCGAAGGAAGCGGTGCGACGCATCGACGAACTCTTCGAGATCGAGTGCGCCATCAACGGCAAGACGCCCGACGAGCGCAAGGCGGTTCGCCAGGAACGATCAAAGCCGCTCGTCGCCGCGCTGGAGACATGGCTACGCGAGCAGCGAGCTCTGCTGTCGTCGAAGAGCGAACTCGCAAAGGCCATCAACTACAGCCTCAATCATTGGGCGGCCTTCGCCCGCTTCCTCGACGACGGACGAATCTGTCTCAGCAACAACGCCGCCGAACGCGGACTGCGCGGCGTGGCCGTCGGGCGCCGTAACTGGACTTTCGCGGGGTCCGATTCCGGAGCCCGCCGCGCCGCCGCCGCTTATACGCTCATCGAGACCTGCAAGCTGAACGATGTCGATCCGCAGGCATGGCTCGCCCACGTTCTCGCCACGCTGCCCGACCATCCCGCCAGACGCATCGACGAGTTGCTGCCGTGGAACTGGAAGGCCCGCCAGCAGGGCGCGGTGTCAGCGGCTGCGTGAGTTCTCGCCATTCCCGGGCGCGCATCCCTGGGGCGTTCGCCGAGGGCGTACCGTAGAGCTCGTGATGGATGAGATCGAGCGTCCCATCCCAACTCCACAGATCGAAATAATCGTACAACGTCGAGCGTGGCGGCAACCTGCGACCGTGGAGAATGTTTCGGGCGCGAGCGGCAACAGTACGCCCTCGGCGAACGCCCCAGGGTTGCGCGCCTGGGAATGACCAGAACTCACGCGGCCGCTGACACCGCGCCCTGCTGGCG
>JANYFM010000209.1 GCA_025362655.1 Hyphomicrobiales bacterium | reverse complement strand
CCGTTGAATTCCTTGCCGCCGTTTGCAACGCGGCCGCCGTCAGCTACTGGTTATGAGTCTGGACCCTACCCCCGCGCTTCAGCCCCGGAGACCCCGCCATGACCCTCACCCGCAGACATATGCTCGCCGGCGCCGTGGCTTGCGGCGCCATTGGCCGGGCAGCGCCGGCCGCGGCCCGCGCGCCGCTGGCCGGGGTTCAGGCGCCTGGGTTTTACCGGCAGAAAATCGGCTCGTTTGAAGTCACCTCCATTCTCGACGGTTATCTCGACATTGAGGTCAAATTGTTTCCTTCCGCGGACGCGGCGGAGGTCGCGCGGCTCCAAGCGCGGAATTTTCTGAGCCCCGGCCCGATCCGCGCGCCGGTCAATGCCTTTCTTGTCAATACCGGCGACAAGACCGTGTTGATCGACACCGGCTCAGCCAATCTGCTGGGGCCCACCGTCGGCAAGCTGGCGCAGAACCTCGCCGCCGCCGGCGTTACGCCGGACCAAATCGATATGGTGCTGATCACCCATCTGCATCCCGATCACTCCAACGGATTGATCGATGCGCAGGGCAAGGCCGTCTTTGCCAATGCCGAACTCGTTGTGCCGGAAGCCGAGGCGGCGTTCTGGCTCGACGAGGGCATTATGAGCCGCGCGCCCGCCGATTTTCAGCCCTTCTTCAAAATGGCGCAGAGCGCGGCAAAGCCTTACGCCGGGCGCATGCGGAAATTCTCCGGCGGGGGCGATGTGTCGCCGGGAATCACGCCGCTCGCCCTGCCCGGCCACACACCGGGACACACCGGCTATTTCGTTGCATCCGGCAAGGACCGGCTGCTCGTATGGGGCGATATCTGCCACGCGCCGCTGCTGCAAATCGCGCATCCCGAATGGTCCATCGCTTTTGACAGCGATCCCGCGCAGGCCGCCGCGACGCGCCTGCGGGCCCTCGACATCGCGGCGGCCGACGCGATCCCCGTCGTCGGCGGACACATGCCGTTCATGGGCGCCGGGCGCATCAGCAAAGACGGCGCCGCTTACCGGCTGACGCCCTCGGAATGGGCGGCGGCGCTGTAGGCCGCGTTGACAGCCGCGCGGGGCGGGGCGCTAATAATCACAAATTATTTGCGGGGGAGGAACCATGTTCGCGAAGATCAATCACGTCGCCTGCGTCAGCGATAATTACGGGCAGCTGGCGGAATTCTACAAAGCCATTTTTGGCATGAAAACCTCTGACAAAACCAAGCCCGGCCGCGCCGTCACCGTGGGCGACGGATATGTCGGTTTCAACATCAATCCGCGCCGCGCCGGCCGCTCTGCGGGCCTCGATCATTTCGGCATTCAGGTGGAGGATTGCCAGGGCGCCTTTGACCGGATCGAAAAGAAATATCCGCGCGTCAAATGGCTGAAACGGCCCGCAAACCGCCCCTTTGCCGGTATTTCCACCCACGACCCCGACGGCAATATGTTCGATATCTCGCAGAAAGATATGAAAAACCGCACCGCCGTTTACGTCGATAACGACGGCACGCCTAATCCGCGCCACATCAATCACGTGGCGTTCCGCACCATGAACCCCGAGGCGATGGCGGAGTTTTATGCTTATGTGTTTGAGCTTGCGCCGGGCAACCGTCGCGAGGGCGATCCCAATTATTATCTCAGCGACGGCCATGTGACGCTGGAGATCATGCCGTGGGATATTTGCGATTACGACGCCACCGGCATCATCACGCAGGGCATGGACCACATTGGCTTTAAAGTGGAGAATCTTGAGGCTTTCAAAGCGGATGTCGAGACTTTCGCCGCCAACAATCCGCGCCTGCGGCCCTCGCCGTTCAGCGGCGCCGAGGGCGAGGCGCTGCAAAAGCTGTTCCAGCGATCCTGCCCGCTCGGCCAGCACCAGATGGCCGATTGTGACGGGATTCTCATCGACGTCGCCGCGTGAGGCTGGCTCGCATCGCGGCGGCGGCCGGCGCGCTCGCCGCCTCCGCGGCCAATGCGCAGACGCCCGCCGCGCAGCCCGCCAAAGAGATCAAATGGATTCTCTCCGCCGGCGCGGGTGGCGGCTATTCGGCTTATGCGCAGGCCTTCGCGCCCTATCTGTCAGCGCATCTTCCGGGCCGGCCCTCGATTGTGATCCAGAACATGCCGGGCGCGGGGGGATTGCGCGCCATGCAATATCTCTCAGGCTCCGCGCCCAAAGACGGCAGCGTCATCGGCCTCGTGCATTCGAGCGTGCCGTTTGCG
>JANYFM010000202.1 GCA_025362655.1 Hyphomicrobiales bacterium | reverse complement strand
GTTTGGGGCGCGGCCCGCGCCGGCGCCAATGTGACCCTGACGGGGTTTGCGCCCTCTGATGCCGCGCGCGCGGCCATCGCGGCGCGCGCGGCCGCCGCCTTCCCGGGCGTTGCCGTCGTCAACCGGATGCAGGTGGCGCGCGGCGCGCCGGCGGGTGATTTCGCGGCCTCCGCCGGCTACGGGCTCGGCGAACTCGCCAAACTCTCCGGCGGCTCGGTGTCGCTCAGCGATGCCGACTATTCCATTTCCGGCGCCGCCGCGAACGTGGCGGGATATGAAACAGCGCTGGCGGCAACCAAGGCATTGCCGGCGGGTCTCAAGCTGGCGAAAGCCGATATCCAGCCCGCCGTTGTCAAACCATGGGTCTGGAGCGCGGTTCGGGATGCAAACGGCGTGACGCTGACGGGTTTTGCTCCCAGTGAAGCGGTTCGATCGGCCATTGCGGCCCGCGCGGCCGGCGTGTTCGCGGGCGTCCCCATCGTCAATCAAATGCAAATCGCCGGGGGAGCGCCCTCGGGAGATTTCGGCGCGGCGGCTTTCCTGGCGCTTGGTGAATTGGGCAAACTTGCCGACGGCAAAGCATCGTTTGCGGACGCGCGCCTGTCCATTTCAGGCAGCGGCAAATCCGGCGTCACGTCGGCCGCGGTCACCGGCGCGGCGCGGGACGGTTTGCCGCAGGGATACGCGGTGGCTGCGATTGATGTGAAAGAGCCTGTTATCGCTTCCTACGTATTCAACGCGGAAAAATCCGAGGGCCGGTTGAAGCTGACCGGGTTTTATCCCGATGCAAAAGCGCATCAGGACATTCTTGCGGCGGCGAAATCGCGTTTCGGCGGGGATACGGTCGATGACCAACTCGTCGAGGGGAAAGGCGCCCCGGCGGATTTCGTCGCGGCGGTCACCAGCGGCTTTGCCTCGGTCGCGCGGCTTGCCAGCGGCACGCTGTCGCTCGCCGGCGCCAATATGACGTTGAAGGGCGAAGCTTACTACGACAAGGCGGCGGCGGATATTCTCGCGGCATTCCCAGCCTCCGCGCCGCAGGGATTTCGCGGCCAGGGCGAGGTCAAGACAGCGGCGGCGGGCGCGCCGCTGGATGCCGCGGCCTGTCAGCCGCTGCTGTCGGGGCTGCTGGCCAACGGCCGCATCTTATTTGAAACGGCGCGCGCCGATTTGCACAAAGATTCGGTTCCGCTTCTCGATCACATCGCCGGCGTGTCCCTGCGCTGCAAGGCCACAGACATCGAGGTCGCGGGATACACCGACTCGGACGGCCCGGCGGAACGCAACGTGGCATTGTCGAAACAACGAGCCCAGGCGGTCGTCGATTACCTCGTCGCGGCGGGCGTCGATGGCTCGCGGATCACCGCGATGGGTTACGGGGAGGCGCGTCCCATCGCCACCAACGACACGGCGGAAGGCAAGGCGCAGAACCGCCGCATCGAAATGACCGTAAAATAATCAGCGCGGGGCGCCCTCATGTTTTATCTGTTGCAAAATTCGCTTGGCTGGCTTTTCGCCGCCCTCGCGCTTGGAGTGGTCGTGGGATGGGCGGCCTGGTCGCGGGACCCGCGCGCCAGCTGGTTTGACGGCTGGGCCAAATGGGGCGCGGTCGCTGTCGTCGCCGGGCTCGCGGCGGCGCTGCTGGCATTGTTCCCGGGACGCTGGGGCATGTGGGTTGAAACGGCGCTGCTGTATTTCGCCGCGTATATCGGCGGATGTTTCCTCGGAGGCTGGGCGCGCCATGCGCTCGGCTTTGAGACTATGGCCGCGCCCGCGGCGGTGGCGTTCGCCGCCGCCTCGCCGGGCGCCCCCGCGGCGC
Source organism: Hyphomicrobiales bacterium (assembly GCA_025362655.1). Lineage (GTDB taxonomy): Bacteria > Pseudomonadota > Alphaproteobacteria > Rhizobiales > Beijerinckiaceae > Terripilifer. Next base: position 376 of record JANYFM010000202.1, on the reverse strand, counting down.
CCTCCGTCGATATATTCGGACAGGACACTTCGGCGAGCTATCCTGGCATTCGTCCAGCGGGACTGGCCGCGCCGATGGGCCGCGCCGACGATCTGGGGCTTATCAGCGGGGTCGGGCCGCTCAACCAAAAATTCTGCAATGACATCGGCGTGTTTCATTTCTCGCAGGTCGCGGAGTGGACAACCCAGAACGCGCAATGGATCGATCATCACCTTGGCCAGCCGCAGTTGGTCGGTCGCGAACGTTGGATAGAACAGGCCAAAGCACTGGCGCAGGGCAAAGGCGCCGCGGCGCCGGCGCATGGCGTGGCGCTGGCGGATGGCGATGCCTCCGCGCGCGCCGCCGCCGCAAAGGCCGAGGCGGACCGCGCCGGCGC
>JANYFM010000200.1 GCA_025362655.1 Hyphomicrobiales bacterium | reverse complement strand
CCGCCGGCGCGTGAAGCGCGATAATTTCGGCGAGCCCCTCATGCAATTGGCGCAGCCGCGCCGCCAGCGGACATTTTGCGTCGGAATGCACGGTGCCGCAGGCGATGAAGGCCAGCCGCGAGCCCTCGCTCTCGATGATGCCCCAGCCGAGGTTGCGCAGGCCGGGATCAATGCCGATGATGCGAATCGGGGAACGGCTCATGCGCCTGTCTAGCAGGGCGCGCCGCGCCCGTCGCCAGCCCCGCCGGAGCCCTCCTTGTTGTCACTGCCCTCCCTGCCCGCAGAACTCCTCGCCGCCCTCGGCTCGGCAGCGCAGGAGCCGCGCGTCTGGTTCATTCTGGGCGTGGCGCTGATCGCCGGGGCGGTGCGCGGCTATTCGGGGTTTGGCGGGGCGCTGATCATCATTCCGCTGGCGGCCACCGTCTTCGGCCCGAAGATCGCCGTGCCGATGTTCTACCTGTTCGATTTGGGCTCGGCGACGCCCTATGGCTACCGCTCTGTGCCCTCGTGCAAATGGCCCGAGGTGGCGCCCATGCTGGCGGGGCATCTGGTCATGCTGCCGCTCGGCATCTGGCTGCTGAAAAACATGGACCCGACAGCGGTGCGCTGGGGCATGGAGGCGGTGGTTTTGCTGATGCTGGGCCTGCTGGTGTCCGGCTGGCGCTACAGCGGGCGCACCAATCCGCCTTTGTCTGTCGGGGTGGGAGCCGCGGCGGGCCTGATGGGCGCGGTGGCCGGCATATCCGGCCCGCCGGTCATCGCCTACTGGCTCGGCCAGAAGACCGATGCGGCAACGATCCGCACCAATATCATGGCTTATTACGCGCTGAGCTCGACGGTGATGGATATCGTTTTTCTGGTCACGGGCCTGTTCACCTTTGAGGTCGTGGTCTACGCGCTGATATTCTGGCCGCTCTATGCTTTGGGCCTGTGGGGAGGCGCGCGGATGTTTCAGGGCACGACGGACAAGGCATTCCGCGTCTCCGCTTACGCTCTGATCGGTCTGGCGGCGGCGCTCAGCCTGCCGGTGCTCGACCGCTTTTTGAAATAGGGCGCGCGGGCTGTGCTGGCGAAGGATGCGAAGCGACCCGCTTTCCGGCGCGCCTGCTCACGGCTCTTTCAATAAGTCCGGCCTGCGTTCGCGCGTGATACGCTCGGCGCTTTCGCGCCGCCATTTCGCGATTTTGGCATGGTCGCCGTTCAGCAGCACCGGCGGGATTTCGCGCCCTTCGAAACCGCGCGGGCGTGTGTATTGCGGATATTCCAGCAAGCCGTTCTCAAAGCTTTCGTCACTGCCCGATTCAAGCCTGCCCATTACGCCGGGAATCAACCGCACGCAGGCGTCCAGCAGAACCATCGCGGCGATTTCGCCGCCGGACAAAACGTAATCGCCGATAGAGATTTCTTCGAGGCCCCGCGCTTCGATGACGCGCTCATCGACGCCCTCGAAACGCCCGCAGACGATGACAACGCCCGGCCCCAACGACCATTCGCGCGCGCGGGCCTGGGTCAGCGGTTTGCCGCGCGGCGACATCAGAAGGCGCGGGCGCGGATCGTCCGCCGGCAGCCGCGCGTCCAGCCCGGCTGCCAGCACATCGGCGCGGATAACCATGCCGGGTCCGCCGCCCGCCGGCGTGTCATCGACGGCGCGGTGCCTGCCGATGCCGTGTTCGCGGATATCGATGGTTTGCAATTCCCACAGGCCGCGCGCCAATGCCTCGCCCGCCAGCGAGGCGCCGAGCGGGCCGGGAAACATATCGGGGTGGAGGGTGAAAAGCGCGGCGCGGAACATGGCTTGGGATAACACGCTATCGATGGGCGCGCACGCGCGCGGGCCGCGCTTCAAATAATCCGCGTAATATCCGCGCGTTCACGCTTATGATGAGCGTTTCCGCGATTCGGGGGCGTCCGATTGAGTTCGCAAAGCATCCTGGCCCGGCAGCCCGCGCTCCGCTTCATTGACCTCTTCGCGGGGATCGGCGGATTGCGCCGCCCGTTCGATGAGCTTGGCGGGCAATGCGTCTTCACTTCGGAATGGGACCGGTTCAGCAATCTCACTTACCGCGCCAATTTTGGCGCGCATGAAATCGCCGGCGATATCCGCGCGGTCGCATCGGCGGACATTCCCGAATTCGATCTGCTGCTGGCGGGCTTTCCCTGTCAGCCCTTCTCCATTGCCGGCGTCTCCAAGAAAAACGCGCTTCGCCGTCCGCATGGCTTTGCCTGCGAAGCCCAGGGCACGTTGTTTTTTGAAGTGGCGCGGATTATCCGCGACCGGCGGCCGCGCGCATTCCTGCTGGAGAACGTCAAGAACCTCGTCAGCCATGACCGCGGGAACACGTTTCGCGTTATCGCGCGCGTGCTGGAGGAGGAGCTTGGCTATCACATCAGCGCCCGGATTTTCGACGCCAAGCCCTGGCTTCCGCAGCACCGCGAGCGTATTTTCATCGCCGGGTTTCGCGAGCCCCGGGGGTTTTCGCTGGACAGCGTGCCGGTGCCCGGCACCGGCCCGAAACTCGGCGCGATCCTGCATCCGCAGGACGGTTCGGAGGCTCCCGACCCGCGCTACACCAGCGGGCCGCGCGGCGAGGTTCTGGCCAAATACACTCTCACAGACAAGCTCTGGGCTTATTTGCAGGGCTATGCGGAAAAACACCGCAAAATGGGCAATGGCTTTGGTTTTGGCTTGGCCGGCCCCAACGATGCCGCGCGCACGCTGTCGGCGCGCTATTACAAAGACGGTTCGGAAATTCTCATCCGTCAGAGCGGCAAAAATCCGCGCCGCCTCACCCCGCGCGAATGCGCGCGGCTGATGGGATTTGAAGCGCCGGGCGCCGCCGGTTTTCACATTCCCGTGTCGGATACGCAGGCTTACCGGCAATTCGGAAACTCCGTCGCGGTGCCCGTCGTCCGGGCGATCGCCGGGGAGATGGCGGCGCATTTGGCGGGAGCCCGGCCGCTTTGCCGGGAGCGCGCCATCGCCTGAGGCGGCAGCCCCAATCTTTTGCGGCGCACGCGGCAAAATCGTGATATCGCACCCCGGTTCAATCCAAGGGAAACCGCCCAATGCCCAGCACCACCCGCCGCTCCGTGATCGCCGGCTCGCTCGCCCTGCCTTTCGCCGCCCGCGCGCAAACGCCGGCCTGGCCCAATGGGCAGACCGTTAAAATCACCGTGCCCTTCGCTCCCGGCGGCTCTGTCGACGCGCTGGCGCGGCTGACGCAGCCGGGGCTTCAGCAGCGGCTCGGCACCAATATCATTGTCGAAAACCGCGCCGGGGCGGGCGGCGCGACGGGCGCCAGCTTCTTCGCCAAAACGGCGCCGGATGGGCTGAACTGGCTCTATGTGTTTGATTCCCACGCGGTGCTGCCCAGTCTGATGAAGCTAAGTTTCGACGCCAGGAAAGACCTCGATCCTGTCATGCTCGTCGGCACCGCGCCGATGATCATCGCGTGCAATCCGTCGCGCCCCTACAAAAGCTTTGCCGACGTTGTCGCGACGGCGAAGGCCAAGCCGGACACTCTGACCTATGGCAGCGTCGGCAATGGCAGCCTCGGGCATCTTTCGATGATTTTGCTGGGCAAAAAGGGCGGCTTCACTGCCCAGCACGTGCCTTATCGCGGCGGCGGCCCGGCTGTCAGCGACGCCATCGGCGGCCATATTGATCTCATCATCGGCTCGGCGGCGCTGCTGATCAGCCAAGTGGAGGCGGGCGCCCTGCGGCCTCTGCTGCAAACTGGCCCGGCGCGGTTGGCGAGCCTGCCGAATGTGCCGACCGCGAAAGAAAGCGGCTTTCCGGATTTTGAGGCGCTGGCTTGGTGGGGAGTTTTCGCCACCGCCGGCACGCCCAAACCCATTCAGGAGAGAATGCAGGCGGAATTGACGGCGACCCTGCATGATGAGCGGGTCACCAAGGTTTTGACCGAGACGCAGCAAATCACCCTGCTGATGCGGGGCCCCGATGAATTCCGCAAATTCTTTGAGGAGCAGATGGAAATTTGGGGCGCTGTGGTGCGCGAAAACGGCATTAAGCCGGATTGATGCGCTGGTCTGTGCCGCCGCGCGCCGGCGGCTTGCGCGGCGCGTGGGGATGAGGGAAGTTTGAGCATCGCAGCCGCAAGCGCCCCTGAGAGCCCCCTATGGATGGTTTCTTTATCCTTCTCGGCCTTGCCGCGCTGATCGGTCTGCTGCTGGGGCCTATCGGGTTCTTTCTCACGCTGGGCGCGCGCGAACGGCTGCGCGATGCGCAAGGGCAAATCGTTAGGCTGGAGGCGCGGCTGAAAAAGCTGGAGACGGGCGCCCTGCCTGTCGCCCCGCGCGAGGCGCCGCCGCAGGCCGCGCCGGTTGCCGCCCCGGAGCCTGCGCCCGTTCCGCAAGCCGCGCCAGGCGCCATCGGTTTGCCCGGCGCGCCGCCGGCTATAGCGGCGCGGGCTGTCGCCGACCCCGCCGTGACCGCGCCTGTCAGCCCGCCGCCCCGCGCGCCGGCACCCCCTGCCGCGCCGCCGCGCGGGTTTGAGGAGGCTTTGGGCACGCGCTGGACCGTATGGGTGGGCGGCATCGCGCTGGCGCTGGGGGCGCTGCTGCTGGTGCGCTATTCCATCGATCAGGGTTTCTTTGGGCCGGGCGCGCGCATCCTCATGGGGCTCGGCCTGGCGGCGGGGCTTGTCGCCGGCGGCGAGTGGATGCGCCGCAATGAGCGGGGCAAGGCGGCGCAGGCCGCCTATATTCCCGGCGTGCTGACGGCGGCGGGCGCGGTGGCGGCCTTTGCCGCAATTTACGCGGCCTATGGCGTCTATGGCTTTATCGGTCCGGCGGCGGCTTTCGTTCTGCTTGGCGCGGCCGGTGTCGCCTGCATGTTCGCCGCCGCCCTGCACGGGCCGGCGCTGGCGGGACTGGGCCTGGTCGGCTCGCTGGCGACGCCGCTGCTTGTTTCGACAAGCGAGCCCAATCCATGGGCGTTGATGATTTATCTCGCGGTCGTCAGCGCGGCCTCTTACGCTTTGGCGCGGCTGCGGCGCTGGCTGTGGCTGGCGCTGGCAACGGCGATTGGCGGGGGGTTGTGGGCGTTCGGATTTATTCTCAGCATGAACGGCGGCGATTCCACCGGGTTTTTCCAGGCGGGCGCGCTGCATGTGCTTATCGCCGGCGCCATGGCGGCATGGTTCATCAGCGTCGATCCATGGCGCGGGAGCGATCCGGCGACCTCGCCCGTCGATCCCGCCGCCGTGCTTGTCCCGGCGGGCTTTGCCGTCATCGCGCAATTCCTGCTTTTCACGGGCGCGCAATACGGCCAGTTTGGCACGGGATGGATGGCTTTCGCGGCCGCCGTGACGCTGCTGCTGGCGGTAACCGGCCTCGCCAGCGCCCCCGCCGCGGCGGTGACCGGCGTCTGCGGGCTGTTTATTGCGGCGGTCCTGCGCGTCTGGCCGGGAACCTTCGCCACCGATATCACTTGGCGCCTGCCGGACTGGAGCCTTACCCATTGGGTCGAGCCGGTGAATGCGGGCGGCTATGGCGCCTTCGCGGTCGTCACCGCCCTTGGCCTTGCGGCGCTCTGCGCGCGCGCTCTGCTGGCTGGGCGCTCCGCTTATGCCGGCGCCTGCTTTTTCGCCGGAGCCGCGACGCTGACGCCATTATTGGCCTTGATCACCGCCTGGCTGCGTTTCGGAAAATTCGAGACGAGCTATACATTCGCCGCGCTTGCGGCGGCGCTGGGTGTCGCCTTTGTTTTCGCCGCGCAGGTGTTTCGCGGCCGGCTCGGCGCCCTAGCGGGGGATGCGCGCCCGCAAACGCTCGTATTGGGCCTCGGCGCTTTCGCCAGCGCGACCTTCGCCGCGCTGGCCCTCGCCTTCACCTTCGCGCTGGAGGGGGGCACGCTCACCATCGCGCTGGCGCTGGCGGCGGCGGGCGCGGCTCACACCGCCGGCCGCCTCGAAATTCCGGCGCTGCGCCATTGTGTGACGGGCCTCGGCATCGCCGTCGCCGCGCGGCTGGCATGGGATCCGCGCATCGTCGGCGCGGCTTTGGGAAAAACGCTGATCTTTAACTGGCTGCTGGCGGGCTATGGCATTCCCGCGCTGGCTTTTGGCTATGCGGCGCGCGCAATGCGCCGCGCTGACGGGGCCGAGGACACGCCGGCGCGCGTAGCGCAGGCGCTGGCGGTTCTGCTGGCGGGTTTTTTGGTGTTTTTCGAAATCCGGCACGCGCTGAATGACGGCGATATCTATGCGCCCGCCAGCGGCTTTGTGGAAATTGGACTGCTGGTCTTCTCCGGCTTTGGCTTTGCCGCCGTGCTGACACGGCTGGAGGCGGCCAGGCGCTCGCCGGTATTTCGCGCCGCGTCTTATATCGGTTTTGTCGGCACGATGATTCTCGCCGTGCTGGGGCTTGGCTTTGCGGTCAATCCCTTGTTCACACACCGGCTTGTCGAAGGCGGCGCGCTGTTCAACACGCTGATCCCCGGCTACGGCCTGCCGGCGGCGGCCGCTTTTATTCTGGCGCGGGTGGCGGCGGGCGCGCGGCCGTTCTGGTATGTCACGGCGGCGCGCATCGCCGCCATCGCGCTGATATTTGGTTACCTCACGCTGGCTTTGCGCCGTATGTTCCGCGGCGCCGATATTTATTGGGAGCGCGGCGCGGGGCCCGGAGAGTCCTACGCCTATTCCGCGCTGTGGCTCGCCTTCGGACTTGTGCTGCTGGCCTATGGCCTGTGGCGCGGTTCGAAGGAGGCGAGGCTGGCTTCCGCGTTTTTTGTTTTCCTGACTGTGGTCAAGGTTTTCGTCTTTGACCTCGCGGGCCTCACGGGATTGTGGCGGCCGCTGTCGTTTATCGGTCTCGGCCTGGTGCTGATGGGCATCGGCCTCGTCTATCAGAAACTGGTGTTTGCAAAGCCCCGTGCCGCGCCCGGCGCGGATGCGCCTGTGGTATAAGCGCGGCGATTCCTTTCAACGGACAGGCCCGTGAGCATGATTGACAAGAAAGCCGAAGCCGCCCCGCCGAGTTTTGAAACGGCGCTCGCCGAACTCGAAAAGATCGTCGATCAGCTTGAAAAAGGCCAGGCTCCGCTGGAGGATTCGATCCAGCTTTATGCGCGGGGCGAGACGCTGAAAGCCCATTGCGAGGCTTTGCTGAAAAACGCCGAGGCGCGCATCGAAAAAATCACGCTGGGCAGCGATGGCAAGCCCAAGGGCACAACGCCGCTCGATCCGGGCTGAGGCCGCAAAAAGCCCCGATCCCCTGGGGGAGGGACCGGGGCTTCCAGAGTTAGCCGCCGCCGGCAAGCCAAAGACCGCCGGGGGGAGCGGGCTTTCATTCTTATGCGGCGGCAGGTGAGCGGACTGTCTCACGGGCGCGCCCGCCGGCAAACCGGAATCGCTTGTCGCGGTTTACCGCGTGCGCGCGAAATTCGCTCGAATTGCGGTGAAGTTTAACAATTGCTTCAGCCAGCGATCTTCGAAAAATCCGCGACGCTGAGCATTGCCGCGCGCAGCTCGCCGAGCAGGCGCAGGCGATTGAGACGGTGACGCGCGTCCGCATCATTGACGGTGACTTTATCGAAAAAAGCATCGACGGGCGCGCGCAGTTTGGCGAGCGCGTGCATGGCGCCCTCGAAATCCTCCGCCGCCAGATGTTTTTGCGCGCCGGCCGCGGCGCGGTCGATGGCGGCGGCGAGATGATCCTCCTCCGGCAGGCTGCGCAAATTTGGCGCATGCCTGCCCGCGAACGCATCGGCGCCGTCTTTCTTCTCCTCGGCGCGCAGAATA
>JANYFM010000198.1 GCA_025362655.1 Hyphomicrobiales bacterium | reverse complement strand
GCGCCGGCGCGTGCCGGACGCGCGCGAGGAGACGGCGCTGTGATCATCGATCTCTGGCACGCCATGGGCGGCTATTTCTACGAAGTCTTCGTTTTGAAGCTCGATTGGTGGGCGTGGATCGGACTTATCGCGCAGGCTTTGTTCACCGGGCGGTTCCTTGTGCAGTGGATCGCCAGCGAAAAAGCGGGGCGCAGCGTGATCCCATTTTCATTTTGGATATTATCGATCAGCGGCGGGCTGCTGCTGCTGGTTTACGCTCTGTATCGGCGCGACCCGGTGTTCATTCTGGGGCAGAGCCTTGGCGTGGTGATTTATCTGCGGAATTTGACGTTTGTCATGCGGGAGAGACGGGGCGTCGGGTGAGGGCAAATCCTGCCCGCGCGCTTCTCCATGCCATCCCCGCGGGTTGAAAATTAAGTGGTGACAATGTCCGGTTCGCCTGGGCCAAGGATGAGGATTGCGATAGTTTGACTGGCGCCGGCATGCGCGCCAGGCTGTGATAATCAAACGCGGGCCGGTCAGCCGGCGCGCCGAAGGAGAGGCTCATGACGACCGCTCACGCCAAGGCCGCCGCACGCGCGGGCGCGCAGACGCGCGGCGTGCATCACCTCGCGCTCTGCACCGATGACATCAAAACGACGACGGAGTTTTACGTTCGGATTCTCGGCATGCCCCTGGTGCATGCGATGAAAGTGCCGGCCGGGCTCGGCACGGGCGCCGGCAACCGCGGCAATCCGCCGTACGAGGAAGTGCGGCACTATTTTTTCGATATGGGCAACGACAGCACGCTTGCGTTTTTCGAAATTCCGAGGGGCAGGGAGCCTCAGGGCAACCGAAACTCCATCGGCTCGATGCAGCATTGCGCCTTCGTGGTAACGCCTGAGCGGTTCGCGGCGCTTGAGGCGCGGCTGCGCAGCCACAACATTCCCTATGTCGGCCCCATTCCGCAATTGCCGGGACTCGATGGCATTTATTTTCTCGACCCCAACGGGGTGCGCCTTGAGTTCGCCTGCCAGCCGGCCAACGGCGCCGCCCCCTCCGTGATTGACTGCGTGGCGCAGACACGGGAGGAGGCGGGCGCGGAATTGCGCACCCTGCCGGGGGTGGACGCGGCATGGCTTGAGGAAATGACGGCGGCGCTGGGGGATTGAGCCCCCGCGCCGCCGGCGCCGCGCAACAATTCCACCCGTGCGCGCCGCGTCAGATATGCGCCGCCTCGAAGGCGCGCACCCACATGCCGCAGACGCCGGAGCGCACAATGTCGGCGATGGTGAACTCGATCACCGGCACCGGCAGGTCCTGCGCGTGGATAAGTTCAATCATTTTTCGCAGGCCCGAGGCCTCGCTGAGATCGCACTGGCTGACATCGCCGTTGATGACGGTCGTGCAATCCTCGCCGATGCGGGTGAGGAAGGTCTTGATCTCCTGCGGCGTGGTGTTTTGCGCCTCATCGAGCAGAACGAAGGCGTTCTTGAAGGTTCTGCCGCGCATGACCTCGAAGGGCACCATTTCGATGTCGCCGTTCTTGAGCGCAATGTCATAGACGGCGCCGCCGATGCGCTCCTTGATCGCCTCGACAACGGGCACGGCCCATGGCGCGAATTTGTCCTCCAATGATCCGGGAAAGAACCCCAGAGTGCGTCCGCAGGGAACGTTGGGGCGCGTCAGAATGATTTTTGATATCAGGCGGTCGCGATAAAGGTCGGCGGCGTGGGCGGCGGCGATCCAGGTTTTGCCGGTGCCGGCGGGGCCGATCACCACGACCTGCGGGCTGGAGCGCAGCGCCGCGAGATATTCGGCCTGCGCGGGATTCAGAGCTTTGACAGGCGGCAGCGCCCGGACGGCTTTGGTTTTCGGCCCCTGAAACTGAATGATTTCAGCGGCTCCGAACGAGCGAAATTCACCACGGCGTTTTTTGCTGAATTGTTTGCCCAAGGATGCATTCCTTCTGCTGCCAAGACGCGAAAAAGCCCGGGCGAAACAATCGCCCGGGCGCTTTCCGCGACAAGTTTTGAAGTGGAGGCCGCAGGCCGGCGGATGCGACGCGGAGCAGACCGTGACCGGAAGGCGTCCTGCGCAACCAAGCTCTCATCGAATCACCATCCACGAGACTGCGGAACGGATTACAAATGATTCCTGTGACAATTAAAAGCGCGAAAGCGTAAAAGTTTTGTAACCTCAGCCGATACCGCCGATAAATTGTTTCAGCTCCGGCGTTTGCGGCGCGTCGAAAAGCGTTTTCGGGGGGCCTGATTCGCGCACTTTTCCCGCGTGCATAAAGACAAGCTTGGCGCCGACATCGCGCGCAAAGCGCATCTCGTGGGTGACAAGGATCAGCGTGATGCCGTCTTTGGCCAGCTGTTCGACAACGCGCAGCACCTCGTTGACGAGCTCGGGATCGAGCGCCGAACCAGACATAAACTGTCCCATTCGCTGGCGCGGGAGGCTCACTGCTCCAAAATGATGCCGAGCGTCCGGATTACGCCGGCCCATTTGTCCTGCTCTGCGCGCACGAATGCCTGGAAGGGGGCCAGCGGCATGGGCGAGGGCTCCAGTCCCCCTGTGGCGAAGACTTTCAGTGTATCGGGCGCGGCCATCGCTTTGTTGATTTCGCGGTGCAGCAGGGTAACGACATCCTGCGGCGTTCCCGCCGGCGCGACGATGCAAAACCAAGTGGCGGCCGTGAGATCGGGGTGGCCGAGCTCTGCAAGGGTGGGGGAGCCCGGCAGGCTCGAAATGCGGCGCGGCCCGGAAATCGCGGGTGCGATGATTTTGCCGGATTTGACGAATTCCGCGGTTGCGGGCGGGGCGAGAATGCCCAGAAATATTTGCTGTCCGAGCAGCGCGCTGAGGATCGGCGCATCGCCTCCGTAGGGGACGTGAACCGCTTCGAAGCCGAGCTTGCGTTTCATCAGTTCCGCCACGATGTGGCTCGATGACCCCGGTCCGTTGGTGGCGTAGTTCATTTTGTCCGGGTTGGCCCGCGCGAAATCGATCAGCCCGGCGAAGTCCTTGAACGGCGATTGCGCGGATATCGCGAGAACATTCGGCAGCTCCGTCATCATCGCCACGGGGATGAGGTCTTTGCGCGCGTCATAGGAGGGCGCTTTTGCCAGCGCGGGGTTGATGGCGAGGGTTGAGAGCGTGCCGACCCCCAGCGTGTAGCCATCGCCCTGGGCATGGGCGACCACGGACATGCCGACATTGCCGGCGGCGCCCGGGCGGTTTTCAATGATCACGGATTGGCCGAGGCTTTCGGACATGGAGCGGGCGATGGCGCGCGCCAGAGTGTCCGCGGCGCCGCCGGGCGGAAAAGTGACGATGATTCTGACCGGCGATTTCGGGTAGGCTTGAGCGAAGGCTTCGCCAGGCAGCGCGCCGGCAAGGGTGAGGATGGCGAGCGCGGCCGCCGCGAGCTGTCGCATATTGTGCCTCCCCAGGAATGTCCGCGGTTCCAGAATAAGGATCATCGGCCCGCCGCAAGATAGCTATCCAGCGGCGCTAAGCAACCCTGGCGTTAGCGGCTGTCGTTAGCGGCTTTGGGCTCCTTCAAAACGATCAGGGCATCCAGCGCCAGCGGCTTGGCGCCGGGCGGATAGGCGATCAGCGGATTGACATCGATTTCGGCGATTTCGGGGTGGCGGCAGAGCAGTTCGCCTATGGAGCCTATTGCGACCGCTAGAGCCTCGAGATCGACGGCGGGAGCGCCGCGCGATCCAATCAGCAAAGCGGCGCCGCGAAGCTGTTTAAGCTCATCGATAATATGCGCTGTTGTCGCATCCGCCCGCAGCAGGCGAACATCCGCAAGAGCTTCGGTCCAGACGCCGCCGAGGCCGAACACCAGCAGCGGCCCCCAATCCGCGTCATTGCGCCCGCCGGCAACCATTTCCAGCCCTGGCGCGCCCATGGCTTCCACAAGCATGCCGTCCAGCGCGAGGCCGGGCTTTGCCTTGACGACGCCTGCGGTGATCGCGTCCCAGCCGGCGCGCAGCGCGGCTTCGCTGCGCAGGTCGATGAGAACGCCGCCGGCCTCCGTTTTATGGGGAAGCCGCGCCGACTGGGCTTTCAGAACAACGGGCCAGCCGATTTGATTCGCGGCGTTTACCGCCGCATCGACGGTCCCAGCGAGAACGCCTTCGGGCACGCGCAGGCCCAACCCGGCAAGCAGGCGTTTGCTTTCATATTCCGGCACTATGCCGGCGCCCGCTATGCGCTTCGCCGCTGCCGCATGGGATGCGCGGCCCGCAGCGGCGCGGTCACGCATTTTCGCGTAACGCTGCCAATGGCCAAAGGCGCGCAGCGCGCGCTCGGGCGAGCGGTGGAACGGCAGGCCGGCATCGAGAACCGCGCGCTCCACATCAGGGGCAATCGGCGCGGCGCCGCCCAAAATGACGTAAGCCGTGGGTTTGCCGCCATCGCCCAGAGCCGGAAGCACGGTTCGCATCTTGATTTGCCCGACATCGGGGGATCCCGGCATTACCGCGAGAAGCAGCCCGCCGCAGGCTTCGTCCTCAAGAAGGATTGTAGCCGCTTCAGCGTAGAGCGGCATGTCTTTCAGGCCCTGCGCCGTGATGTCCAGCGGGTTGGTTGGGGCGGCAAAGCCGGGCAGCCGCGCGGCGAGTTTTGCGCGGGTAATTTCGGAGATTTCGGGCAGATCAAGCCCGATCGTTTCGGCAAAATCGAGCGCCAGCCCCTTGAAGGCGCCGGAATCGGTGATGACCGCCGGCCCCCTGACAGAAGGCTTGGGGAAGCGCGTGAAAAATTCCGACGCGTCGAGAAACTCCTCCAGCGTGTCCACGGCGATGACCGCTTCGCCCGCAACCATGGCGCGCATCGTTTCGTGATCGCCGGAGAGAGCGCCGGTGTGCGAGGCGGCGGAATCGCGCGCCCGCCGGCTGCGGCCGGGGTTGAGCAGAATGACTGGCTTGCCGTTTTGCCGGGCGCGCCGCGCCAGCTCCAGAAATAGCCGGGGCCGGCGCAGCTGTTCGGCAAAGACGGCGATGGCGCGGGCCGCGGGGTCATCGACAAAAGCCGCCAGATAATCCTCGACGCCGGTCACCGCCTCGTTGCCGGTGGCGACGCTGTGGGACACGGCGAGGCCGCGCTCGACCGCGGAAAGCCGCATGCATGCGGCCATGGCGCCGCTTTGCGCAATCACCGCCATCGCCGGACGTTTGCCCGGCGGGCTGGGATGATTGGCACCAAACCCGAGGCAAACGCTATCGACATAATTGGTGATGCCCAGCGTGTTGGGGCCGAGCAGCGCGATGCCGGCGGCGCGCGCTATCTTCGCGATGCGATCCTGTTCAGCGCGTCCATCCGGGCCGGCTTCTGAAAAACCCGCGGCAAACACGACAAGGGCGCCGACGCCGCGCCGCGCGGCCGCCTCGACAGCTTGAAGAACGCCGGCCGCCGGAAGCGCCAGCACCATCGCGTCGATATTGTCAGGGAGATCATCGATGGAGGCCACGCAATCGCGCGCGCCGACTTTGACATTGCCGCGGCTGACAAGATGCACATCACCCGTGAATCCGAAGCGATCCACATTGGCCAGCGCCCGTCCGCCCATGGAGGCCGGGTCCTCGGAGACGCCGACAATGGCGAGGGTGCGCGGCCGAAGCAGGCGCTCGACGGGAAACACCGCGTCCAAAGGATCAGTCCCCGCGTTTATAGCCTTCAAGGCCGGGCCGGATGGATTTTTCATCGAGGAATTGCGTCAAGCCTTTTTGCCGGCCTTTTTCAGGATCCTGGGCGGCGGTCTGTTCGGCCTTGGCGCCGATATAATCCTCCGAAAGGTCCCAATCCATGGAGCCGACGCGCTTGAAAGCGTTTTTGGCCTGGCGCAGAACGGTGGGGTTCTTGCCGAGCAGGGTCATGGCCAGCGCGCGGGTGCGCGCGCGCAATTGCGCCAGCGGCACGGACTCGTTGACAAGCCCCGTCTCGCGCGCGGTTTGCCCGCCGAAAGTCTCGCCCGTCATGATGTAATAGAGCGCCGCGCGGGGCAGCATGGCCTCTGACACGGCCTTCGTCACATTGCCGGCGGGAATGATGCCCCAATTAATTTCCGACAGGCCGAATGTCGCCTCATCCGCCGCGATGGCGAGATCGCAGGAGACCAGCGGCGTGAAAGCGCCGCCAAAGCACCAGCCGTTGACCATGGCGATGGTGGGCTTGGCGAAATGGCGCAGCTTGCGCCATTGCCACTCGCCCGCGGCGCGGCGGACGCGCAGCTTGACGGCGGCGGATGCATTATCGGTTTCCCGGAAATATTCCTTGAGGTCCATGCCGGCGGTGAAGGACTCGCCGGCGCCGGTGAGCACGACAACGCCGCAGCGGCTGTCCGTCTCCAGCTCCTCAAGCACTTCAAGCATTTCGCGGTTGAGCGTCGGGCTCATGGCGTTGCGCTTTTCAGGGCGGTTGAGCGTCACCCAGGCGATGCCCGCGTCAAATTCAACCAGAACCGTCGATTTGCTTAAGGACGCCCCGCTTTGCCCGCCGGCGTTGTCAGCAGATTGCATGGCCGCCTCCCCCTATGTTAGGCAACCTTATATAGCCGGCCCCGATGCTGTCCATTGGAAAATTCAATATGCCGCCGCGCACGATATATTTGCTCAAACGGCTGGAGAACGCGAGCCGGACGCGGCTGGACGATCATCTAAAACCGATGGGGCTGAC